>DASZPJ010000013.1:0-24559 GCA_035550295.1 Saccharimonadales bacterium (SeqCode)
GAGTGACCCGACACCTCTTTTCCGCCAATACGCCCAGCAACTCGGTTTGAATTTGACCAAGTACACCACCGACTATCAATCCAGCGCCGTTAACGACACCATTAATGCCGACATGGATGCCGGTACCAAGCTTAAAGTTACTGGTACGCCAACGTTCTTCATTATTGACGGCAAAGGTTCTAAGCCAAGGCAAATCCAAGTTGGTGAAGCGGTATCTGAATTCGAAAAAATCCTGAATGCCGAACTAAAGAAAAAGGGTTCGGCTACCAGTTCTGGCAGCACCGCGCAGACCAAGAGCACTTCCAGCGACAGCAAGTCCTCCGGTAATTAGTTCAGCAGCCTAGTAATATAAAAACTCGCGCCAATCAGGGCGATCAATGTGTACCGGTACCTTTAATACCGGCGAATCCACTACTTTGATTTTGACTGACATTAAAACCTCTCACCGAGCCGACAGCAAAGCTCCCATACTTTAGCAACAGCGCTCACTTTTTAGTTTGATTTTTGTCTCTCATGGTCTTTTGACCAATTGATGGTTGTATCTTAGCAAAACGCTAGCGCTTGGTCAATGTTAGTCCTGGAGTGAAATGTACAGCCAGTGTTGGTCACTGTAGTGTTCGACACTTTTGAGCGAACCGGGAGTTTTTTGCCTGAGACGGAGTGCTTCGCGGATTTTGCCAGATGATACTTTTGGCGCGTGGCTTTTAAACATCGTTAGGGCTTTTGGCCGGACTTTCCAGTTGGCGAGGGTTTGGCGCAGGGCGTTTTCGTCGTCCTGTTCACGCAAGCCGATCACTAACTCGGAGCTTTTTAGCAGTTGCTTTACATTGGGCCAGTTAGCCAGGTTGCTTACGATATCGGATCCAAATAAGAAAACCAGCTGCGAATCTGGAAATTGCTGCTGCAGCTGGGGTAAGGTACGTGCCACGCTGAAGTTAGTGTCAACAAGTTCTATAACGCCAAATTTGCGGTAGGGCTTCAGGGCGCGTTCTAGCATAGCCGTGCGGTGGCCAAAATGTTCGACGCCTTTCTTGCCGCGGGGTTGGCGTTCCGGCAAAAAGTACAGCTTGTCCAGGTTGGCGGCTTTCATGGACTGCAAGGCAAAGCCAATGTGTCCAGCATGGACCGGATCGAAAGTTCCAGCGTAGATGCCAATTCTCACGACGGTTCCCTCGTGTCTACAGAAAATGTCCGCCGGACATTTCTGGGATCGAAAGTTCCAGCGTAAATTCCGGTCCGCTTCATCTTTCAGATTCCTGCCGACTAAAGCTTGCCAGGAAATGTCCGACACCCGTTTCTATTCCAGCATGCGCCACCCGACTAACTGTCACCGACGCACAGGAAACTTGTTGTTCAACCCGACGCCTAATCAACACTCCCCGTTCGGTTGCTGCCACAATTGCTTCCTGGCCGGCAGCCAATTTGATATAGCCACGGTCTTGCTGCCATTTCAGCTGGTTTACGTCAGCGTCCAGATAGCCAAAATGCCGGTCGACAAGCGGGTGTAAATTGACGATCGCCCGCGAAACCCTATTGGCCGGCACCCCGTGTTCATTGACTTTGCCGGCTATGCCGGTACCGGCATCGGCGTCCAAGTGATAACTCGGTGAGCGGTTTCGTCCTTTTGAATAGCGCAGCCAGCTAAAACCGAGTGGCCCATTGCCCAAGTCAATTTCCGGCCAAGCAGCTGCAAACGCCGCAGAGTGCAGTAGGTCTTCAGCGCTGTCGCGGTCCGCAAAATAACCCCAAGTGCCATCATTAGCCCTGGCCCAACTATCAAGCTCATCCTGGGCCGGCAACAATAATTCATACGCCGCGAGTGGCATGGTTAACGTAAACTTCTGCGGCAATAAGTCAGCGGGTAATGATTGTATAGCGAGTTGTTCAGGCATCAAGCGGCCCGCCTTCGCAACATTTGGTAGGCATGTGGCAACTTGGGCAGACAAAGTGCCCATGAACCGGCTCGATAGGATAGAACTGGCAATAATCGCAGAAAAGGTATGGCGACTTTTCGGCTACTAATTCAGCGTAAGGATCGAATTCTTCCTGGGCTGTTGGCTGTTCGTTCATGACTTTAATTATAGCGGCTAGCACTTAACCTTGGCTCTACAGCCGTGGTGTTGGCATTTAGGGATCTGCTTATTCTTTTCGGTGCGTACATTTAGGTGTCCGTCCGGGCAATAAAAGGCCATCGGGCCAAGGTCGTCTTTGCCGAACAGTTTTTCCAGTTGTTCTTCGTCCAGTTGTTCACCAGACAGGATTGCTTCCATTAGGCTGTCGATTGATTCGTTTTGGCGATTTCGGCCGCCTCGACCACCACTGCCACCACCGCAGCCGGAGATTTCGGAATACAGCGCGGCGTTTCGCATCGCCTCATGCTGCAAGGCAATGTTGCCGCTGTCGTAGCCAATGCGCGCCATACGAATATGCTCTGCACCACGTCCAAAAACTTTGGGGTCGATAAACCGGTTGGTTAAGGCATCTTGGACGGTGTACTCGCGGACAAACTTCCAAAGCAGCGTGATTGAGAGCATTGGGCTGCGGCCTTTTAGGGTTGGGCCGGCGGCTAAAATTCGTTCTAGAACCTTGTCGCGGACAGTTTGGATGCTAGCTTCACGCTGTCTGGAAACTTCCCAAATGTCTTCGTAGCGTTCAGGATTCCGCTCAACGTCATGGCCCAGGACTTCAGCTGCTGCCAAATCATACAACCGCATAAAGTCAGTCAAGCCATTCGGCATCTTGGCTTTTGGAATCATCAAGCCATTTTCCAAAAATTCCTGGGCTGTCTCTGGTGGCTCCTGTCCGAGCCACTCATAGACTTTCTGGAGTGCCCGGATGTCAAAGCGTGTTTTCATTCGCTCTTCAAACGTTTTACTTTCGCCCGCCTCTACACCAGCCATAAAGGCCGAATCAGTGGTAACGCGGCCGTCGGGTTGTTCGGTTGTTGCTTGCAAAGCCAGCGTTAAATCAGTCAGGAAGTAGCCATCACCACTATGACCGAGATCTTTTTCTGGCACACCGGTCGGCACAATTGATGCCACGATAAAGTAGTTATCGACCAGTTCCGCCGTCTGCAATGCCGAGTCAATAAAGAAACTATTGCCTGCTTCGGCTTTGGTAATGCCTTTTAAGAGTGGGTGGCGGTTTGGCCGCTCAACGATAGCGTTACGTTGGATCGTTTTGTTCGGCTGTCCAAATTGGACAAGTTCACCATTACTGTCGCGCTCCAAATAGACCCGACGAATATGCCGGTCTTTGAAAACAGCTTCCGTGACGGCAGTGTCAACATTGATCCTTACCATCTCCAGCGCTTCGACCGAGCCGGCGTTGGCGGCCTCAATATTGGTCGTCAGGTTTGCCGTTGGCTGCCTAAGTTCCAGTTGGACAGTGTTCTCTAAAGCCAAGCCGCCATACCATTGCTGGAATTCGGCTTGGGATTCCTCATAAAAGTCGAACTCAGCAACAGATTTAACCGGCGGCTTGTTGGTCCGTTCTAGCAATTGCTCAGACATTTTGACCCTGTTTTGGTGTTGTGAGGTGAGTTGGACGACTCATTAAAAAATCCTCTGGTCGAAAACGAACAGAGGATTAATTTGCGAATTCGTCCTTGCTCGAGAATCGATCATGTTAGGAGCTGTATCGGACTTGTCCTTGAGAGGATATCACCGTAGCGGCACTGCCGTGGATTCTCACCACACTTCCAGCCTTGTTTGTTAATGTCTAGTAGTTTAGCACCGCGCCGGGACGCTAGATATGGTAGTTATTACCACGCGTTTGGACACAGAATTAGTTCATTGCAAAGCTTTGCAGGGCTGTAAATAGTGGGCTGTAGTCGGCATTGCTGAAATCGGTGTTAGTCAGCACGAAGAAGAACTTGTGGCTGATGGCTGCATCGTCGGTAACTTTAACCGTGTTGATGCCGTCGGTTGAGCTGGTCCCAACGACGTCACGCTCTGTATTAGATAAGTCGCAGATGAATTCCACGCCTTGCCACTTGGCCAACATGCCAAACTCACCATAGCGCGTGCCATTGGGAATTGTATACTGCGAGCAATTGTCGGAGACTTCACCACTGCTGGCGACAATGCGGTTGTCGCTGCTGCTGACTATCACGACACGGTTAAGGCCAATGTTTTGGGGGATTGAGTCTTCATAAATAACCAACTCTTCACTGTTGCCATCAGCGGTGTACTGCCAAACATAATCACGGTACGAAGGCTGGGCAGCGGCTGTTACGAAGCTGGCTGGCAAATCAACTGTGAAGTCAGGTTCGATGTAGTGCTTGGTTTTAGGAGCAGTGTTAATCTTTGTCACCACGGCTTTAGACTGGTGAATTGTGGTCTTCACTTTTAGGTGTTCAATAATGTAGATATAGGCCGCTATACACAGCGCCACAAAAAGCAGGAAGATGATAAATCGTTTGAGTTTGCGGTGCCGCTTTGGTGGCTTGTCCGCCACGTTGACTTTATAAACACCGCTACTTTGCATGGTTTAGTCGGTAGTTGGAACTTGTCGCTGTTTCAGTGCCGTCAGCCTGGGCATGAAGCTTTGCGCCGCACCTTCCAGGCCTAAGACTTTGAGTGCGCCGATCAAAACGTAGAGGTGATCAAGGCCTGATTCGGCTAGTTCTTCGCCAGCGTTTTCAATCTGCTGGAAAGCGTGTTCAATCTTTTCGACCAGCCATTTTTCTTCGCTGGGCGCAACTTGGTTGGAGGTAACCTGGATATTGGTTGAGTTACGAACTACTTCTAGCGAACGGGCCGAGTGGTCACGTTTGCGCAGATGGCCGCGCTTGATTAGGTTGCCAACATGCAGGCTGACAGTCGCGACTGAAGTGTAGTTAAGACCAGTCATTATCTCGCGGTAACTTGGGCTGTAGCCGTGCTCATCTATAAATTGACCAATGAAATCCAGTAGCTGTTTTTGCTTCTTGGTCGGGCGAATCTTGTTGTCCGCCGCACCCTGCCCCGTTTGGTTTTCGTTCATAACAGTCCCTATTATAGCGGCTACTTTTCTTTAGACAACTATTTACATTTCATCAATTCCAATGAATAATAAGCAAAATGCGAAGAGAGTTGGAACCCATTCCTGTTGATATAACCCCAGTATTTCCAGACGAAGAATCTTCAGCACTAGACGCCAAAAGATCACGACTGACCAAGCGCAAAATTTTCACGCGAACGCTCGGTGCCTTAGAGCTCATTTTGGCCGCCGGCGTATATGTGTCGACTGCAGCCAGCCAAACTACCTCGCCACCGGACAAGCCAGCGCCACGGCCAGCACCTCTTGTTCCAATACTTCCGCACTACAAACCAAAAGGAGTTGAGTGCGACTACGTGCAAGGCAAAAACCATTTGCGTTTAGCGCATGATGGTCGTCACTATAGGCCGGAGACTAATCCTGCGTACTGGTACCTGGCTGACGACGGCCAGACCGGTTCATTCTTTGCAGCGATCAAAAACGCTACTCCGCCAGCAGATCTTGTTGATGATTATGACATTCGCTTTCGAGTTGCTGGCGACGAGGTAATCGTGCATGGCAAAGAGCATTTTGAAAACTACAAGTTTTTACGAGAAACTCGCCATTTAGACATGCCAGTTCACACTTCCTATGAAGGCAGTTACCAGCCTCTGCACTATCGTTTGGCCCACAAACCAGAGCGCTACGTTTTGCAATTATCTTGCGATGCAGACTTTATGGAACATTATGTGAGCGTCAAGGATTACACGTATCAAGCTATTAAGTAGTTTTCTTCTCTGGGAAAACCCAATATTTGTACCAAAGCCAGGACCAAACCGTGAAGAACGCAGAGCTGATGAAGAAGCCGATGTACGGGGTGATGCCGATAGATTTGAGACCCCAGATGATTAGGTAATCGATAACAAAGCCGATGGATTCAATAAAGACATAACGGCCGGCGTGCTGCATTTCGCTGAGGTGGATCTGGTCTTTGAAAGCCCAAAAGCGCTGCACTAAATAGTTGAGCGACCAGCCGATAGCGTCGGCCAGGACTTTTGATGGCAACCAGCTCCAGTGAAAGCCCGAATAACAGATGGCAAAAACGGCGTAGCCGACCCAAAAATACAACGCGCCGCCGGCCATATATTTGGCGAATTGAGCGGCAAAATCAGCTTTGGAAGATTTGTCTAGCAAACGTTTAACGAGCTGGCCGAACATCACTTTTCTTCAGTTGGTTCACCCGGCAAGCGCACCATGGCAATGCCGGCCAGTCCCCACCAAATGTAGGCCAGCGTATCGTCAGTCCACGCATGCGATAGCAAGTTGATGAAACTCAGGCCAATCAAACTGGCGAACAGGCTAAGCGCCAACGGATCATCACGGCGTAGCCACAGCAAATAGCCGACGCCGGCGTTGATCAGCAAAAAGATGCCGAGACCGATCACACCGACTTCCTGGCCAATTTGGATGTAATAGTTTTCGGCGATCCGTTCCGGATGGCCTGTGTTGTAGTAGCTGGCTGGACCGGCCGTACCCGGACCACGGCCGAGTTTGTGATCCATAAAGTCATCCCAGCCGGAGCGTAGCGCCGTAAAGTGTCCGGCGTCGGAAGTTGATTTGATTGATGAATTACGCTGTGTGTGGAATAGCAGGTTCTGGACGTGGGTGTTGTCTCGCAAAGCTACGCCCAACCCCGCCAAAACGATTAAGAAAACAGCGCTGCCGATCAATGCAAAACGCTGGGCTTTTGATGATAGCCGCGCCAGGAAGAACACTACCAATACGCTTAAAACCGTGCCGACTAGGGCGCTGCGTGAGTAAGTGAAGAACAGCACGACTACGGCCGCGGCCAAGAAAGTTGCATACAGCCAGTTGCGGGTTTTGCGCAGCATCAGTACTGTGACTAGCGTGATCGGAATCACTAAATATGCTCCCAGTGGATTAGCGCCACGCAAGGTTGAAAACAGGCGGAAGTAATGGGCGTTGTGGTTGACGGTTTCAGCTACCGGAATGGTAGTCGGCCCGTAACCAAAATGACGCAAAAAGTCATGCGGCAAAACTAAAAGTTGAAGCAAGCCAATGGCAACAACTATGACAGCCGGCACTAGCACTAGCCCGCGCCAGGTTTTGCGTAACCGTCCTAGCCGTAAGGCAGCCGACCAAGTCACCAGGAAAAAGACCAAAAAGCGCAGGTTGATGATCAAACCGTAACCCAGTGCTTTGGCCGTAACATCGTGCTGGTTAAGTGCCAACAGTCCCCAAATTACGGTAAAGATCATGTAGGCAAAAATAGTCCAAACCAACCGGCGGGTAATTGTATGGCTGCGTATTTTGTGGTCCAGGGCCAGTAATAATAAGACGCCGATGGCGCAAATCACCAACAAAACTTCTTTCCAAAGACGCAACGTAATGTAGTGTCCAAACAGGCTCGATCCCCAAACCGTCAGGAAAGCATGGAATGGCATTAGCAGCAGGATCAGCATGCTTAGCTTGCTGGACCAATCCAAGGTCACGAACTTCAGGGTTGATGCTTTCACTTAAATAGGGCTCATGAGTGCTACAATTTAGTATAGTACGTATCTATAAACCGAACGCGCTAACAGCGTATACTCGCTGACAACTATATCAGATTGCTGATGAAAAATAACGCTTCGCTCGTCTACAACTTCTTCCTCGTCATCGGTGATGCCTTGGCCATCACGGCTGCTTTTAGCATCGCTTACATTTTGCGCGTCTCGCTGGACCACACGCCGCTCAGCGCCCACGTCCATGCCCACACCTACCTGACGATACTTGTTAGTTTGCTGCCATTTTGGATTTTGATTTTCGCCCTGCTCGGACTTTACAACCCAAGGGTTTACACCAAGCGCTTCAGTGAACTTGGCCGCTTGCTGGTTGGTTCCTTCATTGGCATTTTATTTGCGATCAGTTATGCCTACATCACCAACACGACTATCTTTCCGGCACGGTTGGTGACACTTTACGGTTTTGGCCTAGCTTTTGTGGTAGCGCTGCTGTTTCGAACCATTGCCCGCGGAGTCCGGCGCGAACTTTTCCATTATGGGATAGGCATTAACAATTTGCTGTTGGTCGGTGATACCAAAACAACCCACCGGTTGATTGAGGCACTCCATGATGTTGATGCCACTGGTTATAAAATCCTGGGTGTAGTCGGTGGCATCAAACATCCGCTGCACAAGGACTCTCCACATCAAACTTATAAAAGTTTTGAAGAAGCAATCGAAGCCCTGCATGGCCGGCAACTACACACCATTATCCAGACTGAACTTTACGCTAATGCCGAAGATAACGACGCAATTTTGACCTTTGCCCAAGAGCACCACATCGCTTACCGTTTCGTGCCGGGCAACAGCGAGCTATTCGTTGGAAATATTGAAGTTGACCTGTTCCAGACTGTGCCAATCATCGCTGTTCACCAAACCGCGCTAGTTGGTTGGGGTCGTATCGTCAAACGTTTGACCGACATTTTGCTGGGCAGTTTGTTGCTGCTGATCGTCTCGCCTTTCATGCTGCTGTTTGCATTGATCATCAGGCTTGGCGGTGGCCCGGCATTGTTTAAGCAATCACGCCTTACCCGTTTTGATACTACTGTGAATATCTTTAAGTTCCGTACCACCAAAAAACGTTTCACTGGCCTGAGCCCCGAAGAAGCTTTTGAAAAACTCGGCAAACCAGAACTTGCCAAAACTTACCGCGAAAACGGTGACCAATTGGCCAAAGACCCGCGCTTTACACTGTTTGGCCGTTGGCTGCGCCGCAACAGTTTGGATGAATTACCGCAGCTATTTAACGTTATTCGCGGCGACATCAGCCTGGTTGGGCCGCGAGCTTTGGTGGCCAGCGAACTGGACAAATCAGCCGAAAAGAATTTGATATTGAGCGTGAAGTCCGGCTTGACCGGACTTGCCCAAATTTCTGGTGTGGCGGATTTAAGCTTTGAAGAGCGTCGCAAATTAGACCTGTATTATGTACAAAACTGGTCGTTTTGGGGCGACATCGTGATCTTGATCAAGACTGTTTGGGTGGTGCTGTGGCATAAAGGAACCCGGGCGTGAGTGCCGCCAAAAAATTGAAAGTCGCAATTGTTTGCGACTGGCTGACGGGCATTGGCGGAGCTGAGCGCGTGGTTTGGGAACTGCACCGCATGTATCCAGACGCGCCGATTTTTACTTCGCAATACGACCCATCCAAAATTGACTGGTTCAACGAAGCCGACGTTCGCACCACCTCGTTGCAGCACCTGCCGACGACTTTCAAAAAGTTCTTGCCGATATTGCGGGCTTGGACTTTTAGCCGGCTAGACCTTAGCGATTACGATTTGGTTTTGAGTAGTAGCGGCGCTGAAGCCAAGGGCGTAAAGACCGGGCCAAACACACTGCACATCTGTTATTGTCACTCACCCACGCAATATTATTGGGTTCGCCACGAAGAATATTTAAAGAACCCGGGCTTTCCGCTGGGATTAAACTGGCTGGCACGTTTAGGGCTTAGGCTGCTAACTACGCCATTGCGTCGCTGGGACTACCGGGTGGCCAAACGACCAACTGTGATGATTGCCAACTCCACCCACACCCAGTCGACTATCAAAAAGTACTACCGCCGTGATTCGGAAGTTATTTTCCCGCCAGTTGAAGTCGACCGCTTCAAGCTGCCGGCCAATCCGCCGCTGCGGCATGGTTTTGTAACAGCCGGTCGGCAAACGCCGTATAAACGCTTCGACCTGGCAGTTGAGGCTTGCAACCAACTCAAAGTGCCGTTGATTGTCATAGGTGATGGGCCGGAACATCGTCACCTAGAAAAACTGGCCGATCGCAACGTCACCTTTTTGACCAACGTCAGTGACAACGACATCGTCAACCATTTCCAAACGGCGCTGGGTTTCATCTTCCCGACTAACGTTGAAGATTTTGGCGTCGTAGCCGTTGAAGCCATGGCTGCCGGTACGCCGGTAATTTCCTACAGCAAAGGCGGCCCGCTGGACTACGTGGTACCCGGCAAAACCGGCCTGTTCTTCGATAAACTTACCGTCAAAGATGTGGTCAAAACGCTGGAAGAAGCCCAAAATAAGAACTTTGACTACGTTGCTATTTCCGAGCACGCTGCCAACTTCTCGGCTACTGCTTTTCGCCAAAACATGCGATCATATATAGACAAGTCAATTAGCCGTTAACCATTAGCCATTTACCATGCATTATCAATTAGCCTTTAGCCATGCAGCCGCATTCAACGGTCAACGGTTTATGGCTCATGCAAGGTCAATGGTCAATGGTCAATGGTCACTGGCAATCCGGAGGATTGTCTAGTGTGCGGCATCGTCGGCTACATCGGTAATCGATCTGGTGTTGAGTTGGTCATGGACGGCTTGACGGCCTTGGAATATCGTGGCTACGACTCAGCCGGAGTCGCGACAATTGATGGATCTCAAAGCAAGGTCTTAAAGCAAGTTGGCCGCGTTGAAGGTTTGGTCAAAGAAGTTGAGGAAGCACATTTGAGTGCGCCGCTGGTAATCGGCCACACGCGCTGGGCAACCCACGGCGGTGTGACCGTACCAAACGCACACCCGCAAACTAATAATGACCAGACAATTTTCGTGGTCCACAACGGTATCATCGAGAACTTCGCCGAACTTAAAGCCAAACTTGAAGCAGCCGGCTACACTTTTAATTCCGAAACAGACACCGAAGTTATCCCAAACCTGATTGATTACTATTCCAAGCAATTGCCGACTTTTGAAGAAGCTTTTCGTGCCATGTTGCGCGACATTCGCGGCGCATACTCGATTGCCGCCATCACAACCAAAGATCCGGATACGATTTACGCTGCCCGGCTGTCCAGCCCACTAGTGATTGGTGTTGGCGATGGTGAACACATTCTGGCATCCGACCCGGCGGCTATCATGGAACACACCAAAAAAGTCATTTACCTCGAGGATTACAACATGGCCGTTATCAAAGCCAACGAAGTAAAAATTGACAACATCAAAGAAGGTGGAGCGGTTGAGCCAAAAGCCGAACTAATCGACTTTGACAACGAAGAAGCACTGCGCGGCGACTTCCCTAACTTCATGTTGAAGGAAATCTTTGAGATCCCGGCAACTATCCAATCAGCCACGCTTGGTCGTGCGTTGCCTGCCCAAAGTTTAGTCAAACTCGGTGGCCTGGAAAGTGTCGCTTCCCAGCTGGACTATTTGGACCGTTTGGTTCTGGTTGCCTGCGGAACGGCCAGTTATGCCGGCCTGCTGGGCGAATATTACTTCGAGGAAATTGCCGGAATCCCGGCCGAAGTCCAACAAGCCTCCGAATTTATTTACCGCAACGAGCCGTTTTCGCGCAGCACTGGGCTGATCGCTATCTCGCAATCTGGCGAAACTGCTGACACCATCAGCTCACTCAAAAAAGTTAAAGATTATGGCGTTTTGGAACTCGGCGTCGTCAATGCCGTCGGCAGCACGATTGCCCGCATGACTGACGCTGGCGTTTACTGCCACGCTGGTCCGGAACGCGCAGTGGCTAGCACTAAGGCCTTCACTGCCCAAGTCACCGTTTTGCTGCTGATGGCTCTATACCTTAGCAAAGGCAACTCGCCACACTACCAACCATTATTGGAAGAGCTGGAGCATTTGCCGGGTAAAGCCCAGGCTGTGCTGGACCAAGCTGACCGCATCAAAGAAGTTGCGCTTAAGTACAAAGATGCTCGTGACTTCCTATTCATCGGCCGTGGCCACAACTATCCTGCCGCCATGGAAGGTGCGATTAAGCTCAAAGAAATATCGTACTTGCACGCCGAAGGTTACGCCGCTGGTGAAATGAAACATGGACCGCTCGCCATGATAGACGAAAACTTCCCGACCTTTGTGTTTGCGACTAACTCGTCGTTGCTGGAAAAAACGATGTCCAACATCCAGGAGATTAAAGCCCGAAGTGGCCGCGTTGTCGCCGTTGCCAACGAAGGCAATGAACAGATCAAAGAATTGGCAGACGATGTAATTTTTGTACCGGAATCGTTAGAGCAAACTCAACCGATAATTAGCGTAATCGTGGCACAGCTATTTGCCTACTACATCGCCGAAGCTCGCGGCTTGGACATTGACCGACCACGCAACCTGGCTAAGTCTGTCACTGTTGAATAGTTCTTGGCTATTCGTTCTTGGTTCTTAGATAAGCCCATCGCCAATGTGAAGTTGGGAAGAGCCAAGTGTCGTTAGTGAAACTAGAACGGGTTTAAGGGATGTTTGCATTCTGGCGACGTGGTCATAGTGACTGGCTGGTCAGTAGTGTTTGGTTGACGTCCGGGGAGTTTTTGGTTCTTTTTGCGAACAAAAAGAATGAAAGACAAGAGAGCTAGCAAAGGTTTTACTACCAGGCATCCGCTTCCAGCGGCTTATTTTTCTGGGTCCCCGAATAAATCGGGGACGACAAGCGCAGGAACATTCTGGGTCCCAGCTGGAGTTTACCCCAGCGAAGGCTGGGGCTGGGATGACGAGGATGTGAACTCAGTTCTTTGGCGTGACGGTTGAACGGCCGATGGATTCGTAGTGAAAGCCGTGGCTTTCCATATCTTTGAGTTCGTAGATGTTGCGGCCGTCGAAGATCGCTGGTGCTTTGAGTAAACTTTTGATCTTATCAAAATCCGGTTCGCGGAAGAGTGACCATTCGGTGGCGATCAATAGCGCGTCGGCGCCTTCCAGCGCGTCGTATTCGTTATCGACAAATTCCAGTCCAGCCTTACCTTCAAAGCGGCGACGAACATTGTCCATGGCTTCGGGGTCGTAAGCTGTCACCGTCGCCCCGGCAGCCAGGAGATCTTCAATCAAGTAGAGTGATGGCGCTTCGCGGATATCGTCGGTGTCCGGTTTGTAGGCTAGTCCCCACAACGCAAAGTGCTTGCCACTTAGCTGGCCTTTGTAGTGGTTTTTGAGTCGCTCGGTTAGGATGTGTTTTTGACGCTCGTTAACATCGATCAAGGCGTCAATAATCCTAAAATCATAGCCGGTTTCTTTGGAAGTCTGCTGCAAAGCCTGAACGTCTTTAGGGAAACAGCTACCGCCGTAGCCAATGCCCGGGAATAGGAAGCGGCTGCCAATGCGGTCGTCGCTGCCGATGCCAATTCGCACACTGTCGACGTTGGCGCCCAGTAAATTACAGAGGTTAGCGATCTCGTTCATAAAGCTGATTTTGGTAGCCAAAAATGAGTTGGCAGCATATTTGGTTATTTCGGCCGAACGCTCGTCCATGATCAATAGCGGCGCGCCTTGGCGGGTAAATGGTTCGTAAAGTCTTTCCAAAAGTTCGCGGGCTGCGTCAGAACTGACGCCAACTACCACGCGGTCGGGTTCCATAAAGTCTTTGACTGCGCAGCCTTCGCGTAAAAATTCCGGGTTGGACGCGACGTCAAATTTCGACTTGGTGTTTTTAGCAATCGCGGCATAGACTTTTTCGGCGGTGCCGACTGGAACAGTACTTTTATTTAAGATCACGACGTAGTCTTTGAGCAGTGGTCCGAGTTGGTCGGCGACGCCTAAAACGTAAGACAAATCGGCTGAGCCGTCTTCATTGGGTGGGGTTGGCAGGGCCAAAAAGATAGCTTCGGCGCTTGCAACACCTTCGGCCAAATCGGTCGTAAAGTGCAGTCGTCCGTCGCCCAAATTGCGCTGCATCATTTCGGCCAAGCCGGGTTCATAAATTGGCACTTCGCCGCGGCGCATGCGTTCGACTTTGGCGGCGTCAATGTCGATACAGGTTACGTCGTTGCCGACTTCTGCGAAACAAGTCCCGGTAACTAGTCCAACGTACCCGGTACCAACAACTGTAACTTTCATACTTTAAACTCCCGCCTTTCGTTTTTAGACAACGTGTAAAATTGCTTCAATTGCCAACGCTGTTTCCTGCCACTGTGAAATCTCTAAACAGTCAATGCCGAAAGCCTTGACCGGGTAATCATTGCCGCCTTCTTGCAGCCGGTCACCGATGAACAAAATGTCTTCTTTAGAAATCTCCAATACTTCCATCAACTTATGCATACCATAGGCTTTGTCGATGCCTTTTTTGGTGACGTCAATGCTGGTCACACCACCAACGCGGACTTCAAATTCCGGAATTAATGGCTGGATGTAGTCGCGCAGCGCTAGTTTTTTTGAATTATCAGGATCCCAGGCTTCTTTTAGTTCAACGCCTTCCATCCCCAGTTCGTCGACGATGTCTTGGCCAAGCACAGAGAATGTGACCTGGCTACCACGGTCTTCGATGCACTCGCCATAAGTTTTGTCGGCGCGCATGTTCAGGTCGTCAAAACCTTTGTTCAGCGCATCGATTATTTTAGCCTTTTCGCCTTCTTTGAAATCTTCCGCATAAACTTGGATCCACTTTTTGTCATTGGCTGCATAACGGTAGTAACGCGTGCCGCAGGTGGGCATGATGTGCAGTTTTTCCAAAAGCACGGGAGCAGTTTGTAAACTACTGAGCAGTTGCTTTTCAAACTGTTCGAACTTGCCGCCGGAAATCACACAAACGTGGAATTTTTCGAGCAGTTTGCTCAAATCTTCGGCCATACGGTCCGGTGCCGGCGACTTGCTAGGCGCGAGCGTGCCGTCTAGATCAAAAGCAATCAGTTTTTTCATTCGTCGCGGGCTCCTATTCGCTTACTGACGTCACCAACTTTTTGAGACAAATCTTTGCGTGTTACGACAATGCCGCGTGGTGTGTTGACGACAGCTACGTTGTCGAGTCCGATGACGGCAACTGGTTTGTCTTCGGCGTTATGTATATAGGAATTGCGCACATCTTCGATCTCGACATCGCCACTTACATGGTTGCCGTTTTCATCGCTACCGGCAGCTTTGTGCAGGTCACCGTAAGAACCCAAATCCATCCAGTCGAACGAGGCTGGCACAACCAATAGGTCTTGTACTTTTTCAATCAAGGCGTAATCGATGGAGATGTTTTCCAGGCCTAAGTAAACATCGTTGTAGCTATCTGCAGTGGCTGACAGTAAATTCTGGTAACTGCCAAGCATGTCTGGAGCGGCGGTCTGCATAACGTGCTTGAAGGTGTTTACCGAACCAATGAAATAACTACAGTTCCAGAGGTAATTACCGCTATTCATATAAGCTTTGGCAGTTTCTAGATCTGGCTTTTCTTTGAAACTCTGGACATTAAAGACAAATGTTTTTTCGTCGAGTACGGCGCCTTTTTCGATGTAACCAAAGCCAGTTGCCGGGTAGTCTGGCTCAACTCCAACCAGAACGATGCGTTTGTGGGCTTGGGAGTTTTCGGCGGCCAGGTTGAAACTGTGCGCAAAGCCCGCCAGGTCACGAACGTAATGGTCGGCGGCCATAAAAGCGACTGGTTCGTCCGCTGCACCAGATTGTTCAATCTTAACCAGTGCGGCCAAAATACAGCTGGCCGTGCCGCGGCGAGCCGGTTCGACGATGAAAGCATCGTCGCCCAAGTCCGGCAGTTGGTCACGAACATGCTGGATGTGGCTGTTGTCGGAGACAATGTAAATCTTATCTGTCAGGCTGCGCGCACGGTCAAAGGTGTGCTGCAAAAGCGACCGGTCATCGCCGTTAATCTTCAGCAAATGCTTCGGGTAATCCGGTGTCGACAATGGCCAAAGGCGTGTCCCGGACCCTCCGGCGATAATGACTACTATCATTGGCACTTATGATACCAAAATCTCTAGATCTGTTCCACCTCGAAGCGACAGTTTTACAGCCTTTGGTCAGGGCTAGTTGCCAGTGAAGTCGCCAAGTTCGATGTCACTTGGCTTGGGTTCACTCGTCAGGTTAGTGTAGTCCCATGCGAACACGCCGTTGCCTTGCCCAATGCCGCGCATGTAACGTCCCGTATTAGCGCCTGTTGATTCGAAGGCTACGATGTCAGCATCACCGTCACCGTTGATGTCGCCGGCAGCAAAGCTAGAAGGAATGCCCATATTACTGAGGTTTGTGTGCTGCCACGAGAACCTGCCATCACCCTGGCTATTGCCTATCATGTACTGGCCAAAGCCATTGCCGGTAGGCTCAAACGCTATGATGTCGTCTTTGTTGTCACCATTAATGTCGGCCAGCTCAAAACCTGTAGGCTTTGCCATACTAACTAAATTCGAGTAGTCCCAGCTGTACCGCTCATTACCTTGATTGAAACCAACCATGTAGCGCACACCGTTAGAAGTTGGCTCTACGGCTACAATATCGGCTTTGTGGTCACCATTAATATCCCCGAGTTCGAGATAGTTAGGTGTTCCCATATTCTTGAGGTTTGTGTAGGCCCATGTGAAGTTGCCGTCACCGTTGCTGGTGCCTTGCATATAGCGCCCGACTCCTGGGCTGGTTTGTTCAAAGGCAATGATGTCATCTTTGTTATCATTGTTTAAATCACCGAGGGCAAAGTGGGTTGGGACTGTCATATTCTTTAGATTGGTGTACTGCCAGTTGAAGTGGGCGTTTCCTTGGCTGGTGCCAACCATATACCTGGCGACACCGCCAGATGCCTCTATGTCGACAATGTCGGCTTTGTTGTCGCCGTTGATATCACCCAGCTTGAATTCACTTGGTGTAGTCATGTGCGTAAGGTTAGTTCCGCCCCAGTTGAATTGGCCATTACCAAGGCTGCTGCCCTGCACATAGCTGGCAGTGCTCGGCTGAAAGGCCACTAAATCATCCCTGGGCTTAGGGGAATTTGGCAACGGGCTGGTCGAAGACGGATGAACGCCAAAGTCGACAAATTCAGTAAAGCCCATGTCGCCAGCTCGGCCGGTTCGCTCGTCGCCATCACCTTGGGCATCATGGTTATATTCGGAAACGGTGATGTTGTCGTTCAACGGATTGCCGGGGTCAACGGAGTTGACTGACTCAACAAAAGCTACATGGCCGGGATTGCCTGGTACAACTGCAGCATCCCAAGCTTTTGGCGAACCTGACCGTTCACTGCTGGGAGCGTTGGCATACCACTGCCCCCCGTTACCAAAACTGCCTGGTACAGTGACCTTGCCGCCGGAAACTTGGTTGATTCGGTAAGCTGTCCAGTCGGTGCAATTCCTATACTCAAACGCGCCGTTGCGATACTGCTGGAACGCGCCGTTAATGTATTCGCCCCAGTCGTATTTATCGCTTGGATCTTTAGGGTTAGTGCATGTTGCGCCGCCGGCACTGCCAAACTCACAAGGGGCATCTTTCCATGGGTAGCCCAAATCACTATAGGTGGTGGATACACTATCGGCCTGCGCCGGAATAGGACTGGTGGCTTCCAGACCAACTAGTGAAGCTAGCGTTAGGGCGCTTGCCGCCGCCAACCGGCCAAGATTAAAGCGAAGCTTTTCCAATACAGCTTCTGGCTTGTGCGGCAAAACCGTTTGTTCTGATGTTGTTGGGAGTTGTTCGAGACGCATTGTCTCTCCTTTCGTAGGTCGCTCTCCCAGCAACGAAAATTTAAATTGTAAAAGTAACTGACTAGTTAAAACTTACGCTCTGGACAATCTTCTGGTAGGTAACCAAGGCTTGGGCGTCTGGATTATTGATGGTCAATTCAACAAAAGCGGTTCCATCGCTCGTTGGCTTAGGACTTTTGAAGACAGTGGTGTAGTAAGTGTTTGACGAATTACTCTCTTGGGTTTGGTAGGCAACCAAGCCGTTTGCTGTGATGTTCTTTGCCGAGATTACAGTGTCCCCTGGCGCGGGCCCGCATGCATCGGCAGAGCTACATTTTGTCCATTCTTGTTCGGGTGTAGTGCTAGCTGGAAGAAAGATAGTCCGGCCAGTGATCGTTTCTACGTCTGTGGTTGAGTTAACTAGTTGCCAGGCATAGGCTTTGCCGCTTGTGGTGGGCTTCCACGGTGAAGGATATTTAAAACTGATGCCGCTATCAGGTGTTGAGTTATCAGTAAAAGTTTGCCAACCAGCATATGGATTGGCTGCAATTTTAGGCTTGTCTACAGATAGTTTGGGTGTCTGCGAAGATTTTTGGCTAGTGGATTGGTTATGCCAAATTGCCCAGCTGCCAATAGCACCAATTAAAAATGCAATTATAATTACGGCCCAAATGAGATTTTGCTTTTTTGGTCCAACTGAAACTGTCATAAACCGCCCTCCTTTTAGTTAAGCCTAACTTTAAGCTGCCGCTTTTAAGTTGGCAACCATTTAAAGAAAAATTTAACTTTTGACAAGCGGATCTAGGAATTTTTGCAGATCGGTATTGACTGTTTTGACGCCTGGTTTATCCCAATAGAGATTTTGCGGAGTTGTTAGCAAGTAAGTAATTATGCCGCCCCCTTGCGTTGAGGCCAGCAACAATACCACAGCGATCGGCACCAGCAACTGTTTTCGTTTGCCAAATAGGCGAATTGCGGACAACGTGGCAAAGTACATTAGAATTGGCAAAACTGGGATTAAATAGCGTGCGCGGACCGCTGTCAATTGGCCATACGTTACATATGACTGGTATTCAGTAAACAGCAGCAACGCAGTGTAGAAGAGCGCTGTAAAACCTAGTAACTGGTGAGCACGATTATTTTTGAATATATCCCGAGCATACAGCAATATCAACACAACGTTGGCAACACCAAGCGTTGAATAAAGCACCAGCATCACTGGCAGTTCACTGGCGCTGCCGCGTTCCAGCACGTTGTCGGCAGTGACTACCATGCGCTTTTCCCACAGCACAAAAACGTATTGAACCGGGTCGTACGGCCGGAAACTGGCGGGCTTGTTGACGAGAAGCCAGTGGTAGCTGTTGTAGTCCGGGAAAACTTGGCACCGCTTGACGCCGATCACCGCCTGGCACGACGGCTCAGGCTTGCCATAACGCAAGGTGTTAGCGACCGGTCGCTCAATAAATAACAGGCAGCCGATCACCAAACCAACCAAAAGCAAGACGAGCGGCAATCGCCGCGTTTTTTGAGCCGCCGTATATATATGACTGGCTGCCGACTTGAAACCAAATTTACGCCACAAGTCATAAGCAACAAATAATATTATCGGCAAAAACAGCCCGACCGACGACCACTTTACCACCGACATGAACAGCCCAGTGATGACTATCCCGGCCAGGATTGGAAAGCTGATGGCCTTTTGTTGAATTGCTCGAATCGCAAGCAGTAGCAGCACTGCGCACAACAGAAAAGCTAAATTGTCATAATTTACCGTGGCCGGCAAAATGGCGACCGTCGGTATAGTTATGAAGAACAGAAGCAGGCCGTGCGTAACACTTTTTGGTAATCGCAGTGCCAAAAAAACTTTGCGATACAAGACAATACCGCTGGCAAAGAAAGCCGTGCAGATCAAGCGCAATGCAATTATTTGAGCCGTTTGGTCGCTAGTAAACAGTCGAATTAGTCGCAGCAGCCACCCCATAAGGTAATAGAACATGAACGATCCATCGCGCACCACTTCGCCCAACTTATCCCATGACGAATTTTGCTTGCCCAGGAACGGGCTGATGTGGTGGGAGTAAATGGCTATGTTGGCCAGGTGACGGCCTTCATCATTAATGCCTGGTCCAATCGTAAAGATGTACCAGCAAGCTTGTAAAACAGCGGCTGCGATTATCAAATAGAAAAAGGCGTTGCTGGCCACCAGGACTGTGGCACGGCGACAAGCTTTTTTAAATACCATC
Source organism: Saccharimonadales bacterium (SeqCode) (assembly GCA_035550295.1). Classification (GTDB taxonomy): domain Bacteria; phylum Patescibacteriota; class Saccharimonadia; order Saccharimonadales; family UBA4665; genus DASZPJ01. Next base: position 19,590 of record DASZPJ010000013.1, read on the forward strand.
CTGAAACGCTGCACGATTTGGCTAGTATAACACTTATCAGCTGGTTTTAAGCCAGGCTTAGGATCTTTGACAGATAGCAGTTAAAAATGGTACAGTTTAATGAGGTGATTTATCTAAAATAAACATGTCTATGGCTCGTCAAACTCATATTTCTAAGCGCGTTTTAATCACACTTTTTGTGCTGATATTCCTTGGCGTAATTGCCGGTTTGGAAGTTACCGGCCAGATTCACCTGTTTGCCAAAACCAAGCCTACACCGCACGCGGCTTCGGCTTCAGCCAGCCAAAACAAGGGTGATACAAAATCTTCCGACAAGCCGGCTGGCAGCCCTGGCCAACCGGAGCCCAGCAGTAACGGTGGCGACAAAACCATTGTCGGAACCTCAGGAAGCTTATTGACGCCGACTGGCAACTTTATCAGCAGTAACCAGGTTAGTTCGAATACCGTAATCGCTTCGGTTTGCAACACTACGCCCGGCGCCACTTGCCAGATCGTCTTTACGGACGGCGACCAGCAAGAAAGTTTGCCGGCTGAAGTAACAGACACCAACGGCGCCGCGTACTGGAACTGGACACCAGCTAAGTACAGCCTTGGCCAAGGTAGTTGGTCGGTTAAAGCCATTGCTACCTTAAAAGACCAAACTAAAAGCGCTGATTATTCCGACAAGTTAGAGGTTCAGCCATGAGTTTGAAGCGCTGGACTATGTCGGCCGTAAGCTTTGCGGTGGTTACTGGATTGGCATTTGTTAGTTTTGCCAATGCTGCCACGTTCAATAAAAACCGGATTATTGACGATCCTGTCTTTGATAACACGGCGACGATGAGCATTGGCCAGATCAATACTTTCCTAAACGGTTTTTCTAGCAGTTGCATTAGCCCCAATAATGGATTCCAGGCAATTGATCCAACCGGCTATTCGCCCAGTGGCGGCTACACTTACGGCAAAGACGTCAGTGCTGGCCAGGTAATTTATGACGCTTCGCTAGCCTACGGGCTTAACCCGCAAGTTTTGATATCTACTTTGGAGAAAGAAGAAGGTTTGGTAACAGGGGGCTCCGGCTGTAGCAGTTGGCGCTATGTGAGCGCTGTCGGTTACGGCTGCCCCGACAGCCAAGGCAGTTACACTTACAAAAATGTGAACCTTTACAGCCTGAACGGCCATACTGTTACATCTATCAGCGGTACTTGCGTCAACAGCGCCGCCAAGGCCGGTTTTTCACAGCAGCTGATCCACGCTGCCTGGCTGTTCAAATTCGGCGAACAACGGTCGCAAGGCAATGTCAACTGGAACGTCCAGCACACCAACTACCCCCAGAATGGTGACAAGTGGGATAATTCCGACGATCCGACCTCTTGTTACGGTGGACCGATGACCCAGGGCTTCCTTTCGCGCGGCCCCAGCCAATGCGGTGGCGCTGCCAACTATAACGGCAACGACACAATTGACGGCCAGACTGTACATATGGATAACGGCGCAACGGCGGCGCTTTATTGGTACACGCCCCACTTCTCCGGCAACCAACATTTCTTTAATATTTTCACTGATTGGTTCGGGCCGACTTTCGCCGATGCTTACCAGGCCTTGTGGGTCAGCCAATCATCCAACCCGGCGCTTGATCCAGGCCAACCTGCAACCGTGTCTATGACTTTCAAAAACAACGGCAGTACGACTTGGTACGACCAAACGTCAGTTGACAACAACCAGGCGCCGGACTGGGCTAAGCCAACACACCTGGCTACTATGAGTCCGATCAACCGTTCCAGCGATTTTGCCGGTGGCAATTGGGGTAGTAGCAATGACCGGCCGACTAACAACTTCGCAGCTGTTTATGACATCAATGGTAACCTGTACAGCACCAATCCTCACGCCGTGGCGCCTGGCGAAAGCGCGCGTTTTGATTTCGTGATAACCGTGCCTGCCAATTACCTGGCCGGTACCTACAAAGAGACCTTTACGCCAGTTAATGAGGGTGGCAGCGGCATTATTCCAGTCAAGCCAACCAGCCCGTGGTTTACTATCACAGTTAACCCGGTCTACTCTGCGTCGTGGTTCAACCAATCAGCAGCGACCAACCAACGGGGTGGCCAAACGGCCCAAGTTTTCTTAACTTACAAAAACACCAGTAACGCACCGTGGTACGATGACACATCAATAAGCAAAGCACCTTCTGGCACCAAGCCAATTCACCTGGCGACTACCAACCCGACGAACCGGGTCAGCACTTTTGCTAGCAGCAGCTGGGGGTCCAGTAGCCGGCCGGCCAACAATTTTGATACGGTTTATAACAGCAGTGGCGTAGCTTATTCAACCAATCCCCACGTTGTCCAGCCTAATGAAATGGCTAAATTCGCCTTCTCTTTCACCGTACCGGAAAACTACCCTGCCGGGGCTTACAAAGAATACTTCGCGCCTGTAAACGAAGGCGGTAGCGGCATCATGGGCAATGGCGTGTCCGTTTGGCTGACTATCAATGTCCAGCCTGATGGCGCAGTGGCTATGGCGCCAACTGCCAATACCACGATCAATCCTCTAGCTACCAAAACGGTTAGCTATTCATTCCGAAATAGTGGCACTACCACATGGTCATCAGCTACTACCAACCTGCAAGTCGTCAACGGCGATGCTTCGGCGCTGAAAGACAGCAGCTGGATCAGCAACACGGTGCTGGCCCCGCTCAATCAAACATCGGTAGCACCGGGCGCAACTGGCAGCTTTACCGTAACTTACGATGCGCCGATCACCGATAAAGTTTACAGCTTTAGCGTCGCGCCAGCCATTAGTGGCAGCACTATTGGAGCTACTAATACCCAGGTAAATGTCACCGTGCCAAAGCCGGTTTACCAAGCTACTTTCCACAGTGAGTCTAACGGCGCGCCAACAATTGCCCAGAACACCGCCTCCCCTGCTTTCTTTGAATTCAAGAATACCGGCAACGTGGCCTGGCTGGATGACACCTCAATTACTGCCGGAGTACATCCTGTGCACTTAGCAGCGACCAATCCGATCAACCGCGCCAGTAAATTCGGCGCAGCCTTCGCAAAAACTGACCGGCCGGATTTTAACTTTAGCGCCGTATATGAAAGTGACGGCGTAACACTGGCTGCCAACCAACACCGTGTAGAAGTTGGCCAAATCGCCAAATTTAGTTTCGTACTAACAGCGCCGCAAACTTTGGCAACCGGTACTTACAGGGAATACTTCCAGCCAATTCTAGAAGGTGGCAACCCCTGGAGCATGGGCAATTACGCCTGGTTGGACGTGACTGTCGCAGCGGCCAGCAATAAAGCCCAGTTCTACACTCAGTCAGCTTACCCAACAATTCACCGTGGCAATACGGCCAGTGTTTTCATCTCGTACAAAAACGTCGGTAACTTAGCCTGGTTGGACGATACCTCAGTCACTGCCGGCCTCAAACCCGTACATATGGCGGCAACAAATCCGATCAATCGCATCAGCCAGTTTAGCGCTGCCTTTGCAACACCCAGTCGGCCGGATCTAATATTCAGCGCCGTCTATGAAAGCAATGGTACAACTTTGGCAACCAACCAGCACGTCGTCCAACCAGGCCAAATTGCCAAATTCCAGTTCACTTTGACTGCGCCGGCATCTATGAAAACCGGCCTTTACCGAGAATACTTCCAGCCAATCTTAGAAGGTGGAAACCCCTGGAGCATGGGCAATTACGCCTGGTTGGACGTGACTGTCAACTAACCTTTTAGCTGCTTAAGTAGATCGCTCTTTTTGGCACCGGCCCGAATGGCAGCCGCCAGTTTGCCGTTTGGCGTTTTGGCGTTGGAGTAATTATCGATGATAAATTTCTGCAGCTGGTCGGCGTAGCGTTCGTAGCCATAGGTGTCGACGGCGTACTGCTTGGCGGCTTGCTTCTTTTGCTTGAGGTAATCGGCCTTTGTGACCAAGCGAGTGACGGCTGCCAAAACTTCGTCTTCGCTGTCGACTTTTTCGACGCAATCATCGGGCAGTTCGTCGAACCAACCAATCCGCCGCACAATCGGCACTACGCCGTAACGCAGCGCGTCGATGACCGTTTGCGAGCTTTCACCGTTGTACTGCGGCCGGTAATTAACGATGGCGTCCATGGCCGACAGCCGGCTTTCAAACGCAAAGTCAGACAAGTTGGTTTCGACAGTCACGTTTGGCAAGCTTTGGAGACGATCCAGCTCGGCCGGACTCATCAGCGGAATACCAAAGATGTGAATATCCACTTGGCGCAGGTCGTCAGAATTAATGATTTGGTCGACCAAGCTGACGCCTTTGACTGGGTTAATGATGCCGCCAAAACCAAGTTTGAATCGGCCTTCTAGGTTTACCCTGTCCAGCTTCGGCACGGCGGTTGGCAACTGGGTCGATAAGATTGGCAGTGAGCCATGTTGGTCAATTTCGCTGACAGCTTCGGCCGCATATTTGGAGTGCGTAATCGCGCCCAAAGAAGCGTTGACCAGCGAAGTCAGTCGGCTGGTTTTGGTGGTTTTGAGTAGTTCGTCCAAGGTGCGCTCGGCGGCCAGACGTTGCGGTTCCATGTAGGCAAATCTACCGAGCACGCCTTCGAAAACATTTGTCAGATTGAGGTCGTGGGTAATTATAAAGCCTGGCAAATGCAGCGCGTTTTTGATGGTGTCCAGGTGATACTCGCTGTTGCCTAGGTGGTACAACACCGCGTCGTAGTCGGCATAACGTTTAGCGTTGAAATATGATGACGGGTAGATATTAGCAATTTCTGCCAGGTAGCACGGCCGGCTGAAAGTGTTGCCCTCGCGGGTTTTTTCCAGGTAATAATCAATCTTAAAATACCGGCTAAGCGTCGGATGCATCAGCTGCGTGATCCGACCAATCGAAGAATATCCAGCCGGGTCGGGCGCGAAAATTGCTAGGCGCGGTTTGTCGTTTGAGGCGGCTGGAAGTGGTTGAGCTAAAGCATTGAGCGCTTTTTTTGCGGTTTCCTGCCAGGTATA
>DASZPJ010000014.1:0-22781 GCA_035550295.1 Saccharimonadales bacterium (SeqCode)
GCATTATCCGCAGTGCATTTTTAGGTGACATTAAAACAGCTTTCGACACTAATCCGAATCTTGAAAACTTGCTGACTGATCCGTTTTTCGTTAAAGCAGTTGACGAAGCCCAACATGGCTGGCGATCGGCTGTATCAGAAGCCGTCTTGACCGGTATTGCTACGCCGGCACTTAGTGCAGCCCTGGCATTTTATGATGGCTACCGCACTGAAACCCTGCCAGCCAATTTACTGCAAGCCCAGCGCGATTACTTTGGCGCCCACACCTACGAAAGACTAGACAAACCACACGGAGAATTTTTTCACACTAATTGGACAGGTGAGGGCGGCGACGTCAGCGCCAGTACCTATAACGCCTAAGGCTGTCTGGCAAACCACCCGCGAGCGATTTTTTCATCTTGGTGCATGACCTGTAGCAAAGCGTCTATTGATTCAAAAGTTTGGTTTGGCCGATGGTAGCTAACTAGCTTTAGCTCAAGTTTTTCACCGTAGTAGTCTTTGTCGATAGCGTCAAAAAGATAGGCTTCGACTCGCCGGTCTTTATCACCTAGTGTCGTTGGCGTGCCGATAAATATCAAGGCTGGCCAGTGCCTGTAGTCGGACATCTCGGCATAACCAAAGTAAACCCCATCATCTAAATTAGTGGTCGTATCAATGTTAGCCGTTGGGTAGCCAAGTTTACGACCGTTACCTTTGTATGGCGTAACCCTGCCACTTAAGTAAGCTGGTAGTTTGTGGGACATGTTGCTTAGTATAAGATTGGATCATGCAGCGCACAACTCAGCTTTCGAGCGATAGGCTAGAAAACCAATTCGGGGCAACAATAATTGAAGTCTTGCGCCAGGGCAAAAGCCAGCGGTTAATCACAACCAAGGTTAAAAAAACTGGCCAACGCCTGGAGCTATCCTTCGTCCGGTTTTTGCCTACTACCGCAGCTGACTATTCCGAAATCCACGAACAAATTCTAGCTGGCGGCAGTATCGGCAAGACTTTTCGGCTATATGGTGTGCCTATTGAGCGCTACGAAAAATCAGCCGCCCAGGTGCTTTTGCCTGAAACCTTGGCTGATTGGTTCGACATTGGCGGCTATGCCACGGTGGTTGAAGTATCAATTATGGTCGGACCCAAACCAAAGCGATCCTACGCCCAAATTTTTGAAGTCTATAGCCCATTAGTTAAATGGCCTTTGAGCCCTGAAGGCCAAGCTGCACCGGGCACAGCGGCCAGGCTAGCCAAACTGGGCCATTTGGTGCAGTAGGGTACAATTAACTATTATGCCGCTGCGCAATAAATATCACCTTGTAGAGCCACTATGGCACGTTCAGTTGGCTATGTTACTGGCCATTGTTTTGCAATTTTTACTGCCTGACCGGCTGGTTTTTGGCCCGCGTTGGCTTTTAATCGTAGTGGAAGCAGTTTTGTTGGCAGCCTTAAGCTTTACGACACCAAAAGAAAGAATTTTTAAATCATTGACCCGCCGCCTGAACGTTCTGCTGTTGATTGCGTTTACCGGCCTGACAAACTGCTACGGTTTAGTAATTGTGGCTAACAAATTGCTGCAAAGCGGCTCTATTGCCAATGGTCGTGATCTAATCTTGTCAGCCGTTAATATTTACCTTACAAACATCATAATTTTTGGGCTATTTTACTGGGAGATGGATGGCGGTGGGCCAGGTCAGCGTTTACGCGCTCCTAAACACGAGCAAGACTTTCTGTTTCCCCAAAGCCAGAACGAAGATTACCGCCATCCTGACTGGCAGCCTACCTTTGTAGACTATGTATATGTTTCTTCTACCAACGCCATGGCGTTTAGCCCGACAGATACCTTACCTTTAAGCCGTCGGGCCAAGCTGGCAATGCTATTGCAAGCTGGAATTTCCCTAGTAGCTATTGCCCTAGTTGCGGCGCGGGCTATCAACATTTTGCACTAGATTTTAACAAGCTGGCGGCGCCTAATTTCTGCAAATGCCAGGCCACCAACAACCAATGACAGCCAGTAAGTAAGTAAGCGATAGAGTAGGACTGCCGCCAAGGCGGGCGCGCTGGCTACGTGATAAGCCACTAATCCGGCAACGAGAGCCGCTTCCAAGCCGCCCAGTCCACCTGGTGTGGGCGTGACCGTTCCAACACTCAAAGCGGCTGTAAAAATTAAGAGGACCGTTAGAAAAGACAGTTGGACTTCCAAGGCTTGTAAACAAAGCCATAAGCTACCAACCGTACATAAAGTCACAAGCATTGATGTAACCAGGGCGCCTAGTAATGTAAATGGCCGTTGGTGGTAACGCCACAGCTGTCCTGAAAGCCGTGCCAGAGACTTCAAACCTTTTTGCCGCCAACCAGGCCGGCTTAAAGCAATTACCATTAAAACCCCAACGAGTATCGCAAACTTCCACGCCCAGCCGCGGCTATAGTTTGACCCGCTAAGTGCTGGCCAATGCTGGCCAGACGCCAAGAACGTCACAGCGACTAACAGGCTATGGCCGATCAATCCCATGAGGTTATTAGTGGCCACAACTGCCCCGGCCTCGGCTGAATTATGTCTTTGACGCCGTAAGTAAAGATAGTTCATGCCCAGCGCACCGACACCGGCCGGCAGTAGGCGATTTACAAACATGCTGGCTAGCTGCATAAGTAGGGTGGTGCGGTAGGCAAGGCCATGAAAAGCCAGCAGGCAATATGTACCGGCGGCCGCAAAATAGCTCATCGCTATGGCCCCTACCGCCAGCAGGGAAGGCCTTAACTGTGGGTGACTGAGCAGCTGCAGGCTGGCTTTAAAATTGCCCAACTGTGGCACGACAGCATACAACAGCAACGCTAACACTAGCAGCAGCCACATCTGGCGGCGAGCTAGCCGGGGACTAAGTGATTTATTGGGCATGGGTATATTATGTCCAAGCATTAAATGCTGTACAAGCTTGTGCTTAATTTGGGCCTGCCAAATATCTTACACAGTTCACGGACGTAACAAGGTATAATTGCTGTCATTCACTATAATGCAGGAAGCCCCAGATGAAACATTTTGGCAGCATTGTCAGAAGTTACACCTACCTAGTTTTAACCTACTTCGCGCTTATTTTGTTATTGCCAGTCGATCATGTCGTAGCCCAAAAATATATGCTGGACAGCGTCGAATACCATGCCCTTAGGTTTTTACTGGCCATACCACTGGTAATTGTCTGGTTTGCGGCTTTTTACGCCGCAGCCGCCGTCAGGGATTATGCTGAAAAGATTAAAAAAACCGCCGAAGGACCAGGTTTTGCCATGCTAGCCCGAGGCTGCAAATGGTTAGCCTGGAGGGTTTCTCTGCCGTCAGTAATTTCGTTGCCCCTGAATACTATTGGTGACAACCACCCAAGTTTGCATCCAACAATCATTATCATCACAAACTACCTGAGCCTGGTGTTGCTGCTGATAGCCTTCAGCCTGATAAGCACTGCCACCCGCAGCCTATCCCAACAGACCAAAAAGCCAGCCAGCCTAAGCAGCTTGCGCAACCTGCAGTTGGTTTTTGTAACAGGCGGTGTTTTTTACTGCTACTTAATATTTAGGTACCTCAACTTGCACAGCTTAACTTCATCCCATAACCCGTATTTTTTGCCCACATGGCTCTTGATTATTACTATAATCATCCCCACTCTTTACGCTTGGTTTATTGGATTACTGGCTGCCTTTGACGTCAGGTGGACAGCAAACCAGGCGCCAGGCTTATTGTATCGCCGGGCTTTGCAGTTTTTAGCCAGCGGCCTGGTAGTAGTCATTGCTTGCCTAGTAGCAATCCAATACCTGACTACTGTCATACCCCGGACGGGTCATTTATCCTTAGGAGCAGCCCTAGTAGTGATCTACACAATATACCTATTTGCCATAGCTGGGTTTGGACTTTTAGCCTGGGGTGCCAGCCGTTTACTACGAATTGAGGAAGTCTAATTATGGCAAGCCCTGCCCGATCCAGCCTGTACGACAACGTCGTCCAAGTGACACACGTTTATCTTGGCCCAGCTGCCGATCGATTTATTGCCAGGCAAGTGGAGAGCCACCTGCACAAGGCTCCCCAAAAACTCTCAAAGAATGACTTGTTGAGCCTTATTGATTGGATCCGCGTCGCTGTTTCGCTGCTCACTGACGATGGCGAGATTATCGAAGAGTATATTGCCCAGCTACAATCACTTGCCGGCCTAAAACCAGAGGACACCTTCTAGTATTATGGCCAAAACTAACCCTCACACCAGCGGCCAGAGACATCGCAACTTCGAGCGCCAGGCCCAGGCAGATATGATGTTTGCCAGTATCGGCGACGGCGCAATTTCTACTGACGCTTTTGGTCGCATAACAAGAGTTAACCCGGTTGCCTTGGATCTGTTAGGATTCCAGGAAAAAGAAGTTATCGGCGAGTGGTTTCCAGGCAAAGTTGTGGCCGTAACCGCCGATGATATTCCCATGAACTTGATTGACCGGCCCATCACCAAAGCTTTTTTGACCGGGCGAACCATCTACGAAAAAATGTACTACCGCCGTAAGGATGGCCAGCTGATACCGGTTTCTACTACTGTTTCGCCAATTCTGCTGGACGGGCAACCAATCGGCGCCATTGAGGTTTTCCGCGATATTACGCTTGATGAGGAAATTGACCGCATGAAGAGTGAGTTCATTTCCTTGGCTTCCCACCAGCTACGGACACCACTATCTGCTATCAAAACTTATTCCCACATGCTGGTAGATGGGTTTATGGGCGACGTAACCGACACCCAACGTAAATCCTTGCATACTATTATTGCCGCTGCCAATCGCATGAACGAACTGATCAGTACCTTGTTGAACATTACCCGGATCGAAAGTGGCACCATATCAGTTACGCTGAAGCGGGTTGACATCGGCATGTTGATTGATGAGGTGATTGCGGAAGTTTCTTTGTTGGCAGCCGATCGCTCCATTGAAGTAAGTTTTAACCGGACGCCCAAGGCCAATTTGCGGACCAAAACAGATCCTTTAATATTTAAAGAAGTCCTGACCAATTTGGTAGTCAATGCCGTCAAATACACTCCCGAAAAAGGGTCAGTCATAATTACTGCCCGCCGCCGCGCAAAGGATACATTAATATCCGTCAAAGATAATGGGTGGGGAATCCCTGAACACGCCCAAGACCAAGTCTTCAGTAAGTTCTTCCGGGCCCAAAATATTGTTCGCCGCGAAACAACCGGTACTGGTCTCGGCCTATATTTAGTCAAAGGTTTAGTGGCAGCCCTGGAAGGCACGATTTGGTTCAAGAGCGTCGAGGGAAAAGGAACAGAGTTTAGTTTTACAGTGCCTCATCCCAAACGGGGCCGGCCTACAAAAACCCTATCCGGAGCAACAGATGAAGAGATGTAAAATTTTTGATACTTTGGATAAAACTGGCTATGCTATAGTTAACCAAACCTAACAAGAGGTAACCCTAGAAGTGGCACGCATTTTAATTGTCGAGGATGACCAGGACCTAAACCGAGCCTATTCACTTATTTTAAAGAGTGAGGGACATAAAGTTGTAGAGGCTTTCGATGGCGAAGATGCCTTGTCGAAACTTAAAGATTTCTCACCGGATCTTATCTTACTGGACCTGTTAATGCCGATCATGGGCGGACTGGAGTTCCTGCAACAATACAACCTGGCCAAAAACCACCCCGAGGTAAAAGTACTTATATTCACCAATATGGAGAATTCACCCGAGGTAAACGAAGCCTACAAGCTTGGTGCCCACCGCTGCATAATCAAGTCTTGGACGGCACCCCATAACTTAGCCCGCGTGGTTAGTGACTCACTACGCGACAGTGCAACCAGCAAAAAGCCAGCCGTTGCCAAATAGTTTTGTTTTATCTTTGGATTTTAAGATCAGCGATATATTGGTCGTTCAGTAATTGCATTAAGCGCTGCAAATTAAGTTGGTATGGCTGTTGCTTGCCATAGGTAATAATGCCCTGGCGTTTGAGCTTATTCAACTCCGTGGCAGCTGTTTCGCGTGTTAGGCCCGTTAGGTTGGCAAAGTCCTGGTGTGTTAGGTCGAGACCAATTTCAACCAGGCCCTGTCCGATTGGTTTACCATGGTTTAAGGCCAAGTAATGCATCGTGTATAGCAACTTGTCACTGGCTCGTGAGTGCTGAAGGGCATTCAGGCGCATGGTGGCACCCAACTGGTCAACTACATACCGTTCCAGCTCCTGATAGAGTAATTCTGGCCGTCCCCGCAAAAAGTTGACAAATTCATCACGATTAACCGCATAAAGGCTGACATCGTCCGTAAAGGCCTCATAATAAAAAATAGCATTGGCCATCTTGCCATACATCCACGCCCCGGGAAAACCAGCATCAGCTGCATAAAAAGCTACCGGTTTTTCATCACCGTTAACACTCAAATTGTAGGCTTTAACAACCCCGGTTTTGACGACATATGCATTGCGCGGGGCTTCGCCCTGAAAAATGATAATCTCACCCTTTTTGAAACTGCGTACTGGGTGACGCTCCAAATAGGTACGCAAATAATTGATCGCGACTTGGTCTGCCATATCCTAATAGTATAACTTAATATCGCTTGCCATGCCCGCTACTGGTTAGCCTGGAATTGGGCTGCCTGGTCGTTGCCTAAAATGATGATGAAATCTGCGTTATAAACACCAGCATAAGGGTTGGTGGTTGTGACGTGGTGACCGAATACCTGCTCCAGCAAAGCTTTGGTGCTTGGTTTTTTACCCTTAGAGTTATCAATGATGGTCGTAGTGGCTTGGTTGCCGCTGGCGTCGCCCACCGAAATAACGTCCAGGTCCTTGCTGAGCAGACGAGTGCGTTCCTTGGATGCCAACCCACTAGCCGTAGTACCGTTCAACACCACTACTGCAGCGTTCTCCTGGACAATCGGGCTGTTAGAGGTGTTTTGATGGATAAACTGTTGGATATCGCTAAAGTCATCAAGGCCAGCGGCCGGTGCCAGCGCTGACTGTCCACCCGGGGCGGTGTAGCTAGCTAGCAAGTTTTTACCATTGGCATCGTTCAAACTAAGCGATTTGATTGCGCTGTTGTTGATTGGCTTGATCAAGTCATATAGGCGGTGGAATTCGCTGAGCGTCATGTCTGTTTTGACATTATTACCAAGGGCGTCAGCCAATCCGGTAACTTTAGCAGGGTTGGCTAAAACGCCTAGGCTCGTGGCTTTGCTTTTGAGGGCCACTAACATTTGCCGCTGGTGCATTGTCCGGTCAAAGTCGCTGGCATCAAAGCCGTAAGAACCGTAAGCGTCGCCCCTGGCCCTTGCCAAGTCCAAGGCCTGCTCACCGTTCAGGTGGGCTTTTCCGTTTTTAAGGCTGACAAGCGGCCCGTGCGTAACGTAATCAATGCTAGGGTCATAAAGACCGCGCGGATCATCGCTTTTAATGGTGATATCAATGCCACCTACCGAATTTACTGCGTCGCGCAGGGCAGAGTAATCGATCAGCCCATAGTAGTCGATATCAATCCCAAAGTTTTGTTCGATAACTTGTTCCAGCTGTCCCATGCCGCCAGTGGGGTAGCCAGTCTCACTGAACTGTTGTTCCTCGCCGTAAACGTAAGCTGCGTTAATTTTAGCGTGGCCGTCATCGCCGATGTTAACCCACAGGTCACGCGGCACACTTAAAATGAAGGCTTTGTTGTGTTGGGTATCAATACTCAAAATCATAATAGAATCCGTTAATTGGCCGCCATTATGGCCAGCATCATCGGACGAGTTGCCAGCCAACAAAATGTTGACACGGCCGACATCTTCACCCTTCAGGCGAGTAGTATGCAAGAAGCCGAAAATACTGCCGCCAAATAACTTGTGCGCATCGTATAAGAATTTGCCGCCGACGAACAGGCCAGCCAGTACTACGATAATCGCCAGGTATTTTGCGATACGTTTAGGTTTCAGGATTCGACGCAATCTGCCTGTTTGCTTAACAACGGCTTTGGCGCCACTGGCCCGGCCGTGATGATCGCGTGGATCATATTGGTAGCTATGCAGGGTCATACCAACGCTTGGAAAATTCTTGGCTTGCCGCGACGCAGTTACGGCGTCTTGAGCCGGCCGTGAAGCGGAATTGGCGCGATGGACAGCAATGAGTCGGGCTTTTTGTGGCATGGAAATAGGCATTCATTATAGCGTGTTCCGAGGTTAAGTGCTAACTTTTTTCGGACTTGAAGCGTAACGATTAAGGCTGAGAACCAGCTGATACGAGCCTACATCCGGCAGTGCCTTAAGGAAGAGTTGGCAGTTTTAAATAGAGCAAGCTATACTCTTATGTAGTTTATGAAACTTGTTGTCCAGATACCGTGTCTTAACGAAGCCGAAACCTTGCCGTTAGTTTTAAGTGGCATACCCAAAAAGATTGCCGGCATTGATGAAATTATCGTACTTATAGTCGATGACGGGTCTACCGACAATACCGTTGAAGTTGCCAAGAAACATGGCGTTAAGCACTTTGTGCATCATGCCCGTAACCAAGGACTGGGCCGGTCATTCCACGACGGCGTGCTGGAAGCCCTGGCCATTGGTGCCGATATCGTAGTCAACACGGATGGTGACAACCAATATCCACAAGAGAAAATCGGCGATTTAGTCCAACCGATTGTCAAAGGCCAGGCCGACATCGTAATTGCCGACCGCCAAACCCAAACAATTGAGCACTTTTCGCCGCTCAAGAAACTGCTGCAGCGCGTTGGTAGCCGGGTGGTGAACAAAGCCGCCGGCACCAATTTGCCGGACGCCGTCAGTGGTTTCCGGGCCTACAGCCGCGAGTCGTTATTCCAGCTCAACACTATTACCCGCTTTAGCTACACCGTCGAAACAATCATCCAGGCAGGCAACAAGCGCTTAAAAATTGCCAGCGTTCCGATTACCACCAATCCTAAAACCCGTGAATCCAGGTTGTTTGGATCAATGCGCGAAATGGTCACCAAACAAATGGTTACGATTGTGCGGGCTTACGTGATGTACAAGCCATATGTCGTGCTTGGCGGGCTGGGCTGGCTGCTGTTTTTGATCGGTTTGGTCCCGTTTGCACGCTTTGCAATCCTAAGTATCCAGGACGGTACTACTGGGCACATCCAGTCGCTTTTAATCGGTTCGTTGTTAATGATTGCTGCTTTCTTGTGCTTAGTCCTAAATATCGTGGCTGATTTGATCCGCATCAACCGGGTACTGATAGAAGACAACCTGGAGCAAACTAAGCGCGCTAGATTCGATAAATAACTAGCCTGTGTAAAGTTGGGTGTTACGCAGCATCATCAGTAGACCACTGCCTAGAATTATGGCCAAAACTAATATAATGGCCGCTACCGGCATCAACAGTTTGCGGCCACTCAGCAGTTTATAGATGTAATAACCATCCAGTAACCCCAGGATAAGTACGCTTGGAATGACATAACGGCCATTTAAGGCAATCCCAAATACCCTATAGTGCATGTAATTCCCCAGATTCACCAGCATTTGGCTAGCCATGTAATACAACGCTATGGCGGCTACGTATAGGCGCAGGTGAGCGCTATGGTCGCGGCGCCAGCGTGATGCATCGTAAACCAGGCCTGCGCCCGTGGCGCTTAGAAATACGGCTGATAGCATAGGGGTTAACCATGGGGCTGGACGCACGGCATGTCGCCAAAACTGGGCCTGGATGTCCACGATGTTGGTCACGCTGTTCCAATACCAACGGGCCACAAAAGTAGGCAAAGGCATTAGCGGCTTTTTGGGTTGCCTAGCTAGGCTTCGGGCCCGGGCGCTACTCCAAAAGTTATAACAAGGTTTAACGCCCTGGACTTGTTCGCAGCTGGGAATAACTGCATGGTAGCGAATGATATTGCCACCGACACGTTCAGCAAAAAGACCCAGTCCAACGATTAAAACTATTGCCGCTATGGCCACGCCATTCCCGATCTTTCGCAAGCCCTTAAGTAGCGACGTAGGCTGTTTAAAGAAAATAACAATGGCCAGGACCACAAACAAAACACCCATTGGCAACAAATCACGCTTGACTAAGCCCCCCAGAACGGCGACGTCAAGCAACCACAGCAAATCGGCTGTTGTTGGTTTTTCCCAAAGTCTCATAAGTAATAAGATTCCCAGGAAAATACCAACCCATACCAGTACGTCGTTGTTAACGGCGGCACACATAAACAACACCATAGGCAAGTTAGTAAGCGCCAAAAGTCCGGTATTGGTTACCGAGTCCGGCAAGTTCATACGTCGACAAATTTTGATTAGTATCAGCAGCGCCAGCAGTCCGAAACCGACCGAAAACAGGCGGATCAGGTAAAACTTATTGTGGGCTGACAAAGGCGTGACACGGTATACCAAACTCATGCTGTAGTGGTACAAGTAATCTACTTCGCGCGTTTTATCGCCCAGGTGTGATGTTGGTTTTTGATGGCTAAACCATGGGCTTAAAGAGTGGTTTGCGTAAAAAGTGATGAAATCAATATGGTTGTTTTCGTCCGGTGGCGTTCCAAAACGGACGCTGAAAACCAAAACCAAACATTGGGCAACAAATAAAGCCAGGACTAGCTGGCGAGCGCGGCGGGAACCCATAAACTTGCGTAAGCGATCAGCTTTACGGGTAAGTGTCGGCTGCAGCTTATTCATTTGACTTTAAGTATACACGCTCCCGGTCATACGCTATGATAGTTGCTATGCGCCGTCGGCTAAAAACGTTTGCCGTAATTATAGTTTTGCCTTTAACGGCAGTCGTATTTGTCCGCTTCTTTATCCAGCATCCAGAGGTAGGCAAACAGCTACACAATACCTCACCCGGCCTGCTGGTGCTGCTTTTAGCCCTTTATTTATTGAGCATCGCCGCTCTAACATTTAATACTTACGCAACTCTGTTGCTCTGCAACTTGAAGGTTAAAACCCGTGAGAACTTTTTGCTAACCGCCTATTCAGCGGTGATTAACTTCTTTGGGCCTTTGCAAAGCGGTCCGGCCTTCCGGGCAGTTTATCTGAAGAAAAAATATAGCTTGAACCTTAAAAACTACGCTACGGCCACCTTGATGTACCTGGCTTTTTGGGGGATCTTCAGCGTCATGTTACTGCTATCAGGACTCCTCAAGTGGTGGCTATTAGCAGTACTGGCCTTAATTGCGCTTGGTTTGGCATTTGCCAGTCGGCTACCGCAGGTGAGTCAACGTTTGGCAAAATTAAGCGTTCGTCATTGGTACTATCTGGCACTATCCACGGCACTGCAAATTGGGTGCGTGGTGTTCATTTATTACAGCGAGCTCCACAGCGTTGCGCCGCATACCAGTTTCAGCCAGGCCGTGGTTTACACCGGCGCCGCCAACTTAGCGCTTTATGTGTCGTTGACACCGGGCGCTATCGGCTTTCGCGAATCATTCCTGGTATTTTCCCGCCACTTGCATCACATCAGCAACAACACGATTGTGGCCGCCAACATCCTGGACCGCGCCGTATATATTATCCTATTGCTTTTGCTGGCAGCTTTCATTTTTGCCAGTCACGCCCAGCAGCGGCTGACCGCTGTCACCAAACAGGCAAAAGACTGATCTTACAGCTGTTTTTCAAGTCGGGTTTTATAATTTTAAGCATGAGAATCCTGGTAATCGAAGATGAACCAAAAATTGCCCAAGCCGTTAAGCGTGGCTTGGAACTCAAGGGCTTTGCCGTAGATGCTGTCCACGACGCCGACAGTGGCCTTAGTTATGCCAGCGATCCGGACTATGACGCCATCGTACTGGACCGGATGTTGCCCGGCAGCATGGACGGGGTTACACTCTGCCAGCAATTACGAAAAGACGGCATCCATACGCCGGTTATTATGCTAACCGCCCGCGGCACTA
Organism: Saccharimonadales bacterium (SeqCode); assembly: GCA_035550295.1. Lineage (GTDB taxonomy): Bacteria > Patescibacteriota > Saccharimonadia > Saccharimonadales > UBA4665 > DASZPJ01. The sequence continues at coordinate 11,832 of DASZPJ010000014.1, forward strand.
TTGGCGACAAAGTCCAGGGTCTCAACAGCGGCGCGGACGATTACTTGGTCAAGCCTTTTTCGTTCGATGAATTAACGGCCCGCGTCCGGGCCTTATTGCGGCGTCCTGTGCAGCAGGTGGGTACCCAGCTTTGCGTCGGCGATTTATGTCTCGATACCAACTCATATGAAGTAAAGCGCGGCCAGAAGGTTATTAAGCTGTCCCACAAGGAGTATTCGCTGCTAGAATACTTCATGCACCATCCCGGGCAAGTCATTACTAAGGATATGATCATCAATCATGTCTGGAATGAAGACGCTGACGTGCTGCCCAACACCATCGAGGTTTATATTGGTTATTTGCGTAACAAAATTGACCGGCCATTCCCTAAAGCTAAGCAGCTGCTGCAAACCCAGCGTGGTTTTGGCTACGTATTAAGTGAATAGCATGTTTAGATCTGCAACCTTCAAACTAACCATGTGGTACCTGGCAATCGTTATGGCTATTAGCCTGGTTTTTAGTTTCGTCCTATACCGCGTGGCGACTGGCGAACTGCAGCGCGGCCTCAACCATGAAACCCAGCGGATATATAACCAGTTTCCGGTCTTCGAGAATAATCCAATTCTGCGGCCAACTACCGACTTTGACGACGGCGCACACCGCATCTTGCTAAGACTAATTGGCTTTAACTTAATCGTTTTAGTTACAGCCGGTGGCGCCAGTTACTGGCTAGCTAAACGTACGCTGGAACCAATCGAAGAAGCCCACGAGCAACAAAAGCGCTTTACCGCCGACGTCAGCCACGAGTTGCGTACGCCGCTTACGGCGCTGCGTATGGAAAGCGAAGTGGCATTACTCAATAAAAAAGCCAGTTCTAAAGACTTGCGCAACACCCTGTCCAGCAACCTGGAAGAAGTAGGCAAGTTGGAGTCGCTAATTAATAACCTGTTACGTCTATCGCGTCTGGAAGCCGACGAACTACAGCAGGGCTTTACTAACCTCTCCAGCAAAGAACTGGTGCAAGCGGCCGTAAGGCAGGTTTCAACGCTCGCTAAAGCCCGCAAAACCACTATTAAAACGTCTGGTGACTCGGCGATAATTTTTGGCGACCAGGACGCTTTAGTCCAGCTATTGGTCATTTTGCTCGACAACGCCATCAAATACAGCGAAGACAACAGCCAAGTTACTGTAAATAGTGTGGTTGTGGGTGGACATTTAAACTTAGAAGTTATTGACCATGGGGATGGGATTGACCACCAATCTTTAGAGCACCTGTTTGACCGCTTTTACCGGGCTGACCAGTCACGCCAAAAGTCTGGTGAGCAGGGCTTTGGTTTGGGTTTATCAATCGCCAAAATGATTGCTGACCTACACGAAGCTAACATTGTCGTGACCAGCCAGCCAAACCACGGCACAACCGTTACGGTGACACTAGCTAAGGCAAATGCGGGCCAACCGCCAACAAAACCGGCAAAACCATAATCACAACCAGGGAATGCCCAAACACTTGCCGGGCCCAAGCAGCTTCGTGCTTAGTGTCCCATGGTCGGGCTGCTACGCGTAGCCAGCTAAATCCTAACAGCAGGACCGCAACCAAATAAATATTGCCTTTTGGGCTAATCATTGTCATGAACAGCCCCGCAGATGTTACTACAAAGAGCAAAATGTAGGCTATGATTTGCGCCCGCATGCTGTTCAAGCCATATCGTACCGACCAAATGGGTAAACCGGCAGACCGGTAATCGTCCTGTCTATAAATACCAATAGCGTAAAAATGCGCCATTTGCCAAAATACCATCATTGCAAATAACAAACTTGCTGTAAGGTCTAGGCGATCAGTAACTGCACAGTAGCCCGCGACCAGCGACATAGAGCCGGAGATTGTGCCAATCCATGTGCTCCAAACAGTGTGGCGTTTAGCCCAACCATAAGCCACTACGTAATCAACGTAGGCAATGCCGCCCAAGAATACAACCGCAAAGTTAACCCAGGTTGCTAAAATCCAGAAGCCAAAACTGCCCAATATAAGTGCCAGCCACAGGGCCGCACTAGGCGTGACCAAGCCAGTTGGCAATGCTCGCTTTTTGGTCCGGTTCATTCGCCTGTCAATCGAGCGGTCTAAATAATTGTTGGCTGCACAAGCCGAAGCAATCACCAATGTTATCCCCCCCAAGAAGGCCATAAACAGCTGGAGGTCTATCGGCCAATTGGTTGCAAATAAAAACCCCGCCGCTGCCGTGTAGACATTAGCTAGGGTGCGCTCTGGTTTTATTAGCTCCAAGTAGGCACGCAAGGCCATTAAATGCCGCCGTCTTGGTTTTGTAGGTACTGCTTTATTTCGGCTGGCGTCATGCGGTAATTAAGGTTGTTCATAATCCACAATGACCCCAGAACCAGAATCAAAACGACTCCTGTCATGAAGCAAAAGACCAACAACTTCCAGCGTGGCTTTGTTTCGATGCCTAAGTGCAGGAAAAAACGCATCTGGACAAAGAATTGGCTTAGGGCAAACACTGTCGTTGCCGCCAACAGTCCGTCACGGCCCAAGCTGTGGTGAGCTACCAGCAAATAGGAAGCGAGCGTTAAAACTAAAGACAGGCCAAAGCCAACAACATAAGACTTTAAGCTGGCTTCGTTAGAATTCGCTTGGCTCATACCGGTATCACTCCAAATAGGTAAACGATTGTAAATATAAATATCCAAACCAGGTCAAGGAAATGCCAGAACAAGCTGAACATCGTTAGCTTGCGAAGGCCAGCGTCGGTTATTCCTTTGAACTGGAACTTGATCCAGAGCCCGGCCAACCACAACAGCCCAATTGTGATGTGTAGACCGTGCGTCCCGACCAAGGTGAAGTAAGATGACAAAAAACCGCTGCGGCGCCAGCTGTCGCCTTCGGCCGCCAAATGACGGAATTCGGTTAGCTCAAGCGTCAGGAACACCAGGCCGAGCAGCGCGGTTATTACCAACCAGATTAAAACCTGCTGTTTATCACGGCGACGAGCCGCTAATAGTGACATGCCGCAGGTGAAACTGCTGGTGAGCAGAGCCAGTGTTTCGACCAAAATGTAGGGCAGGTTAAACAGGTCTTGGCCGGTTGGGCCACCGTACGTGCCGCCGCGTAAGACAGCGAAAGTCGCGAACAGGCTGGCAAACAGCACGCAGTCGGTCATCAGGTAAATCCAAAAACCGAGCAGGTTTTTGCTGTCGTTGGCTGGCATAGTTTCGGTTTTAATCATGCCGTCTGCCTCCGGGCTGCCAAGGCTGCTTCGTTAGCTTTGACCTCGTCAGCCGATAAGCTGTGCTCGTGCGTGTCATCACTTAGGGTTCGGCTTAGGATCAAAATTACAGTTCCAAACAGCATTGCAATAACCAGCCACCAAATGTGCCATACAAAACCAAAGCCAGCCAGCAGCGTCGCGCCACCGATCAGAATTGCCACCGGAGTGTTGGCAGGTTCAGCAATGTCTTCATAATTAATCGGCTTGGTTTTTTGGTGGCTGTGTTTGACTGCCCAAAAGGCATCGCGTTCGCTAACTTCAGGCAAAACGGCAAAGTTATAAGCAGGCGTTGGCGACGGCACTGACCACTCCAGTGTCCGGGCGTTCCATGGGTCGCCGTCCAGGTCTCGGTTTTCATCACGTTTCCAAATACTGTAAACCAGCTGCAAAATCTGGAAGCCCACACCAACACAGATGATGGCTACGCCAATAGCCGCCACGATGAACAGTTGTTGCCAGCCAAGTGACGCACTGTAATGATCCAGCCGGCGGGTGGCGCCCATTAGTCCCAGAATATACAGCGGTCCGAAGGCTAGCACGAAGCCGACGATCCAGCACCAGGCCGCGATCTTGCCCAAGCCTTCGTGGAGTTTAAAGCCAAACACTTTCGGGAACCAATACGTCAGCCCGGCAAAGAAGCCAAACACCACGCCGCTAATTATCATCGTGTGGAAATGGGCTACCAAAAACAGGCTGTTATGAACCTGGTAATCAATTGCCGGCACGGCCATCAGCACGCCAGCCACTCCGCCCATCGTGAACAGGAAGACAAACCCAATAAACCAAATCATCGGCGACGCCAAATGAATGCGGCCCTGGTACATAGTAAACAGCCAGTTAAAGATCTTCACTCCTGTGGGCACGGCAATCAGCATGGTCATAATTCCAAAGAAGGCATTGACGTTAGCACCGGCACCCATAGTAAAGAAGTGGTGCAACCAGACGGTAAACGACAAAATTACGATTGCCCAAATAGCATAAACCATCGACTTATAGCCAAACAGCCGCTTACGACTAAAGGTCGGCACAATCTCGCTGAACACCCCAAATGACGGCAACACCAGAATATAAACTTCCGGATGCCCCCACGCCCAAATCAAGTTAACGTACATCATCGGGTTCCCGCCACCATTACCAGTAAAGAAGTGCATGCCTAAAGTTCGATCCAGGTATAGTAGCGCCAGGGTGACCGTTAGAATCGGAAAGGCAAACGCCACCAACGACATGCTGCCCAAAACACTCCAGGCGAACATCGGCATCTTCATCATGGCCATGCCTTTGGCGCGAAATTTAAAAATAGTTGTCATAAAGTTAATACCGCTCATCAGCGAACCAATACCCGCGATCTGCAAGCTCCAAATCCAGTAGTCGACGCCAACTCCCGGACTGTATTGAAGTTCGCTGAGTGGTGGGTAAGCCAGCCAGCCGGCGGCTGAAAATTCACCGACAATTAACGACAAGTTCACTAAAATCATGCCGGCAGCAAACAGCCAAAAACTAACCGCATTCAAAAAAGGGAAGGCCACATCACGGGCACCAAGCTGCTGTGGCAAAACCAGATTGATTAGCCCAAACATCAACCCCATCGCTACAAAGAAGATCATAATTGTGCCGTGGGCCGAAAAAATTTGCTGGAAAGTATTGGCGCTAACAATGCCGTGGGAGTTGCCGACTGAAGTTGCTTGCTGGGCCCGAAGCAGTATTGCGTCAGACAGGCCCCGAAGCAACATTGCCAGCGCCACGACTACATACATCACGCCAATTTTTTTGTGATTGGTGGTGGTTAGCCACTCGCGCCACAAGTAACGCCATTTACCGAAATAGGTAATTGCCACAAAGATGGCCAATCCGATTAGCACCATCATCACGGCGCCAACCCGGGTAACCGTGCTGGTCGGCAAAGCCTGCCAGCTTAACTTGCCCAGCCAGTTCATTCGGTGACTCCCTGGGCGGGCGCCATGTATTGCAGAATAGTATGGTTGTACAAATCTGGACTGATGCTACTGTAATAGCTGACTGGCGTATTTTCACTTGGCTTTGCCAACTTGCTGTAAGCTGCCAAGGACAGTGACTTGCCGGATTGCTTGGCCTGGTTAACCCAAGTCTTAAAATCTGTCATCGAACCGGCACGAGCAGTGAAGTCCATGTCAGCAAAACCCTGGCCACTAATATTGGCCGATGATCCCCGATAATCGCCAGGCTTAGTGGCCATTAAGTTCAGCTCGCTGTTCATGCCCGGCATGGCATAAATTTGGCTACCCAGATTCGGGATCCAAAATGAGTTCATGACCGTGTCAGACGTAATATTAAAGTCGACAGGTGTATTGACTGGCAACTGCAGCAAATTCACGCTGGCAATTTGCTGCTCGGGATAAATAAATAGCCACTTCCAGTCCATGGCCACGACTTCCACGCTCAGGCTGGCTTGGCCAGAACTAAGTTTTTTGTAAGGATCCAGGGCCTGCGAACTATTCCAGGTCACAACCGACAGCACAAGTATGATCAGCCAGGGAATACCCCACCACAAACCTTCATACAGCCGGCTGCCGTCCCAGTCTGGCCGGTATTTTTTGGGCCGGTGGTTGCTTTCGCGGTATTTCCAGACGATCAAGATAGTCAGTATATAAACTGGAATTACCACAATTGCCGACAAGCCTAGTCCAAAATAAAACAGGTTCCGTTCCTTTTCAGCGACCGGCCCTTTAGCGTCGAGCACGGCTAAATTGTGGCGTCGTAAAAAGGCGTGGAGCAGGCCAACCAAAACAGCCAATAAAACCAACGGAATCAAGGCCAGCTTTAACTTTTTGTTGCCCCTCATGCTTATCTAAATTGTAGCATTCTTATAGCGCTCGTGCTTGCTCTATTTCAAGGAGCTATGATAAAAAGACTTAGAATAGGAGAATTTATGGATTTTAAAATTATCGACGTTGAGGGTCGCAACGAAGTTATGGGCGTACCCGATGATCCAGAAGGTAGTTTTAGGTTTGAGCACGAATGGCATGGCAGGGTATATACAGACAAGCTATATTTTACCGATTTGCCAGGTGAAGCCAGAGAGGCAGTAGACATAGGCGCCGAAGACCTAGTCAGGGATGTTCTCAGAAAGTATATCTATAACCCGTATGATCACAGCCGCAGTTGGCGATTTGCTGACGTAAGCGTTCATGCGATCATCCCCTCAGTAGACGACCCTTCTTCCTTCGAGAAAATTCCACTCCGTAGGGTTGTCGAAATGGCTCCAGTAATCCCCACGACTGCTGCTTAAAAATGTTCACGAATGTGGCTGAAGCTGTATTCCCAGTCGGCGTTGGCTTTTTTGTGAGGGTTGAAGATGTGGTCGGGGTCCATGATGTCTTTGGCTTCCTGGAACAGCTTGTAAATTTCCGGCCCGTACATCTGTTTTAGCCAGGGGCCACGCACCAGACCGTCGTTGTGTTCGCCAGAAAGCGATCCACCATATTTCAAAACCAAATTATTGACCGCTTTCATGACTGGCAAGATTTTACCCCGGTCTTTGGGGTCTTCCAGTTTCATCAGCGGAATAATATGGAAGTTGCCGTCACCCATGTGGCCAGCAATCGTCGCCTGCAGCTTGTACTTGCGAATAATTTTGCGCAACCGCGGCAGGAAGGCGCTCAAATGCGGCGGTGGCACTACCAGGTCATCGATGAACGGGGCAGTGTGTTTGTCTTTTACTTTGCTCCTGAGCAGCTGGAAGCTATAGCGCCGCATCACCCAGAATTTTTCGGACTTACCTTCACTCGGGTCTTCTTCAAAACCATTGATTTCGTAGCGGGCACGATGTTTGGCAAGTTCACGGTGCAAGGCATGGACTTTAGATCTAACTCCTTCTTCGGTTTCATCATTAAATTCGACCATCAAAACCAGCTTCGGAATGCCGCGCAGCAGCTGCAAACCGTCCGGAATCAAACTAAATATCAGGTGCAAAAAGCGCTTCCAGCCCAGTATCTTCAAAAAACTTGGCATAAACCGGATGCTCAGCCATAATGTCGCGTCGTCAAACGACTCAAAAGTCGCCGGCTTACTCTCCAAAACTTTCGGGATGATCTCACCTAGGTCATCAATATCGCGCATAAACAGCACCAGCAAACCAGAGTGTGGGCGATGCGGCACTAGCCGGAAATGAATGTCCGTCACAAAACCCAGCGTGCCTTGGGCGCCGACAATTAGCTTCGTTAGGTCAAACACGCCCTTTTGTCGGTCCCAAACGTCCCATAAATTGTAGCCAGTCGAGTTTTTGCTGACGTGCGGTTTGGCGGCTTTGATCTTGTCGTAGTGAGTGTCGAGCAGTTTATAGAGCTTACTGTAAACCTGGCCTTCAAAATCTTTTTGCTTCATCTTTTTGGCCAGATCGGCTTTATTTAGTGGCTTGATCGTTCGTTCAACACCATCTGCAAAAACAAATTTAAGTTCCGTCACAAAATCTTCAGTCTTGCCAAACTCCAACGATTTCTCGCCACCCGAGTTGTTGTTGACCATGCCACCAATGCTGGCCAGGTCGCGTGAGGCAGGATAGGTTGGCATCAGCGCGCCGTGCTTCAGCGTTTCCGGCTCAAAATCGCGGTACAAAACACCTGGCTGAGCTTGGGCTGATTTGCTGGTGACATTTTCAATCTTGGTAAAGTGCTCCCGAAAATCAACAATTACCGAGTCGTTGATCGCACCACCAGACATATCGGTGCCGGCGCTGCGGGCCGTTAGGCTCAAGTTCTTGTTTGTCTTTTTTTCAGCCACAACTAGTTTGACCAATGTCTCAATATCTTTGCCGTCAACAGGTTTGACCACCAGTTTTGGGCGCAGTTCAAACATTGAGGCATCGTGGCTATAAAAATCTAAAGTAGCCGGGTCATTGGCAATTTCACCCTTAAAGCCGGCTTTTTTAAGCCCACCGCTTATGTTTTCCATATCTTACAAGCTTAAGGGTTTTAGCGGCGCTTTGGCAAGCTTTTGTAGCCGTCGGCATAGCGATCGGCAATTTTACCCCATTGGTAGTGATCAAGCGTAAACTGACGGGCTTTTTTGCCAAACTCTTTGGCTTCAGCAGGCTTATCCAGGAAGTGCTTAATTTCTTTTTCAAACGCCTTGGAGTCTTTAGGAGTAACCATTACGCCGTTCTGGCCATCCCGTATAGCATCAGCGATACCTTCGGTATTGGCCGCTACAACCGGTCGTTCACACAAGGCCGCCTCCAGTACTACCAAACCAAAACCTTCAATATTATTGTCGACGGGAATGTTTGGCATTACAAATACGTCAGCGCCGTTATAGGCCATCTCATATAGATCATCTGTTACGCGGCCCAGCAAGCGGACGTGACCTGCCATTTTGCTGTCATTAATCGCCACTTCAACAGTTTCGCGCTCAGACCCGTCGCCAACCACTAAATAAACGACATGCGGATTGGTTTTAGCCAGTTCTGGCAGAACGTTACTGATAAACCAAGCCACGCCCTTACGCTTGACCAAACGCCCAACCGTTAATAGCAACTGGCTGTTTTCGGGTAGCTCCAGGCGTTTAATCAAATCTGCACGGGTAGCCTTGCCAAACAACTTATCGTCAACGGCCAACGGAATAACTTCGCACTTCTCGGCCGGTACGCCGCGTTTTATAGCTTCATCTGCTGCTGCCTGGCTGATACAGAAAACTTTGCTGGCGCGGGCCACAGCCGGTGGCGCCAAGGCTTTAAACAGCGGGTTATTGAATGTAATGTCCAGGCCGTGGATCACGACCGTGTAAGGCTTGCGCGACAGCTTGGACAACAGCCAGCCAGCTGGCGCCAGGAGTCCGTCCTGAATGTGAATGACATCAATGCCACCTTTCATCAGTTGGAGTAGTGATTTTACAAATAATAGAGGATAAACAACGGGCAAGGCCTTGTTAGATCCGCCCCAGCTTACTAAAACAGTCTCGACTTTTTGGGATACTGCGCCGTGCAAATCGTAAGCAAACTGTTCCATACCACCAATGCTTGGTGGAAATTTTCGGGTGACAAATAGTATTTTCATGCCAGAATTATAGCAAGTAATGGCTGTTTGCGACTAAAATAAATTATCTGTTAAAATCATAAGCAATATGTCCAAAGAAAATGTTTTGATTGTGGGTGCTGGTTTTGGTGGCGTCAAGGCTGCCCTGGAATTAGCTGAAGATGAACGTTTTAACGTAACCTTGTTGAGCGACAGTGCTGAATTACGCTATTACCCAACCCTTTACCATACTGCTACCGGTGGCCGGCGCGCCAATTCCAGCATTCCATTAAGCCGGATCTTTGAAGGCAAACCGGTAACACTAGCGGCCGGTACTGCTACCAGCCTGGACCGCAAGGCAAAAACCATCACCACGGCCGAAGGCCAGGCCTACAGTTACGACAGCTTGATTCTCGGACTGGGCGTAGTCACCAATTATTTTGGCATCACAGGCTTGGAAGAATTCTCATACAGCATAAAATCGCAGAGTGAAGCCGCTCGCTTTAAAAAGCACCTACACGACCAGCTAACCAACGACCACAAGCCCGACCTTAATTACGTGATCGTCGGCGCTGGACCAACAGGTATTGAGTTGGCTGGAGCATTACCAGGTTACCTCAAAAAAATCAGCAAGGCGCATGGATTGCCGGAGCGTAAAATTCATATTGACCTAATCGAAGCTGCACCAAGGCTGTTGCCGCGTTTGCCAAAAGATGCTTCTCGAGCCGTCCAGAAGCAACTCAAAAAACTCGGTATCAAGCTCTACCTTGGCAGTGTGGTGCAAGGCGAAACCGCCGACGAACTTATGGTCAGCGGCAAGCCAATCCGCAGCCACACCGTGGTTTGGACAGCCGGCGTCACCAACCATCCTTTTTTCCACGACAACCAATTTGTACTGACTAACCGCGGCAAGGTAGCCGTCGACGTCTATTTGCAAGCCGAAGACAACATTTTTGTAATCGGTGACAACGCCAACACACCATTTAGCGGTTTGGCCCAAACCGCCCTGCGCGACGGTACCTTTGTCGCCCGTAATTTAAGCCGCCGGGCCAGTGGCCGGACGCTAAAAAGCTATGATGCCAAGCAGCCTATTACGGTCATTCCGGCTGGTCCACGCTGGGCAGCAGTAGTCTGGGGTCACTTGCGGATGTATGGCTGGATCGGTTATGCCTTGCGTGAAGCGGCCGATTTGATCGGTTTTCACGACCTAGAACCATGGACTACCGCCAGCAAACAATTCCTGACAGAGTTTGCCGTCGAAGACGACTGTGATGCCTGCAACGTCGCCAGCATCAAGTAGCTTCCGCTCCCGCCAACCGATACAATATAGCTATGGCCGAGGAAGACCTGCTAAATAGCAAGCAATTAGAAGCTGCCAAAATTATTGATGGGCCGGTATTAGTAGTAGCTGGTGCCGGAACAGGCAAGACGCGAGTTATAGTTGAGAGAATCAACGCCCTTATAGCTGGCGGCGTTGAGCCAAACTCGATTTTGGCACTGACTTTCACGGATAAAGCGGCCGGTGAAATGCTCGACCGTGTTAATGCAACCAAGACGGGCGTAAACCTCGATACAACAATTGCCACCTTTAATGGTTTTGGTAATGACTTGTTGCAAATCTATGGTGGTGAGTACGGCTTAGGCCGTTTGCGACTTTTAGGTAAAACCGGCCAGTTGGTATTCTTGCGTGAACATTTGGATGATTT
>DASZPJ010000015.1:0-40365 GCA_035550295.1 Saccharimonadales bacterium (SeqCode)
TGACCAAGCCCTGACCGAGCTGCCCGGCGAACACGTCAAAAACATTGAGAATGTGGCGATCCTTTACGAAGAAGAACCGACGCCCGAACAGTTGCAGAGCGGCGATGTCCATCCGGGCTACACTTTGCTGGGACTGTACCAAGGCGTCCCACTAACGCAGCGCCAGGGCCAAACAAGAATCTATCCGGATAAGATCACCTTGTTCAAAGGCCCGCTGAGTCGCTTGGCGGACAGCACGGCCCAACTCAAAGAGCAGATCAAGCACACTTTGTGGCATGAGATCGCCCATTATTACGGCTTGAACCATGACGATATTCGCGCCAAAGAATAGACTGCGGACATGCTACAATAGACGGTAATGTTAGATGACTTATGGGACAAATTTTGGCGTGACGACCGCGGCCACGTGGTTATTTACCAAACGCCAAACGCTTGGCTGATTGCCTGGGCGGTACTGGACTTTGCGTCATTGTTTTTTAACGGTGTATTGTCGTCGGTGCTGTGGTATTTAGGCAGTGCCAGTATCATTATTTGGGCGCTCTTTGAGATTTTTCAAGGTGTTAATTACTTCCGGCGAACGCTTGGCGCGGTGGTACTGCTGTTGGCCATTGCATCCATTTTCAGTCTTGGGCTGTAGTTTAGGTCAGACTGCTGGCTTTAGCTTGCTGGCGAATTTTTGCCGCAGTTTTTGAATTTTAGGGTCAATCACTACCATGCAGTAGCCGGCGTTGGGGTTGCGGTTGTAGTAGTCCTGCATTGATTCGTCGGCCGGCCAAAAGGCTTCAAAGGGTTTTAGCTCGGTGACAATCGGATCTTCATAAAGTGTTGGCGCAAAGTTAGCAATCATGTCTTCAGCAATCTGTTTTTGATCGGCATCGTGGTAGAAAATTACCGATCGGTAGATCTCGCCAACATCGTTGCCTTGGCGGTTCAATGTAGTCGGATCGTGCATCACAAAAAAGATCTCTAAAATCTCCTTGAACGATATCACCTCAGGGTCGAAGTCCACTTGCACCACTTCGGCGTGGCCGGTGCCACCGTCATAAACCTGCTGAACGGTGACGTTATCAACATGGCCGCCGCTATAGCCGGACACGACCTTTTCTACACCATTAACTCGTTGGTAGAAGGCTTCTAAACACCAGTAACAACCACCGCCTAGAGTTGCTTGCTGTAAATTTGCCATTACTCTTATGATACGCTTATTGGCAGATGGCAGCTATAATTTTTGACTTCGACGGCACAATCGCCGACAGCTTTGACTACGTCGTTGACTTGCTGGCGACGGCCGCCGGACGCGAACCTTTGACGCCCGACCAGCAGGCCGAACTGCGTGGCCTGTCGATGGCGGCAATAGGGCGGCAGTTTGGCCATTCCTGGCCACGGCTGTTTTGGCTGTTCGTAAAAGGTCGCAAGCGAATGACATCCAGCATCAGCCACATAAAGCCCTTCGTTGGCATGCCGGAACTGATCGAAAAGCTGCACGCCGAAGGCCACGAACTGTTTATCGTCAGCACCAACACCGTGCGCAACGTCCGGACTTTTTTGCGCCAGCAGGATTTGCATAAATATTTTTTGGAAATTTACGGCGGGGTAGGCCTATTCAGCAAAGCGCCGGCGCTGCGCAAACTGTTACGCGAACAACATATAGAAAAAGACAGCGCAATTTACATTGGCGATGAGCTGCGTGACATCGAAGCCGCGCAGTCGGTTGGCCTGCGGGTAATCGGCGTCAGCTGGGGCTTTGCCCGCACCAGTGACTTGAGTGGCCGCCAACCCTTTGGCCTCGCCGACACGCCCGCTGAATTATTAAAACTACTTGAAGAAATCTAAAATTGCGGAAATTATGCAGTAATGCTATAATATGCATAATTAATTGGAGCTTTTGTGTATGGCTTCTCCTGAAGGACATAGAATAAGTCGCGGTATTACAGCAGGCGTTGCCGCGAGCGCTGCGTTTTTGACAGCTGGCTGTGCTGACTTTGGCGGTGGTGATTATGGGTTATCGCATAGCGACAAGGCTGCTGCTGTCAGTCGCATCAACAGCTATGGCCTGGAAAAGGGAGCCGCATTATTGCGCCCACTACTGGCCAAACCAGACGAAACGAATTATGGGAACACTTTGTTCGATGGCTCGGTCTCCGTCTCCTATTTTCCAAAGCAGCAAGAGCTGACCGTTTTCAACCAGGAGAAAGCAGCTGCTCACAAAGATGGCAAATCAACCATCCTGAGTAACCAGGTTCAAATCACATACTCGGTTGCACCGACAACGGCAATTTACGAAACAGGTCGCCTTGATCAGCAAGATCTGCAAGCCGCTTTTACCACGCCCGGTTCGTTGCGCACCACCCGAATATCCGCATTTTGTAACTTCCTAAGAACTCAGCATCAAATCGACAATAGCAAACACCACGGCATCGCTAGCACTACCGAAGAAACAGTAAGCATCGACGGTTATGCCTATGGTGAAGGTGGGTCACTGAACTTGGAATTCCTTGGCGATAAGGCGTTCGAAGACGGCGGCACGGGCGATTTTGATGCGTTTCCGATTGACAGTGTTGATGATTTGAATAGCAATATTAGCTTGCTGCAAAGCCAGGTGAGCTTGGCTCTCAGCCAACCTGTACCGTATTCTTAAACAACCATTAAAGTTGGTCTTAGTTTAGGCTTTGGCTTGCTACAATGTAGGTAATGGCTTATGAACGCAGCCCGGCTTACAAGCCAGGGCAGACGACTCCTTTTAAAGTTTCTCGAAGTAAAATCGAGCTGTTCATGCAGTGTCCGCGCTGTTTTTGGTTGGATGTGCGGCTAAAGATCAAGCGGCCTAGCAGCCCGCCGTTCAACATCAACAAAGCTGTCGACGAGGCCTTCAAAAACGAGTTTGATTATTACCGAGCAAAAGGCGAGCCACACCCGCTGATGGCTGAAGCCGGCGTCGAAGCCATTCCATTTGCCCATGACGATTTAGACAAGTGGCGACACAACTTTACAGGCGTCACTACTTTGCACAAACCGACCAACCTGCACATTTTCGGCGCCGTCGATGATGTCTGGGTTGACCCCGACGGCCGGTTGATAGTCGTTGACTACAAAGCCACCGCCAAGGCTGACCCCGTAAAAGAGCTAAAAGAACCCGGCAGTTGGCATGATATGTACCGCCACCAGATGGAAATATACCAGTGGCTGCTCAGCCAAAACGGCTTCGACGTCAGCTCAACCGGCTACTTCGTGTACACGACCGCACCCAGCAAACCGGATAAATTTGATAACGTCATTCAATTCGAGACGCACGTCTTTCCGCACCACGGCAGCTTTGACTGGGTCGAGGACACAATTCTCAAAATGAAAGCCTGCATGGATTCCCACGCCATGCCGCCAGTCGGCGACGCCGCCATGGGCGGACCGTGCGAGCACTGCATGTATGCCAAAGCCCGCACCGAGCTGACGCTCAAAGACTTACAAGCTAAAAAAGCCAAAGCTTAGGTATACTAAAAGCATGCTTGATATTCAGTTTATTCGGGATAATGCCGACTTGGTGGCCGAAAAGTCCAAACAGAAGGGCTACGACGTCGACATTACGCAGCTGCTGGGTTTTGATAAGGAACGGCGTGAACTAACTCAGCAGGTCGAAGACCTGCGCCGTCAGCGTAACGAATTAACAGATGCTACTAAAGGCCAGAAGCCAAGTGAAGAACAGATCAAAAAAGGCCGCGAACTGCGCGATCAGCTGGGTGATCTTGAACACAAATTGGAAGCGATCGACAAAGAGTACGAGGTTCTACTCAAAGCTGTGCCGAATATGCCGGCGGACGATGTTCCGGTTGGTGCATCGGAGGACGAAAACGTCGTGGCCAAAACGGTCGGCGAAAAACCGCACTTTGACTTCAAGCCCAAAGAGCACCACCAACTGGCCGAACCAAAAGGCTGGATCGACAAAGAACGGGCCGCCAAAATTGCCGGCAGCCGCTTCGCTTATTTGAAAGGTGGCTTGGTTCAACTTCAATTCGCCATTATGCAGTACGTCACCCAAACTTTGAGCGACGAAAAGGTGATTGCCAAACTCGTCAAAGACAATAACCTGGACATTTCGACCAAGCCATTCATGCCGGTTTTGCCACCGGCAATGTTGCGGACAGAACCCTACGCTGCCAGCGCCCGGCTGAACGCCGAAGAGGTAACTTACCAATTGGCGCAGGATGATCTGTGGCTGAACGCCAGCGCCGAACACACCTTATGTACGATGTACTGGAACGAAGTTTTGCCGGAAAGTGAACTGCCGATCCGCTACCTCGGATACAGTACTAGCTTCCGCCGTGAAGCCGGCACCTACGGCAAAGACACCGACGGCATATTCCGAATGCACCAGTTCGACAAATTGGAGATGGAAGTCTTCAGCACCGGTGAAACCGGCTTGCAGGAACATTTGCTGCTGGTGGCCATCCAAGAATACCTGATGCAACAGCTTGGTCTGCCGTACCAGGTTTTGCAAAAGTGCACGGCCGACATCGGCAAGCCCAACGCCCGCGGCATCGACATCGAGGCCTGGCTGCCAGGCCAGGGCCAGTACCGCGAAACGCACACCGCCGATTACATTAGCGACTACCAGGCGCGTGACCTGAAGATCCGTGTCAAACGAGCCAGTGGCACCGAGCTGGTCCACACCAACGATGCCACGGCTTTTGCACTTGGTCGCATCATGATCGCAATCCTCGAAAACTATCAGACCAAAGACGGCAACGTCACCATCCCCGAAGTCTTGCGTCCGTTCCTCGGCGGCCGAACAGAAATCTAGCCCAAAGCGTGATAACACTCACAGCGGCTTTGGCTGAAGGGGCTATAATTAATAACAAATAAGCAAGGAGACAGACATGAAATTCGAAATCCAAGGTGAACACACGACAGTCAACGACAAACTCCGCGCTTACACCACCCGCAAACTCGGCGGACTGGAACGCTACATTGCCCGTACTGCCCGCGACAGCGCCCACATTGAGGTCCACTTGAAAGAGACCAAAGCCAAAGACAACAACCACTGTATCTGTGAAGTAAACGTACACTTGCCCAAGCAAAACATCGTTATCAAAGAAAAAGCGCTGAACATGTTTGCCGCCGTCGACATCGTCGAAGCCAAATTAAAACAGCAGCTGAAGAAGTACAAAGACACCCACGCCACCGGCAAACTCCACCGCCGCCTGGTGGCCAGACTACGCCGCGGCTAAAACCCTCATGCTTGCATCTGTTTAATAGAGGTGGTTTAATAGCGGACTATGGCAGAAAGACTTGATCTAGAAGTTAGTCGGCGGATTCTTAATGTCACTGCAAGTCATAGCGACTATGTGCGCAGTGAGGCGGCCAAGCAGGGCATCTCCAAGGATGAACTGCGGATGCTTGGCCAGAAAGGGCTGCGGGCCGTAATCTTAAGCCCGGGTGATCTCGGCAGTTTGCTGGAAACCTTTGAGATGAAAGATGCCTGGACCAACGAGAATATCGAAGGGCTGGCGGATTATCTAGACGAGCATTTGCCTGGTTCAGTTGACGAAAAGCTAAGCGTGCCAACCTTCCCATTTGGGTTGCATGTGCCTGCATCTGGCAAATATGCATCACGGGCATTTTTTACGCTAGCGGCCGGAGACCCTGTACTTGCACAGGAGCGCGCAGCTGCTAAGTTGTTGACCGAAGAATTTTTTGGCTTGGAGGGTGAAGACACTAGTGAGGCTTGGGGCGAGCTGGATTTTGGCGGTGAACCTTGGTTTGCTAGAGTTTCCAGTAGAGGTAAAACAGCTGAAGTAGGCGAAAGGTTTGCTAGCGTCTTGACCGACTGCCAGCCGAAGTTTCCCATATTTACAGAATTTGATTTGCTAGATATAGATGTCCGTGTTGGCGATGGTGCTTCAATAAGCCACTGAGCTCTCGATTTTCCTCTGAAAAACGGCTATAATTATTTGCATTACTTTTGTCCAAAACTTAACAGGGGAGTGACTGAGGTCTAATGAATATTGTTTTCAAAAAAATTCTGGGTGATCCGCAAGCCAAAACCGTCAAGCGGCTGCGCAAGCGTGTCGCCGAAGTCAACAAATTAGGTGACAAATACGGCAAACTGACCGACAAGCAGTTGCGTGAGCAAACCGACGAACTGAAAAAGCAGCTGAAGAAAAAGACATTGGATGCCATTTTGCCCGATGCTTTTGCTGTGGTGCGCGAAGCCGCCACTCGTGCGCTCGGCCAACGCCATTTCGACGTCCAGCTGATCGGTGGCATGGTGCTGCACGAAGGTAATGTCAGTGAAATGAAAACCGGTGAAGGTAAGACTTTGGTGGCTACAGCACCTGTTTATCTAAACGCCCTGACCGAAAAGGGCGTGCATGTAGTGACCGTCAACGACTACCTGGCGCAGCGTGACGCCGGCTGGATGGGCCAGGTTTATGATTTTCTGGGAATGACCACAGGGGTTATTTTGGCTGATCACAGCTACATTTACGACAAAAAATATGTCAATGAAGAGCACGAAGACGAGCGTTTTCGCCACCTCAAACCCTGCAGCCGCCAGGAAGCCTACGCCGCCGACATTACTTATGGCACCAACAACGAGTATGGTTTTGACTACTTGCGCGACAACATGGTTCGCGAAGAAGACCAGTTACGCCAGCGCGATTTACACTTCGCCATCGTTGACGAAGCCGACTCCATCCTGATTGACGAAGCCCGCACGCCTTTAATTATTAGCGCACCGAGTGTCACCAGCGGCACGGCCTACGCCCAGTTCGCTAAAGTCGTGCGACAGCTGGTCAAAGACAAGCACTTCGAGACCGACGAAAAGCGCAAAACGGTTATTTTGACGGACGCCGGCGTCGAAAAAATTGAAAAGATTTTGGGTATAAGCAATTTGTACGGTAGCGAAAACATCCGCACCATTTACCACTTGCAGCAAGCCCTGCGTGCCCACGCCTTATTTACACGCGACAAAGATTACGTGGTGACGCGCGACGGGGAAGTCGTGATTGTCGACGAATTTACCGGCCGCTTGCTGCCAGGCCGGCGTTACAACGAAGGTTTGCACCAAGCCATCGAAGCCAAAGAAGGCGTAGAAGTGCAGCAAGAGTCGATGACTTTAGCGACCATCTCATTCCAGAATTACTTCCGTTTGTACGAGAAGCTGGCCGGTATGACTGGTACGGCCATGACTGAAGCTGAAGAGTTTCACCAGATTTACAAGATGGATGTCGTGGAAGTGCCGTCTAACCGGGGATTGGCCCGCAAGGACCGGTCGGACCGTATTTACAAATCAGAAAAAGGCAAGTTTAAAGCTATCGTAAAAGAAGTCCAAGCTTTGAATGCTAAAGGCCAGCCGGTACTTATTGGTACTGTGTCGATTGAAAAGAACGAAGCGTTGGGCGCTATGCTCACCAAAGCCGGCGTGCCACACCAAGTACTGAACGCTAAGAACAACGAGCGCGAAGCCAAGATTGTGGCCGCCGCTGGTGAAAAGGGCGCCGTGACACTGGCTACCAACATTGCCGGCCGCGGTACCGACATTGTCCTAGGCAAAGGCGTTAAGGAACTCGGCGGCTTGTTTGTGCTCGGCTCAGAGCGACATGAATCGCGCCGTATCGACAACCAGCTACGTGGCCGGTCCGGTCGCCAGGGCGATCCCGGCACAACACAATTCTTCGTAAGTACCGAAGACGATTTGATGCGTATCTTTGGCGGCGAGCGAATAAGCGGCATTATGGAACGGCTGAAAGTTGACGACGAAACACCGATCGAAAACCGCTTGATCAGCAAATCCCTCGAAGGCGCGCAGAAAAAAGTCGAAGGTTACCACTTCGACCAACGTAAGAGCGTGGTGCAATATGACGATGTAATGAACCGTCACCGCAAAGCCATCTACTCAATGCGCCGCGAAATCTTGCGTGCTAAAAACATCAGCAAGCGCATCAAGTTATTTAGTGACGAAGAAGCTCACGCTTTGGCTACTTCGCCGTTGGCCACAACCGACCAATTCGAAGATGTCTTGCGCGAAATTTTTCCTTTCGACGAAGCAACCCTGGACCGTTTGTTTGACTCTGACGCTGACAAGTTTGAGGCTGTTTTGAAAACTGAGATTGCCGAGCTCTATGCTGCCCGCGAAGCGGCATTTGGCAAGGACGTTATGGGCAAGTTGGAGCGCGATGTCTACTTGCAGATTTTGGACAACCTTTGGATGCAGCACCTAGAAAACATGGACCACTTGCGTGAAGGTATTCACTGGATGAGCGTTGGCCAGCAGGATCCATTGGTGGAATACCGCCGCCGCGGCCAGATGCTATTTGAAGACATGCAGAACTCTTTGCGCCACGATGTGCTGATGCACCTGTTCCATGCCGAACCAATTGCCGAGGAAGATTTGCAGCGGGCGACAGAAACTGACCTGACTCGCGCCGCTCGTGGTTCGGTGGATAATGCCAGCGCAATTTTGACTGGCGAAAACGAATTCGACGAAGCTGACTTTAGTGACAAACGCAGCAACCAGCAAGCTAAAAAGAAGCAGGCTAGTACTGTTAAAAAGGCACGCAAGACTGAACGTAAACGCAAATCCGCTGCACGGCGCCGAAAGTAGCAAGCAAGGCGCATGAAGCATACGGTTTCTGAAATCAAACTTGGTAATGGCGTGGCCGGTTTGCTGGTTCATATTCCGGGCGCCAGTGTCATGACTTTTGATTTTAACTTCCGGGCTGGCGAGTATTTGGTTGATCCCAAAAAATGGGAAGTGCCGCACCTGATGGAGCATGTTTTGCTTGGTGCCAACGAGTTAATTCCCAAAGCTCGTGACTTCCAGGCAGAGCTCGAAAAAAACGGTGCTTATAGCAATGCTACTACCGGCGTGTATGACATTACATATGAAGCCGAATGTGCCGACTTTGAGTGGGATCGAGTGCTTGGCCTGCTCTTGATTGCCATTAGCAAACCGTTGTTTTTGGAAGAAGAATTTGCGGCGGAATTTGGCAATGTGCAGGAAGAAATGGCGGCGCGCAGCAATAATCACTTCCGTCGTTTGAGTTTGGCGATGCGCCAAGAGCTGGGTTTGATTGCTAAAACTGACGCCGAGAGATTGGAACTCATGCAAAACGTCAAAGTCCAGGATGTGCGGGAGCATTACCAGCGGACACACAGCACTCCTAACTTACGCTTCGTAATTGCCGGCAACTTGTCGCCATCAAGGCGGGCGTCAATAACCAAGCTGCTGGAAAACATTGATATGCCGAACCAGGGCCAACGTTTTGATTTGCCAAGCGAACAGCCATTGCGGCTGGACCGGCCGGTTTATTTGCCAAATGACATGGTCGAAAACCTGTATTTTTATATAGACACTTTCTGCAAGCAGCGTTTGGACGATTCACAAACCGATGCCCTGAGCTTGGCCAATACAATGCTCACCGAAACCTTGTATTCCAATATTCTCGGTACTGCCCGGGAGCGCGGCCTGGTGTATGGGATGAACTCCGGGCTGGCCCAAACCAAAGACGCCAGCAACTGGTGGTTCGGTGCCCAGGTGTCGGACAAAAACGCCCAACCGTTGATGCAAATCATAGTCGACGAACTAGGAAAGCTGCAGGCTGGGGACATCGACGAACAGGACATAGAGGCTACCAGGCAGTATGCTTTGGGACGCTACCAGCGCAGTGCCCAAACGGTGGGCGGCACAGCTTCAGCCTACACCAGCCGTTACTTTTTTGATGGAGTTATCGAAGACTACCAACACTTGCCACAGCGCATCAAAGACGTTACTAAAGACCAGATTATCAACGTCTCCCGAGCTATGTTTAACGACAATTTGTGGGGCTTTGGCGTACTGGGGAATTGTGGCGAAACCTTTGCACACGAGCTGCAGACTGATCTGGCGCCACTATGGGTAGATCGCGGCTGAGCGACTAATTGCTATCATATATATATGAACGAGCAAACAAAAACGCTGCAGGCGCAAATTAATGAAGCCATGAAAAAGCTCAAAATCGCTGAGCTTAACTCCCGGTTGGCTAAGCTTCAGGTCGATGAGCAGCAACCGGACTTTTGGAATGATCCAGCTGCCGCGCAGCAAACTTCCAAAGAAGTTGCCAAACTAAAAAGCCGGGTTGAACCGTGGACGGGGCTGGCTGATGAAGTAGCAGTTTTGGCCGAACTGACTGCGGCTGGCGACGAGACCATGGAGTCGGAACTGCAAAAACTCCAAGAGCAATTTAATGGGCTGAAAGACGAGCTAAAATTCAGCGGGCCTTATGATGACCACGATGCCATCCTGACTTTATCGGCTGGTGCGGGCGGTACGGATGCACAGGATTGGACCCAAATGTTGCTGCGCATGTACAGCCGCTGGGCCGAGCAGAATGATTACCAAGTCGCCTTGGTTGAAGAATCGGCCGGAGAAGAAGCTGGCATCAAAAGCGCCACGCTGGAACTGAGCGGACCATTTGCCTATGGCAAGCTAAAAGGCGAGCATGGTGTACACCGGCTGGTGCGTTTGAGCCCATTCAATTCGGATAATTTGCGCCAAACCAGTTTTGCTAAAGTCGAAGTGATGCCCAAGATCGACCAGCCCGATGAACTGCAGCTGGATGATAAAGATCTCAAGATTGACGTCTATCGCAGCGGCGGCCACGGTGGCCAATCAGTGAACACTACCGATTCGGCAGTGCGCGTGACGCATTTGCCAACCGGTATTAGCGTGGCAATCCAGAATGAGCGTTCGCAACTGCAAAATAAAGAAACAGCCATGACTATTTTGCGTGGGCGGTTGGTCCAACTGCAGCTAGAACAGCACGCCGATAAATTGGGCGAGCTAAAAGGCCCTAACCAATCGGCGGAGTGGGGTAACCAAATACGATCTTATGTGCTGCACCCATACAAACAAGTGAAGGATTTGCGTACCAAGTATGAAACATCCGATCCAGACAAAGTCCTCGATGGCGGCTTGGATGGACTAATAAATGCCTACTTAGAGTACTCGCTGGCTGACGTATAAAATGCTATTTTCAATCTGTTAAATAATAGTTGGGTAACATTTTTATCAAAAAAACCTTGACATTATAGATAACTCCTTTACCATAAGGGTTATAAGCGTGTGAGCTTAAAAATTAAAAACTAAGTCCGGAAGAGAAAGAGCTATGAAAAACAAGCGATTCCTTTTTGCTGCAGCTGCACTGATGCTCAGCCTGTTACTGCCAGATATTGCTAATGCTGCTGCTTTAAAGCAGGCCAGCCTAGAAATAGACCGTTTAGCCGCTTCGGCTGCGCCAGCTAGCCTGTTCGTGACCGTAAAATTTAATACCACAGCCGGCGTGTCAAAAGTTGCCCTGTGTTTTGCTACCGGCTTTACAGTCAACGGTAGTGCTACGCCTGCTGTCAGCACCGCCAACCGGCCAAATACGCCCGCTACAACGGCCCTACCAACCTCTGGATCATTTACTGCCACAATGGTAACCGGTAGCTCCACCGACTGTCCGAGCGGAGCAGGCGGCATTGTTGTCGGTAACGTAGGTAGTGTCAACGCTACCACTTTGTATGGCTTCTATGTGACGGCTCCGGGCATTACTAACCCGAGCAGCGCCAACCAGTACAATAACTATGTCTCAAGCGTAGACGGCAGTGATGTACCGATCGACACCACCAGCACACCAACTTACATCACCACTTCAACTGGTGACCAAGTCACGGTTACGGCTTCAGTCGCGCCAACCTTTAACTTCTCGCTTAGCAGTACTACTGACCAGACCACTTCGCCAGCTGATCCTAACACGCCTCAGGACACGGCCGGTGTTAATATGCAGGTCGGTACCAACTCACCACTGGGATACACGGCTTACGTTAAATCTGGCCAGGGCTACCTGTCTTCACCGGAAACCAGCACCCACATTACAACCGGTACTTTCGATGGTACGGCCGACACCATTACTACGCCTACCAGTATTTTGTACGGCTTCATTCCGAGCACCGGTGCACCAGCCAGCCAGGCAACGGGTGCCCTCACTTACGACGGTGAATACTCTGACGGTGCGGGCAGCTACATAACATCTTCCACTGCCGCCGGAGCGTTCAATGGTACTAACTTCGCTTCTTTCGTGTCACGCGCCGGTTACACCAGCGGCGACAACATCACACTGAAAGAAAGGATCGCGGTCGACAGCTCGATTGGTTACGCCAACGACTACACCGATACGCTGACCATCGTTGCCGCCGGCAATTACTAAGTCACCTCACAGGTTCCAAATAAACGGCCGCTCGAAAGGGCGGTCGTTTTATATGATAGAATTAAGCTAATGATTCTGCTTGATCGGGTAACCAAAACCTACGGCAAGGACAAAGAAGCGGGCGCCGCACTATCGCGGATAACGCTGCATGTCGAACCAAAAGAATTTGTAATTGTCGTAGGGCAAAGCGGCGCGGGCAAGACTACTTTGCTAAAACTTTTGACGCGCGAAGAACGGCCCACCAGCGGCAAAATCATTATTGGCGGCATTGATTACGACAAGCTAAAAGACAAAGACATCCCCATGTTACGCCGTAAAATTGGCGTGGTTTTCCAGGACTTCAAACTACTGCCCAATAAGACCGTTTACGAAAACGTGGCCTTTGCGCTAGAAATAGTTGGCGTATCCAACCGCGAGATCCGCCACACTGTGCCCCGTGTTTTGGATATAGTCAACCTAAAAGGCAAGGAAGACCGGATGCCGCGCGAGCTATCCGGCGGGGAACGCCAACGTGTAGCAATTGCCCGGGCAATTGTCCGCCAACCTCGCATTTTGATTGCCGACGAACCAACTGGTAACCTCGACCCGAAGCATGCCTGGGATGTTATTAAAGTTTTAGAGAAAATTAACCGCTACGGCACCACCGTACTACTAACTACCCACAACGTGGAGATTGTTAACAAATTGAAGCGAAGAGTGGTAACCGTCAAAGACGGCAAAGTTGTCAGCGACCGGGCCAATGCCAGCTATAAGATATAAATCATGAAAAGAAAGCTAATTACACTAAAGCGTATTTTCCGGACCGGGCTGGTGAATTTTGTTCGCAACATTAGCCTGGCCGTAGCGGCTATGGCGGTGATGGTAGTGACCCTGACCATCGTGCTGTTTTCGGTTATTACTAACGCCAGTTTTGAGAATACGATTGCCGGTATCACCAACAAAATTGATGTCTCGGTCTACTTGCAAGACAATACTTCCGAAGCCCAAGCCAAAGATTTGGTGAAAGCCCTCAAAGCCGAGCCCGAAGTCAAAAGAGTAGTCTACCTGAACAAACAGCAGGCTTTGGAAAGCTTTGCCAAAGCCCAAGGCAACGATACCCTAACGGCTGCTGCCAACGAAGCTGGCAACACCGTACCGGCCACCATTAACGTCTATGTCCACGACCTGAATACTGTGCCTGACGTCAAAAAATTCCTAACACAAGACAAGTACAAAAAACTGCAAACCAAAGACTCGCCATCATACAACGGCGATCTAAAAGAAGCCATCGACAACATCACCCATGCTACCAACGTGCTGCGCAAAATCGGCATTATTTCCATCGGTGTTTTCGCTTTTATCTGCATGCTGATCATCTTTAATACCATCCAAATGGCGATCTTCAACCGCCGTGACGAGATCCAGATTATGCGCTTGTTGGGCGCTAACACTTGGTATATTCGCGGGCCGTTTGTAGTGGAGAGCGCCGTTTATGGATTACTATCGGCGGCAATTTCAGTGATCATCATCAACTCGGCATTTTTGGCGGCATCCAACGCCTTGCAGGCTAGCAGTTTGGGACTGCTGGACATCGGTTATGCCAACAATTACTTTGCTGATCGCTTTTGGTGGCTGTTGGCTTTGCAAATGGCGATTGGTATAATTATTGGTACCGTTTCTTCCATTATCGCGACCCGACGGTACCTCAAATTCAGAACAAAATAATTAAGCTAAAACAATACGGCTAAGCCAATACAGGGGTGGTGAAGTGCCGATACAGGGGGTAAATGTTTGACGTTTCGTGTTATAATAAAATGGCATAAAAACAATACAAAAACCATGCACACACAAAGTCTCAAAAAAGTAGTATTGAATAAGTTTCGCTTGCTGGCAGCATTGCTGGTTTCTGGCGCGCTGATCGGTGGGGTTACCTTGGTGCATGCCGACCAATACGACAACCAGATTAATTCGTTGCAGCAATCAAATAGTGCTAAGCAGGGCATCCTAAACGGCCTTGCCAACCAGGCAGCAACTTACCAGGCAGAGATTGACCGTTTGCAGGACCAGATTAATGCTATCCAGTCAGTCCTGCGGGCGAACCAGGCCAAGCAGGCTGCCGTGCAAGCCCAGATTGTAGCCGACCAGCAGAAGATTGACCAGGAGAAGAAATACCTCGGCGACGATATCCGTAGCATGTATGTCGGTGGCCAGTTGAGTACCATTGAAGAGCTGGCGACCAGCAAAAACCTGAGCGATTATGTCGACAAAGAGGAATACCAAACCCGCATCCAGAACCAGCTATCGGCGACGATCGCGCAGGTCAGGGCATTGGAAGTCCAATTGCAGAAGCAGAAGGACCAACTTGATATTTTGATCAAAACTGAGCAGCGCCAAAATGACCAGCTGGCCGATGTCCAATGGCAACACCAAAAAATGCTGGCCTACACACAAGAGCAGCAGACTGCGTATGATAATGCCGTTAAGGCTAACGAGAGTAAAATTGCCGAACTGCGGGCTGAACAAGCGGCTGCCAACCGCCAGCTTGATGGATCCGGCTATGTTGTTACCAGTGGCTCCTGCGGCGGCAGTTACCCGGCCAGCGCTTCGGGCGCCTACGGCTCGTGGGGATGTAACTTCGCCCACACCAGCGATGATGTGCCAGGCTGCCAATACTCTGATTCCTGGGGTATGTGCAACCGGGAATGTGTCAGTTACACGGCTTGGATGGTCTATGAACGCTATGGCATCGACACCAGTGGCTTTGGCAATGCCAACCAGTGGCCGGGCAGTGCCCGTTCGGTTGGTATCTCGACCGGCTATACGCCAAAAGTAGGCTCAGTTGCTATCTACACCGGCGGCACCTTTGGCCATGCCATGTGGGTGGTCGGCGTCAGCGGTGGCCAGATCCATGTTTACTCCTACAACGACAACTACGATGGCAATTTCTACGACCACTGGGTTAGTGCCTCCGGCTTAACTTACATCTACTTCTAAACTGCCTTAAATCCCAGTAAACGCTCATGTTAATTGTTGTATACTAGAAGCTAATGGAGCAAAACCAACACCCAGCTGCGGTGCAGCCGGCAGCAGCTCAGGTATCTAGTAGCCAGCGATTTAGCCGTGGCGCTCTGATCCTGCTAATTTTATTTGGCGTATTCACACTGGGAATGTATGTCGGTGAAGGCCGGATCAAACTGCCGTTGGGTTTCCAGCCGCACAGCGAAAATAATAATTTGCCTGCTACATTGGACTACGCGACAGTCAACCAGGTTTACATGTCGCTCAAAGCCAATTACGACGGCAAACTAACCGAATCCCAGTTGATCGATGGACTGAAGCACGGCCTGGCTGAATCTACCAAAGATCCTTATACGGTGTACTTTACCGCCAAAGAGGCCAAAGACTTCAATGACGAACTAAATAATTCGTTCAGCGGTATTGGCGCCGAACTCGGCCAGGACAAGGACGGTAACTTGGAAGTAATATCGCCACTGGCAGGTTTGCCGGCCGAAAAGGCTGGATTGAAACCCCAAGATTTGATTACCGAGATTAACGGTAAGAGTACCGCAGGTGAATCGGTAGACGATGCCGTTAGCAAAATTCGTGGCCAGAAGGGCACCAAGGTCAAGTTGCAGGTTGTTCGCAGCCACTCCCAGACGCTTAACTTTACGATAACCCGTGACGACATCACCGTGCCGAGTGTGACTACCAAGATTTTGGCCGGTAATATTGGTTATGTGCAGATCAGCACCTTCGCCAATGATACGTCGGACTTGATGCAAAAAGCGGCCGATAAATTCAAATCAGCCCATGTTAAAGGCATTATCCTTGACTTGCGTGAAAATCCGGGCGGCCTGGTGCAATCGGCCATCAACACTTCTGGTTTGTGGCTGAAAAACGGCCAAACTATCTTTACCAGCAAGGGAACTGAAGGCACGCAGCTCAACACCGCTAATGGCGATGGCGAGCTTAACGGTATTCCAACGGTAGTCTTGATCGACGCCGGCAGTGCCAGCGCGTCCGAAATTACCACTGGCGCACTGCACGACAACCACGACGCTTATGTGATCGGCGCCAAAAGTTACGGCAAAGGCGTTGAGCAGTCGCTAATTAACTTCGATGACGACTCGCAGCTGAAAGTCACCATTGCCAGCTGGTACCGACCAAATGGCCAAAACATCAACCACAAGGGCATTACGCCAGATAAAACCGTCAAAGAGCCAACCAACGCCAAGGCTCTGGCAAGTAGCGACGCCCAGTTCCAGGCGGCACTGACTTACTTAACGAGCCACTAACTTGTGGGTTGTCGCTCACGGCGAGCGCCTTCGGGCATGGCAATCCATTGAGCAGTAGCCTGGACAAGGATATGTGTTGCTATCACGATATGTGGATCAGTGTGCTCGCGATGGTTAATATAATCATCGCCATCTATGTTGCCATAATATATAGTCGGGCCATGACTAAGGGCTCCTCTGTCTGCCAATAAGCCGACTGGCTTGATGTCAGGGTTGGCGGGTTTGAAGGTCGCACTAGTCCACGCCATATCGCTGATCGAGTTAGCGCTAATGCTCCAATCGGTGTCTGCTCGAAGAATTGGATTTTTAGGGGTCAATAAACCTAGAGCCTGCACATAGCGCTTTGGCATCAGGCCTTTCAAATGTATTGCGTGTGCCGGTAGACCGCCACCACTGTCGGACAGGCGTAAATCAAGGTTTGCTTCGTCTGCACTTGGTTTAAGCGGGGTTATTACTAATTCGGCTGTACCACTAGACAACGGCTGGCCTATCCTAAAACTTGCGTTCATAGCGGCTTTGAGACTAGCGGCTGCTAGTAAGCCTTCATCGTTTACTTGTTCTGGGTTAGCTCGATCAATAAGCAATCGCCGCATGTCCGGCAGCTCAATATCATAAACAGCTCTAACCTGAGTCCATTCAGCGAGTTCGGCTTCGCTGAGAGTCGGCTCAGAACTGGGAACACCTGGATTGTTAGGTAAGGCCATAGCTCTCCAAATTTTATAAATTATAGCATAATTTTGTTGATAATACAAAAACTGCTTTAGTAGCGCTTGCCAACAGATCGGAATTAGAGTAGCATAAGAGATTAACAACTGAGGAGTAATGGTCGTGGGAACAACGACTAAGTATGTGTTTGTGACTGGCGGTGTGCTTTCCGGGCTCGGAAAGGGTATCACGGCCGCTTCGCTCGGCAACCTCCTGAAGGCCCGCGGCCTTAAAGTTAACCTCCAAAAATGTGACCCCTACCTGAATGTCGACGCCGGTTTATTGAACCCGCGCGAACACGGTGAATGTTTTGTAACCAAAGACGGTGCCGAGACGGACCTAGACCTTGGTCATTATGAGCGCTTCACCGACAACGAAATGGACAGCAAATCCAGCCTGATGAGCGGCCGGGTATTGCTGAAACTTATCCAAGACGAACGGGCTGGCAAGTTTGACGGCGACGATGTACAGATTATTCCGCATTTGACCGGAGCGATCCAGGATTGGATCCAGGAGGCCGGCAAAGGTTTTGATGTTCACATTATTGAAATCGGCGGCACTGTTGGCGACTACGAATCGTTGGCTTTCGTCGAAGCCATCCGCGAACTTGGGGTCAAAGTCGGCCCGGAAAACTGCGCCTACATCCACGTCGTTTATTTGCCATTCTTGCTGGCCAGCAACGAGACTAAGACCAAACCAGCCCAAAACTCAGTCCGCGAACTGCGTGGCCTGGGCATTGCGCCAAACATCCTGGTAGCCCGCGCCCAGCATCCGGTTAGTGAATCAGCTATTCGCAAACTGAGCCTGTTCAGTGGTGTGCCAACCGAAGCAATCGCCAGTTTGCCAAATGCCAAAAGTATCTACGAAGTGCCGCTAACTTTGGAAGACGAAGGCATTGCCGATGTACTGGTTAAGCAGTTGGGACTGACCGCCAAAAAACCAGACCTAAAGGAGTGGCGCGAAGTGGTTAAGCGCTGCACAACTGATTATGAAAAGACTGTCAAAATTGCTTTTGTCGCCAAATACATGGACAACACCGATACCTACATGTCGGTCTTCGAAGCGCTCAAAAGCGCGGCTTGGAACAACGATTGCAAGATTGATATTAATTGGATTGATGCCTCTAAATTCGATGAGCCAAACACTGACATCATGCCAGAGCTTCAAGGCTATGATGGCATTGTAGTGCCTGGTGGCTTTGGCCAGCGTGGCTTGGAAGGCAAGATCAAAGCTGCCCAGTACGCCTTGACCAGCAAGCTGCCGTACCTTGGTTTATGCCTAGGACTCCAAATGGCTGTGATTGCCGCTGCGCGTAATGCTGGGCTCAAAGACGCCAACACATTTGAACTCGATCCCGACACCAAAAACCTGGTAATTACGACTATGGAAGGCCAGGAAGGCAAGCACATGACCGGTGGCACAATGCGCTTGGGCGACTACGACTGTACGCTGGCGAAGGGCAGCCTAGCCGAGCAAGTTTATGGCACCGACAAAATCGTCGAGCGCCACCGCCACCGCGGCGAGTGCAACAATGCTTACACCGATAAATTTGAGTCGTGGGGCATCCGTGCCAGCGGCATTAACCCGGAGAATAACTTAGTTGAAATTATCGAAGGCATTGACCATCCGTTCCTGTTGGCCAGCCAGTTCCACCCTGAATTTAAAAGTCGTCCAAACCGCGCTCACCCGATGTTTGACGGCTTTATAAAAGCTACGTTAAAACAAAGCAAATAGCACCGTTGATCATTCCGGCCAGATAAGCTACCATAAACGTTATGGATCCGAAGCAAAACCCACCAGCCGAAATTCCCGGTAAACATCCCAGCCGCATTTTGCTGGTTGAAGATGACGACGCGCTAGCCAGTGTTTATGAAACCCGTTTGCAAGCCGAAGGCTTTGACGTGCGCCGCGTGTCTAATGGTGAAGACGCCTTGGCAGCCGCCCTTAGCTATAAGCCTGATCTCGTGCTATTAGATGTTATGATGCCAAAAGTCAGCGGTTTTGACGTGCTGGACATCTTGCGTAACACGCCGCAAACCGCCAACCTGAAGATTATTATGCTTACTGCTTTGAGCCAGCCCAGCGACCAGGACCGCGCTAAATCGCTCGGGGTAGATGACTACCTGATCAAATCGCAAGTCGTGATCGCCGACGTTGTCGACCGCATTCGTCACCATCTAGCCGAACACTAAACTTCTCTCACCATCTTGACTTTTCAGCACGCTTATGCTATTATTGTATCTGTTAGCGTAAAATAAAAACATGTCCGAACAACCCCCAGCCGGTTCAGAAAACGGTCAACCGCTGCCGCCAGCGGTGGGTGAGATTTTGCCGCCAGAGAGTCAGCTTCAGGCGCGGATGCAGGCCGAATACCTTGATGAACGTGCTGCCAGTTGGGCAGCTGGTGAAAATGGCTTCTGGCGCAGTCAGTTTCAAACTGAAACGCGATACTTTCAGGATGGTATGCGAGCAGACTTGGGCGCATCTGCTCCTAGCATGCGCCGTACGCGAATTCGTACAGCCGCGGAGTTGGGCATTGACGAAGTAAATGCTTTTGCCGACATACGAGTAGGTGAATATGCCACAAAATTAGGAGATGTCGAAATATCCCTAATCGGTGAAGACGATAAAGGACCGGTACGTGAACACTGGTTTAAGCCAGATGGGCAATTACCAAGGTCAGACTTGGTCGAGGCCGAACTGCCCGGTGATGAGGTCGTAAAGGAACTGATTGATGCGATTGGTCAAAAGAAGTTAGAATTTATGTCTACTAGTAGCGTTGGCTTCCAGGAAGACCCTGAGCTTCTAGCTGTATTGGCGAATCACAGTATTCCTTCGGCTGGTCACGTTCGGAAATATCAAAAAATCCATAACGCCCAAGCTTTGCAGACTATCTACGACAAACTTGAGCCTGTCATGCCCGGCGATGCGGAAAGCTTACCGGCATTCGCCCCGGGTATTTACTACAATGCAGAAAACCAAGTCGATAAGGTTGTTTTGCCCAACGGCAGTCTTGGCCCGTATCACTATGTACTGAAGCCTGAAAATCCAGCTGACCAAACCAGTTTAATGGAAGGTAAATACAAGGTTGGCTATGTTGTTGATCCTTCTAAATTTGCCATGGAAATCGGCAATAACCGGTATAAAGAATCGCCGGCATTCATTTTTAGTCCTGACGCCGCAGCTATTTGTAGCTCGTTCGAGCAGGCTGGCCTAAAACCGACTTCAGCACTCATGAGTATTTTGAAAGGTAAGGAAGATGATCGCTACGGTCACGCTTTTTCACACTTAACATTCGCATTGTGCGAAATTGTGAATCGTGGCAACGAGGATCTGGCAAAGATGTTTGATGGTGAATCGCTGGCCGATATCGAATCCGACATTCGCAAATTGCAGTCGGACGAGCTGACACCGAGCGGGGCCAAGATTGTAATTGATCTGCTGCGTGGTATAGCGAACCGGTCCGATCAAAGCCAATTGCCGCCCAGTATAAATCAATCCAAAACCAAAAAAATCGGTAGCATGTGCAAAGACGCAGAGTCCTACTACGCTGGTGCGGCCGAACTACATCAATTACTTGAAGTCGAGCCTGATAATGTGCCGATGCTTCATAAGACCCACGGCCAGCATACCTATATGCTACGCCAGCCCACGCTATTTAACGGTGTAGAATTGCCAGCCGGTACAATCATGGCGCAAATGTCTGACGGTTGGGCTGCTGGCCGTGTTAGCGCTTATGCATTGGCCGCTAAAGAAGCTAATCCTGTTCAGGCAGCCATCCGAGTTTATGGCGCACAAATGGAAGAAACATTCGGTGAGACAAACCGCAAGGGAAACATGAGGAACTTTATAAATGTTTGTGAAAAGATTGAAGTAGACGCTGCCTAGTTGACTTTTTAAGCTGGTTATGCTAATATAACAGCTTAGAACGATCTAAAACAAAAATAAGTTACGAACGGAACCCCCGATATGTCAGAAACCCCAGGCCAAGAACCTATAATCACTCCAGCTCCCGGCATGGGCAGCGAAATGGATGCCGCGACACCAGAACTTACCGAGCAGCAGAAGGCTCAGCAAGTCGTAGAGGCCGTACCTTTTGGCGATGCAATTCCACGAGATGTTTTTAATAAAGCTTACGACATTACTCCTGTGGCAAAAAACGAGGGCGGGGCGGCGCCATTAGAGACGGCTGCACCTGTCGCTGCAGCAGAAGCTCCAGATCATGAAACGTCAATCCCACGGCCGGAAGAGATGACCATGACTCGTGGCCAACTCAATGAATTGATTCGTCGCGAGCAAGAAAGCCTGGGCGAAGAAGCGCTAAAGGGAGCTGGTGTGCCGGAAGTTCCAGACGTGCCAGATAGTGGCCAAACAGATAAGTATGCACACTTGTTTGATAAAAATGCACCAGATGTTACTGACATTGAAGCCGCTGCTGTTCGTCCAGCGGTCGATGGTGGCATTCGCAACGGCCGGTCCTACCAAGCCGGAGCAGCCACCCAAGAACAAATTGACCGGGGCGCAGCCAATGGTTACGATCTTCGTGCCCAGGATAAGTACAATCCGTACAGTGCTGCAGCCAGAGACGCCGCCGCTTCATAACGGAACCAACGTACTAATAAAAAGAGCCCAGCTGGGCTCTTTTTAGTTTACGAAAGCTAAATTATTTAACGGTGACTTCAGTGCGAGGTACGGATTTGCCGCTAAATGTGCGAACTTTGCGAGTTGCAAAGTGTACGATGCCATCTTTGGCGGCGTGAATGGTGAAGTTACGGCTGACTTTGGTGCCTTCG
Organism: Saccharimonadales bacterium (SeqCode); assembly: GCA_035550295.1. Classification (GTDB taxonomy): domain Bacteria; phylum Patescibacteriota; class Saccharimonadia; order Saccharimonadales; family UBA4665; genus DASZPJ01. Next base: position 21,994 of record DASZPJ010000015.1, read on the forward strand.
CCGCCGCGCTTGGTCATACCGACTTGGCGCACAATGACTTGGCCTGTTTTGACTTTTTGGCCACCAAACACCTTAACACCAAGTCGCTGACCTGGGCTATCTTTGACGTTTTTGGCTGTTCCGCCGGCTTTGACGTGTGACATACTATTCCTTCGTTATTACTAGGAGCTGGCGGGCGACGATCTGGTCTTCTCGGTAGTAGATCAAATCTTCATCCCGAACCTGCTCAAACTTGACTCGATTATAGCCCAAATCGCTTATCTGGTCAATAAGAGGTAAGTGCTTGAATCGTTCTGGGTTCTGGGTTCTGGGTTCTGGGATGCGCCACGCCGGTACGGCCAAACACAATCGAGTGCCGGGTTTAATTTGATTGTGGATGTTTTGCAGGAATTTTTTGATGATCAGGTTGCACTCGGAAATGGTTTGGCTCAGTATTTCTGGCGTTGGTTGGCCGGTAAATGGGCGCCCGAGGTAAGTTTCGCTGGCCACGAAATCGAAATCTGGCGCCCAATTGTAAGATGTCGCGTCACCGACTTCCAATTGCCACTTTTGGCCAAAGTGCCATTGTGCTTGAATCCAATTGACGTTGTCGCGGCTGTACCGAACCATGCGCTCGTCCAGGTCCGTGCCGTAAACGCGGTAGCCCATCAACATCGCTTCCAGCAGCGTTACGCCGGTGCCACAGAACGGATCCAGCACTGTTTTATCGAGACCGGGAATCTTGACCGGTTGGTCAGCCGGAATGTCACAGATGTTGCTGAGCTCGGTTTCATCAAGTTGGCCAACAGCCAGGTTGATCAAAATTTGCGCCAGTTTTGGCGGTAGCATGCCGACTTTAGCGTCACGCATCGGGCGCTCGCGGTCGCGGCGGGTGTAAGATTCAATGTCCTGGACTTTGACGGTTTGGGCTACGACTGTTTTGCTGCCATCACGAATAAAGACCAGCTCCCAGCCGTGAGGGCCGGTTAGCTTGTTGTGGATCACTTGGGCGGCGTTCAGTTCGTTCGATTTATTGGGAACAAGCCGTACTGGCCGACCAGTATTTTTGATAACTTTTTTCAGTTTCAAACCGGTCGCTTCAAGTTGCTTCAGTCCCACATTCAGCCCTATTTCGCTAAGGCCCAAAGTCATTTTGCCTTCGGGCATAGTTTGGGAATGGCCGGGTGAAACTTGAATTAAAAACTTCTCGATTTTGTGCCAGTCGGTGGTGTCGAGGGTCGTCAAAAGTTTGCAGAACTTGGTGCTGCCGCCCAGGCGATCAAAGGCCAGTAGGCAAGGGTCAACATCAACTATCACGGCGTGCGTGCCAACAGCTGTCAACTTGTCGCCCCCATACAAACTTTCCAGTTCGGCCACACCTAAAGCCGGCTGTCGCCCCAAAATCATCAAACTTTGCATTCTACCAGTATAGCTTTTAATTTTTGTCATGCCGAACTTGTTTCGGTACCCGTGCGAGCTCACTGGCCGACAAAACTTTAAAACGTATAGGTCCTGAAATAAATTCAGGATGACAAAGAGAGAGGCTATAATGGTCACATGAGCGAAACGAGCTGGCTGGGCCAGCGCTGGAAGCTGATCTTAAATCTAGTGACTTTGGGGGCTTTGGCTTTTCTGATCTACGCCACGCGCCATCAATTGGGCCAAACTGTCGGTAATTTACGCCATGTCCATGGTTGGTTGCTGCTCCTTATGATCCCAGTGGAGGCGGTGAATTACCACGCCCAGACCAAACTGTACCAACGATTATTCGGGCTAGTCGGCAATAACTTGCCATACAAATTCTTGTACAAAACTTCGCTGGAATTGAACTTTGTGAACCATGTCTTCCCAAGTGGCGGCGTGACTGGCATTAGCTATTTTGGCCTAAGGATGCGCAATGGCGAAGAACTGACTGGCGGCAAAGCGACGCTGGTGCAGGTGATGAAGTTAGCCCTGCAATTCCTGTCATTTGAAGTGTTGATAGTTTTTGGCTTGCTGTGTTTGGCGACGGTTGGGCGGGTGAACAATCTGATCATCCTGGTGGCCACGGCGTTGTCGACGCTGTTGCTGGTCGGCACGTTAGGCTTTGCTTACATTGTGGGCAGCCAGGCCCGTATCAACCAGTTCTTTACCGCGGTCACAAAGTTAGTCAATCGGGTGATTCAACTTGTTCGGCCCAAACACCCCGAAACTATCAATATTTCCGGAGCCAAAAGGTTGTTCAATGATTTTCATGCCAATTACCAGCACATTGTTGGCCGTTGGCGCGAGCTGCGCGGGCCGTTTGGCTATGCCTTTTTGGCAAACTTAACAGAAGTGTTAGCGGTTTATGTAGTCTACTTGGCGTTTGGTAAATTGGTGAACTTCGGGGCGATCATATTGGCCTACGCGATCGCTAACTTTGCCGGTCTGGTCAGCGTGCTGCCGGGCGGCATCGGTATTTACGAAGGCTTGATGACGGCGGTGCTAGCCAGTACCGGCATTAGCCCGAGCGTAAGTTTGCCGGTGACGGTAATGTACCGCGTGGTGAATACGCTTATCCAGATTCCACCCGGCTATTATTTGTACCAGTTGGCTTTGAAGCGGGGGGATCGTCCGCCGGGAGCGCCGGGTGCAGCCTGAGACTGTGGATGTGGAGCTGGGCGTTAGCGAGTTTGTAGCGCTCGTCAATCAAACCTTTGAATTTGCCATGCCGAATATTGTGGTCAGTGGTGAACTGGCCAATTTTCGAGTCAGCAAAGGCAAATGGGTGTACTTTGACCTCAAGGACGAGCTGTCGACTTTGAAATGTTTTGGTACGATCTACGCACTGCCTGGGCCGTTGGAAGACGGCATGCTGCTTAAAGTCCGAGGTGCGCCACGGTTGCACAACTTGTATGGCTTTAGCTTTAACGTCCAAACCATCCAACCAGCCGGCGAAGGCAGTTTGCGGCGGGCAGCAGACCTGCTGCAAGCCAAGCTGGCGGCCGAGGGTTTATTCGACCCGGCACGTAAGCGCACTTTGCCATATCCACCACGGCGGCTTGGTTTGATCACCTCAGCCCAATCAGCCGCGTATGCGGACTTTGTAAAGATTTTGAACGCTCGCTGGGGCGGTTTGCAAGTTGATTTAATCGATGTTCAGGTGCAGGGCGAAGTTGCACCAGGCCAGATCGTAACCGCTATACACGAGTTCAACTCAGCTCCCGAACCGCCGGAAGTTTTGGTGGTAATCCGTGGTGGTGGCAGTGCTGAGGACTTGGCGGCGTTTAATACCGAAAGTGTGACTCGGGCAGTGGCCGCCAGCCGTGTGCCGACGTTGGTGGCGATTGGCCATGAAGTTGATGTTAGTTTGGCAGAACTTGCCGCTGATGTTCGGGCCAGCACACCCAGCAATGCTGCCGAGTTATTGGTGCCGGACCGCAAATCCGAACTGCTGGCGCTGCATGAAGCCAGCAAACTTTTAGCGTCCAGCCTGGCCCAAACCGTCAAAGACGCCCGAGTAGAGTTAAAACAATCGAGCCTGAATCTTGACCAAACTATGCAGCTCCTGCTGTCCGAGACTAGTCGCAAACTAACTCTCAAGCGCCAGCTGCTAGTAGTTTTTAACCCACGTGAAGCTTTGAAGCGCGGTTACGCTATAATCCGGGCAGAAAATGGCTTGGTGACTTCCGTAAAATCATTAAAGACTGGCCAAAAATTCCAGCTAGAAATGCACGATGGCGTGGCTGCGGCCGTGATCAATCAAGTCACAAAAGATTGATACAATACTCATATGACCAAATCCGTAGACTACCAAACCTTGAGCGCTGAGCTGGAAGAAATCCTGGCCAAGTTACAAAGCGGGGAACTAGACGTCGATGCGGCGTTGCCGGCTTACGAACGCGGCATGGAGCTGGTCAAGCAGCTGGAAGAATACCTCAAGACAGCTGAAAATAAAGTGTCGCAGTTGAAAGCCAAGCCGGCCAAGTAATGGTCATTTTTTTGATAGCACTGGCGCTGGCCATTTGTTTTGGCGGCGTATTGCTGGTCGGCGCACCGTATTTGCCGACGCTTAAACCCCAGATAGCTGCCGCCTTGGAACTGGCTGATTTAAAACCCGGTGATCATTTGCTGGAACTGGGCTGTGGTGACGGCCGGGTGGCACTGGCCGCTGCGCGGGCTGGGCTAAGGGTTACCGGCTATGAACTTAATCCGCTATTGGCAGTGGTTGCCCGGATTCGCACCTGGCGTTACCGCAAACAAGTCAAAATTATCTGCGCGGACTTTTGGCAAACTGATTGGCCGCCAGCCGAAGCCGTTTTTGTGTTTTTGCTTGATCGTTTTATGTCCAAGCTGGACAAAAAGCTAGATAGTTACCAGCCAAAACCGATCAAACTCGTTAGTTTTGCTTTTAAGGTTCCGGGCAAAAGTCCGACCGCCAAAAAATCCGGGGTCTACCTGTATACCTACCACTAAGATGTGCTATCATTTTTATTATGTTAAAGCATAACCAGGACGGTTCAGTCGGTGTAGTAGTCGGCTTTGTGATCCTTAGCTTATTCTTTGTCGGTGCCGCCGGTTTTGGAGTTTGGGCTTTCGCTGGCCGGCAAGACTACAAAGATAATGTTGATAGCAAAATCAACACCGCCGTCGGTGCCGCCAAGTCAGCAACCCAGCAAGCCGATGCCACCAAGTATGCCGAACAGGCGAAAAGCCCGCTCAGTACCTACAATGGCCCGGAAGCCTACGGCAGTTTAGTTATCAATTTTCCAAAGACCTGGAGCGGCTATGTGGACTCTACGGGCAGTAACGATGCCTTAGTCAATGCTTATTTCTACCCCGGGACGGTGCCGGCCCTTGGTTCGGATAGCTCAACCTTTGCCCTAAGGGTAGAGGTTGCTGGCCAATCCTACAGCCAAACCGTCCAAAACTTCAAAAACCAATCCAGCACTAATTCGGCGCTGGCTTTTAAGGCTTACGCTTTGCCGCAGTTGCCAAAAGTGATTGGTGTACGCATGCAGGGCAAACTCCAATTTAGCGGCAACTTCCGTACAGTTGACATGGTGATTTTGCCGCTGCGCTCTGACACGCTGGAAATCTGGACCGAAGGCAGCCAGTTTGAGGCCGACTTCAATAAGTATATTTTGCCAAACTTTAGCTTCTCGCCCTGATTTAGTCTTTAATCGCTAGTCTTTAGAGTTTATGACCAAAGACTAGAGACTCAAGACTCACCAGTGTATACTGAACTCAGACAGGAGGGTACGGCTTTGGCGGCGCCAACAAGCGGTGGGACACCAGTGTTGTCACAACAACTGTTGCTCAGCATAGCCGAAGAGCTAAAGCTGCCGTTGCTGCAAATCGCCAGGCAGGCCGAACTGGGACAGCTGCATGGCCAAGCCGAGCTGCCCCTAATCCGGACCACGGCCGAATCAGCCCTCCAGCTACTTGATAATTACGCTATGGCGGTTCGCCTAAAGCTTGAACCCGGGCAATTTACTATTGAATCGGTATCTATTTCATCTGTTTTGTACGATGCCGGCCAACAACTCGACGCCTTGGCCAAAGCTTACGACGTTAAATTACAACTGAATATTGGTGGCAAGTTTGGCCCGGTGCAGGCTCACCGACAAGGCTTGCAGGCGGCACTGGTTTCCTTGGGCGCAGCGCTGATCGAAGCCTTGCCAGCCCAGTCTGACCAGCCGCAACTGAAATTAGAACTGGCGGCGCACCGCAGTCGCTACGGCATCGTGGCCGGTGTTTATTCAGATATTCGCCAGCCCAGCCAGGAAGCTTTGCAACGCGGCCGCGAACTCCAGCGTCGCAGCCGCCAGCCTATGCTTGGTTTTAGCCACACCAGCGCGGCTGGTATTTTTGTGGCCGATGCGATTCTAAATGCCATGCAACTTAGTCTCAAGCACTCGCGCCACCACGGCCTGTACGGCTTGGGAGCGGTGCTGCAGCCAAATTATCAACTTCAATTGGTGTAGACAAGATGGCGCAGATTTTACTGGTAGAGCCAGACCAACTATTAGCCAAAACCTACGCCGCCGGCCTGACTTATGCCGGCCATAATGTGGTGGCGGCACGCACGGCCCAGTCAGCCGTCCAGGCCGCTGACGCCTTGCAACCAGATTTGGTGGTGCTGGAACTCCAGCTGGTTGAGCATTCCGGCGTTGAGTTTTTGTATGAATTCCGTAGCTACAGTGAGTGGCAAAATGTACCGGTAATGATCCACAGCCACGTACCGCCAGCTGAGTTTAACAGTCATTTACAGCTGCTGAAAGACGAGCTCGGTGTGCAGGTATACCTCTATAAACCAGCTACTTCGCTGCAATTTTTGTTGGAAACGGTAACTGACCAATTAGCATTGGCGGGTGCGCCAAGCTAGCATGAAGCAATTCGTGACCAGCGCGATTGTGCTAAGGCGCACTAATTTTGGCGAGGCCGATCGCATCATCACGGTCCTGACGCCAGACCACGGCAAATTGCGCCTGATGGCCAAAGGCGCGCGGCGGATGAAGTCCAAGCTGGCTGGCGGCATCGATCTTTTCAGTGTCAGCGACCTGACTGTGCTGCCGGGCAAGGGTGATATCGGCACGCTGGTCAGCAGCCGGATGCAGCGGCATTACGGCGAGATCGTGAAAGATCTTAACCGTACACAGCTAGGCTATGAACTTATCAAACAGCTGGACAAAATTACCGAAGACGCCGCCGAAACTGATTACTTCGCGGTACTCGACCAAGTCCTGGCCGGCCTGAATGATGCCGGGATCGACATGGCCTTTATCCGGCTATGGTTCGACGCGCAGTTGCTACGGCTCGGTGGTCACTCGCCAAATTTGCGTACCGACACGGCCAGCCAACCGTTGGACGCCAGCAAGCGCTATAAGTTTGACTTCGACGACATGGCCTTTACGCTGGAACCGCGTGGCCACTTCAATGCCAAATACATTAAGTTCCTACGCCTGGTTTTCAGCCCACATTCTTTGGTCGATATCGCCAAAGTGCAGGGCGCCGACGAGCTGCTAAAAGCCAGCCAGCTACTTATCCAGACTATGTTTACCACATATATTCCGGTATAATGCGAATCACTAGAGGAGACTTCATATGGCCGCATTTAATGAAATGACTACAGGGCAGAAAATTATTACTACTTCAGTCGGGCTGGTCTTAGCAGCAGACATTAGTTCGCAGTTCTACAACTTTTTACACGATGATGAAAGGCAGGTTAATAAGGGGGTAGCCGCGTGCGCAGCCAACCTTGTTGATCATTCAGTCCAAGTCACAGAACTACCGTCTGGTTGCCACAAATCTGACGGCGGCATTAAAACTACTTCGATCGAGCAAGTAACGTACACGAACGGAAGTATTACCAATAGCACTCATATTGCTACAAGCTTTACATTACCAAGCGCCGAAAAGTATACCTCTATAAATAAAGTTGATGCCGGTAATGTGTTAGCTGATGACATTTTGGCAGTCTTTCTTGGTGCTGGAATCTCCACTGCTGTAGTGATGGGCGGATTAGTGGTGGCTGACTTAGAGCTAGTACCCGGTAGCGAGATAGGCGGCGAGCTTGATGTAGTATAGCCGGTTCAAAACCGCTATAATCTATCTCAAGATGAGCGAAGTAAAACTCGAAGACATTGTCAGCCTTTGCAAGCGCCGCGGATTTATTTACCAGGGCAGTGAAGTCTATGGCGGCCTGGCCGGCACTTGGGATTACGGCCCACTAGGCGTCCAGCTAAAGAAGAACATTATGGACTTGTGGTGGCAGATGTTTGTCGATACGCGCGATGACGTGCTAGGTGTTGATGCGGCAATACTGATGAACCAGCAAGTTTGGCAAGCCAGCGGCCACACCGAAACCTTTACCGACCCGCTGGTCGAATGCAGCAACTGCAATGCCCGTTTCCGAGCCGACAAACTCGATGATCCGAACAAGTGCCCTAATTGTGGCGAAACCAACACCTTCGGCGAACCGCGCCAATTCAACATGATGTTCGAGACCAAATACGGTCCGCTGGCCCACGAACGGCAGCTGGTTTTCACCAAGCAATTCCTGCAGGAAGCACTTGATAATTTAGACGATGACGATGAGTTCAAGCATCGTTTGGTCGACGAAGTTCACCGCAGCAAATCGCTGATTGGCGATAACACAATTTATTTGCGGCCAGAGACAGCACAAGGTATTTTCACCAACTTCCGTAATGTCGTCGACAGTTTCTATCCAGACGTACCATTTGGTTTGGCGCAGCAAGGCAAGGCTTTCCGTAACGAAATCAGCCCGCGCGATTTTATATTCCGCTGCCGCGAACTCGAGCAAATGGAGATTGAGTACTTTGTGCATCCTGACAATTGGGAAGAAGCCTTCGAAATGTGGGTCAAACTGGTGCATGATTGGTGCGACGCACTTGGTTTGCCGAAAGAAAAGGTTCACGAACTGGAAGTGCCGGAGTCCGACCGCGCCCACTACAGCAAACGCACCATAGATTTTGAATACGACTTTCCGATTGGCCGAGAAGAACTTTCGGGCTTGGCCTACCGCACTGATTTTGACCTGAAAAACATCGAAAAAGGTTCCGGCAAATCTATGGAATACCGGCCTAAAGATGGCTCAGCTCCGTTTGTGCCGCACGTAATCGAACCGTCGTTTGGCGTCGAGCGCGCCGTCATGGCTGTTCTTTCTGCAGCATATTGGGAAGACACGGCTAACGAACGGATTGTTTTGAAGTTGCCAATGCACTTGGCACCGATCAAAGTGGCCGTGCTGCCGCTGGCCAAGAACAAGCCCGAACTGGTCAAAAAAGCCCGCGAAGTTTACGATTTGCTAAAGAAGGAATTTGGTTCTGGCGTGGCGTGGGTGGACACCGGCAACATCGGTAAAAACTACAAGAAGATGGACGAAATCGGCGTCATGTACTGTGTTACCGTCGACTACGAAACCCTAGAAGGCGACACCAAAGACACCGTCACCGTCCGCCACCGCGACACCACCGCCCAAGACCGCGTCAAAATCGACGAGCTTCTCACAAACCTGCAATAATAATGAACCGCGTATTAATTGTTGGAGCGCCAGGATCGGGCAAGTCTACTTTGGCACGCGCGCTTCAAGCCAAAACAGGGTTGCCGATCACTCATTTGGATACTTACTATTTTGACCCAAAGGAGCATTATCAAAAACACAAAGCAGCGTGGTTACGGCGCGTCGAAAAGCTAGCCGCCGAAGACAAATGGATTATCGAAGGCTGCCATGTTACGACGTTTGCCAAAGAAACCGATCGCTCGGATGTCACGATATTTCTGGATTATTCACGGCGCGTTATTATTTGTCGTCTGATCAAACGGTCGATCCTGCAAGGCTTCAGAGATCCACCCGAAATGCCCGAAGGCTGGCGCGAAGTATATGACACAAAAGCTCGTCGCTGGATCTTTAATTATGTCTTAAATTTTCGCCGAACCTTTCGGACTGAACTCGCAGAGCTATTGGCCGCCGGCAACAATAAGCAACGGCTAATTTTTCGACATCCCAAAGAAGCCGAAGCTTTTCTTCGAACCCAAAAGTAATAAATTCTACAGGCGTGGCGATCTGTTTGTGGTTTATTAATAGCAATGGCAAACCAAGATAAAGAAGGTTTGGGGGAGAAGAATAGCCGGTTTTGGCGGAATTTGCACGCGGGGCTGGGTGGCTTGGCATTGATCGGTTCTGCCGTCGTAGTAGCACCCGTGGCAGTTGCCGGACTGGAAACGTTTGCGGCTTGGGAAGGTTTGCATGTTGGATTTTGGGAAGGCGCTCGTCGGCACTTTGCCAAGAAGCGTCAGGCCAAAGCAGCCTCACACTAATTGTTGTTTTTCTGAAGCCCCAAGAGCATAATCAGCCTTATCAGTAAGCTCTAGGAGGGCAAACAAATGAACGTGGATATCAACTATTTGGCCGTTTTGCTGGCGGGCCTATCAAGCATGGTCGTCGGCAGTCTGTGGTACATGCCGGCAACTTTTGGCAAAGCCTGGATGAAATACACTGGCGTAAAAATGGACAAGCGCCCGAAGCCCCAGCAAATGATCTGGATTTACGGCACTGTACTGGTAGCTAGCCTGGTGACGGCTTACATCTTGGCGCATGTTAGTTTTCTGGCCAACAAATTTTTCGGCAATAGTTTTCTGAGCGACAGTTTGCAGACCGGATTTTGGCTATGGTTAGGTTTCACGGCGGCGAGGATTTATGTACACGACAGTTTCGAAATGCGCCGCAAAAAATTAACTCTGCTGAATGCTGCCCACGAACTTGTGACGGTACTCGTCATGGCGCTGATCATCGGCCTGATGAAGCCATAGTTCAAAGCACCCGTCCAACAGATGGTATGATAGTGGCATCATGAGTGCCACACTAATCGCTACAACTGCTGGACTGGCCACGGCTATTGCCTGGGGCAGCGCCGACTACTTGGGCGCCCGCAGCACCCGAAAGTTAAAGCCTGTCCAGATCACGCTGGTTACGGATATAATTAGCATAACTATAGCCTTGGTTTTGTTTTTGATTTTTGGTTTTCATCACCTGACGCTAAACCAAGTCGTGCAGATCGTAGTCTATGACATCTGTCTGAACGTCGCGTACCTGACTTTTTTGCAAGCTCTGTCCAAGGGTGCCGTCGGCATTGTGGTGCCGCTGGGTAATATCTACGCTTTCTTTACGCTGCTACTGGCTTTGGCGTTTCACCAGGCGCACTTTAGTACTGCCGAATTTACGGGCATGCTGGTGATCATATTTGGAGCGGTAGTGTTAGCATACGAAAAAAACCACCGTAAACTGCCACTAAGGGAACTGCATCACAAAACCATATTGGCTTTGGCCGCGTCGCTTATTTGGGGTGTTGGCTTTTTTATTTTGAACTCGGTAGTGTCGCAAGTGCCGTGGCAGACAATTACTATTACTGGCGAGATGACCTCTGTGGTTCTGACGTGCATGCTTTTTTCGGTGCTATGCCGTGGCAGCATAGTGGCCAGCGCCAAAGCGGCGCTCAAGACCAAGGTCGCATATTTGAACGGTGTAGTCGGCCAGGCTGGTATGCTGGCTTTTTACTTTGGTTCGCACGAAGCCAGGAACGTTGTCATTCCAACGGTACTGTCGACTTGTGGTCCGCTGGTGGCTTCGTTTTGGGGCCGTGTTTTAGACGCTGAGAAAATTGGCTGGCTGAAACGCGCCGGCGCCGTAGCCGTAGTCGCCGGCATCGTCATCTTGAATTTGAACTAAAAATGCTATGATTTAGGGCATGTGGTTGGCGCTTTTATTTTTCCATTTGGTTGGCATTGTCGGTAATAGTTTAATTTTGCGGCAAACCAAAAATATTAGCCGCTTTGCGCTCTCAACTATTTCGCAGACTGGAATCGCCATACCAGCACTGGCTCTCCTAATTATCAGCCCACCCCAGTTTTCGCGATTTGATTCACATGCCTGGCTGTATTTATTAGGTGCCATGGTGCTGACTATTTGCTTGCAGGTAACCTACGTTAAAGCCCTGGAGTTTTTGGAAGCCAGCGTTTTTTCGGTGGTTTACAACTTGCGCATGGCATTGACGACAGTTCTGAGCATTATATTTCTTGGAGAAAGTTTTGATTGGTTGCGGATTGCCGGCGGCGGACTTATCTTGCTGGCTATTTTCGTAGTCAGGCAGCGGGGCAGTGAACGGATAGTTCGCAAAGGCGTTCTTTGGGGTTTGGCCGCAGTACTGTCACTAAGTTTTTTGAACCTGTGCGAGAAGAAGCTGATTAATAGTGTCGGCTTTTTCAACTACTTTCCGCTGGAATCGCTGGCGGCGCTGGTCGTCATGTGGCTGTACTTACTTAAGAGTGAAGGCCGGTTTGACACCCTAATTTTGGTGCGGCCAAAAATATTGCAACTGATGGCATTTCGGGCTTTGTCGGCGTATGGATTTTCCGGCGCGTTAGCTCTTGGTGCCAGCATCAGCGTCGCTAATTACATTTCAGGTATCAACGTAATTTTCATGATGTTGTTTGGAGCTTTGCTCTTGGGCGAACGCGACTTTTTGAAGCGTAAAATTGCCGCTGTCGTAGTAGCCGTGGTAGGCCTGACACTCGTTTTAATCGGTAGTGTATAGTGAGAAGTCATGAGTGATATTCCAGCGGACGCGCGGCGCGAAACTTGGGACAGCGTTTATGAAGAATCAGTAAAGCTGGCGCATTTGATTGCCAAAGCCTGCGAACAGTCGGGTGAGGCCTTTGACTCGATGATCGTGATTGCCCGCGGCAGTTACTTTCCAGTCAACATTATCTCGCGCGAACTTGGCTTTTTGGCGACCGACATGTTGCATGTCAGCATGACCAGTTACGTTTCCGGCACAACCAAACAAGAAGAGTTCAAACTAGGCCAAATGCCGGCCAAAAGCCAGATTCGCGGCCGTAATTTATTGATCATCGACGAAGTCTGCGACACTGGCCGGACGTTTGAATACCTGACCAATTGGCTAAAAGAGCAGGGCGCAGCGCTCGTCAGAACCGGCGTTATTCACTACAAAGAGAACCAGAGTACAACCGGCTTCGTGCCAGATTATTTTGTCGTCAAAACCGATGAATGGATCGTCTACCCATGGGAAGTTCACGATCACCCAGAACCAAGCCACGTCAAACGGCCAGCCAAGGACTAGCTTTTTACTGCATGCCGGCATAAAATCAAAACATACTTAAGTAAGGAGTGACTTATGACTGGACTTGATGTAAATGTATGGGGCGTGTTGCTGTGTGGCGTGGCTAGCCTGGTAGTCGGTGCGGTTTATTACTCTGATGCGGTCTTCGGTAAAGACTGGAAAAAACTGAGCAAAATTGACGTCAAACAGTACCAAAAAGACTTTCCAAAGTTGTTGCCAGTATTGTTCATCGGCGCGCTTCTAACTGGTTATTTGGTCGGTATAATTGATTGCTTTTACGAGAAGTTTTACGTGGCTAGCTGGATGCAATCGTCGCTGGCGGCGGCTTTCATCGCCTGGGTTTTGATCGCCACCAGCATGACCGTTCACGCTGTTTTGGACCAAAAGCCGAGCAAGTTGATGTTGATCAGCGTCGGCAACCGCTTCTTTACGCTGCTAGCTATGGGCCTAATCCTGGGATGGCTGCACCCATAATCTAACTATGGCTTCAAATCCCGAATTCCCTCAAGACAGCAGTATTCGCCGCAAGCGAGTGTCTAGATTTGTTGGTGGTTGCGCTTGCAGCGGCAGTTGATTAAGTAATTGTTAAATTCGGTCTTCTTGAGTCTTCGGCTTCGCCCGGCAAACTGTTACAATCGGAGTCTATGCGACAAAAACAGGCTTTGAATGTGATGATGGGTGGTGCCAACGTTTTCCTGACCGGTGCGCCGGGAGCAGGCAAGACTTATGTGTTGAACGAGTTCGTGCAGCGCGCGCAGCGGTCCGGCAAGCGAGTGGCCGTGACGGCCAGCACCGGCATTGCGGCCAGCCACTTAAACGGCACGACGATTCACTCGTGGTCCGGACTGGGTATTCTGGACGAGCTGACAACTAGTGATTTGCACCGGCTTGGCGAAAGCTCCAAATTATTAAAACGCTATAACGCGACTGACATTTTGGTGATTGACGAAGTTTCGATGTTGCATGGTGTGCGGCTGGATATGATCAATGCATTGGCCAAACGACTCCGTGGATCGGATGCAGCATTTGGTGGACTACAGGTCATTTTAGTTGGTGATTTGTATCAGTTGCCGCCAGTCAGCCGGGGAAGTAGTGAGTTTGACTTTGCGCACCTGTCACAGGCTTGGGAAGAACTTGACCTCAAGACTTGTTATCTGACGGAGCAACACCGCCAGGCTGATAACGACCGCTTGCTGCAGCTACTGGAAGCCATGCGCCAGGATGATCTGGTGTATGAACATACTGAGATCCTCAACGAACGCATGCAGCAACAGCCGCGGCCGGAAGTTGTGCTGACGCGGCTGTATTCGCATAACATCGATGTTGAGGCGATCAATCAACGGCATCTTGACGCTTTGCCGGGCTCGTCAAAGTTTTACGAAATGCACACTAAAGGTGGTAAAGCTAAGGTTGAACAGTTGGCCAAAGGTTTGCTGGCGCCAGAAGTTTTGGAGCTCAAAATTGGCGCCGAAGTCATGTTTGTGGCCAACAATTTTGCCGAGCATTTTGTGAATGGCAGCCGCGGCCGGGTGGTTGGTTTTGATGGTGATGAGCCGGTCGTGCAGCTACTCAATGGACGCGAAATACATGTGGAACCACACAGCTGGAGTCTAAGTGAAGACGGCAAAGTCCGTGCCGAGATCAGCCAGTTGCCACTGCGTTTGGCCTGGGCAATTACGATTCACAAAAGCCAGGGCATGAGTCTCGATGCGGCGCAAGTCGACCTTAGCCGCGCCTTCACGCCCGGCATGGGTTACGTGGCGCTGTCGCGGGTGCGCAGCCTTGACGGGCTTTACTTAACTGGCATTAACGCTATGGCGCTCAGGATGCATGAGGGAATTCACGATCTCGACGCCAGCTTGCGATCCGACTCTTCACGTTTGGCGACCACAACCGCTGACATTGCTGAGGAGGTTATCAAAACAGAGGGTGATAAACAGCCGCTCAACATCGATCAAGATTTATTTGAAAAACTCAAAACCTGGCGCGTTAAGCGGGCGGCTGCCGACAGCGTGCCAGCCTACATTATCGCGCACAACACGACGCTCGAAGCCCTGGCTGCCAATCCGCCCAGCACGCCGCAACAACTCATTGCCATGCCCGGCTTTGGCCCCAAAAAAGCTGCAGCCTATGGCCCCGACGTCCTAGCCATCATCGCCAAACACAGGGCCAGTTCTTAGAAAAGCCCTATCACCCAGCTGCGATTCTGCCGAACATGCGATCCAAACCGATTGGCAAGTTAGTAGTTCTGGCCGAGTAGAGCCGCCAGTTTGCCCCGAATAATCTTATGTAATGTGAGGGGACGCCGCAGGCGTTCTGGCGGCGCGGCCAGAGCTGCTAGCTTGCCAGTAGTGTTTGGTGAGTGTGAGGGAGTTTTTGGTTCTTTTGTCGGTACAAAAGAATGAGAAATAAGAGAGCTAGCAAAGATTTAATACTAAGCATCCGCCTCCAGAGCATTTGTTTTTCTGGATCCCCGATCAAGTCGGGGATGACAATCACAGAACATGCTGGGTTCCTGCTGGAGTTTACCCCGGCGAAGGCTGGGGCAGGAATGACGATGATCAGTGCTGGGACGACAAGAGGTGATAGAATAAAGGTATGCGAGCAAGATCAAAAAAGGCCAACACCTACGCTTTTATAGACAGCCAGAACCTCAATCTCGGCACCCAGCGTATGGGTTGGAAGATGGACTGGCGCAAATTCCGCGAAGTCCTGCGCGCCAAATACGGTGTTACCCAGGCCTATATGTTCATAGGATATATGAGTGAAAACGAATCACTCTATGAATACATGCATGAACTTGGTTTTTTGGTGGTTCTAAAGCCGACTCTCGACGTCACGGCGTCCAAAGAAGATAAGTCCGAAGCCAAAGACCATCCAGCCAGCAAAGACGAAGCTAAAGAAAAAGAAAAACCAGTCGTCAAAGGCAATGTCGATGCCGAACTGGTGCTATATGCCATGAAAGAGCTACCGCATTATAGTGACGCTATCATCGTCAGTGGCGACGGCGATTTCTTCAGCCTGGCCGAATACCTGGAAGAGCAAGGCAAGCTGAAAAATATAATGACGCCCAACTGGCAGTACAGCAGCTTGCTAAAACCATTTGAAGCGAAGATTATCCGCCTGGACCAAATGCGCAAAGAGCTGGCTTACCACGACCGCAAAAAGAAGCTTAAAAGTTAGCAGACAAAGCTGACGGGCTGGAGTATACTGCACTTAACACCAAGATCTCTTAAATTTATTAGCTGTGATCAGGAGGAGGGCAATATGCTGGGTAATCATGACATAGGGGTAGCTCTGGCGGTTAAGGATTTAGAAAAAGCCAAGCAATTTTATAGCGAGGTTCTGGGACTGCAGATCGAAAAAGAAATCCCCGAAGGCGGCGGCATTTATTACAAATCTGGCAATAGCTATGCGTTGGTTTATCCATCGTCGTTCGCCGGCACAAACCAAGCTACCTATGCCGGTTGGACAGTGGACAATATTGATGAGGTGGTCAAGGAATTGAAAGATAAGGGCGTAGCCTTTGAGCATTATCCTGATTTTCCGGGAGTAACTTTAGAAGGCGACGTCCACAGCTGGAACGGGCAGGGCAAAACTGCCTGGTTTAAAGACCCCGACGGCAATATTTTAGCTATAAACGAGATGTAGTAATGGCAGATAATACCTGGGACTTTTCCGGACTTAAGGCAATTTTCTTCAATGGCACGCTGGCCAAATCGCCAGCGCCCAGCCACACTGATTTGCTGATCAAAATCAGCACTGACATCATGGAGAAGCATGGTGTCGGTGTGGAAGTAATTCGAACCATCGACCACCCGGATATCGCCACCGGCATTTACCCGGACATGACGGAGCACGGCGCCGAAGTCGATGAGTGGCCGGAAATCTACAAGCGCGTCGAAGCGGCTGACATTTTAGTTTTGGCTGGCCCGATTTGGCTGGGCGACAATTCCTCTATGACTAAGAAAATCATTGAACGTTTGTATGCCTGTAGCAGTTTGTTGAACAGCAAGGGCCAGTACGCTTACTACGGCAAGGTCGGTGGCAGTTTGATTACCGGCAATGAAGACGGCATCAAGCACTGCACCATGAACACTCTGTACAGCTTGCAGCATTTGGGCTGTACGATTCCGCCGCAAGCCGACGCTGGCTGGATTGGCGAAGCCGGACCTGGCCCAAGTTACGGCGACAAAAGGGAAGACGGCACGCGCGAAGGTTTGGACAACGACTTCACCAACCGCAACACCACTTTCATGACATGGAATTTAATGCACCTGGCCAAAATACTAAAAGATGCTGGCGGCGTACCGGCCTATGGCAACCAGCGTAGTGAGTGGGATGGTGGTGCGCGTTTCGATTTTGAAAATCCCGAATACAGATAGAGCGTAGGTTTTTTAACAGCCTATAATAACTTCGGCTACTAAGATTCATATAAAGGAGCAAGTCTTGAAGATTACCAAGTTTGTGCATTCCTGTTTGCTGGTTGAAACGCCGGAGCGGGTGGCAATATTTGACCCAGGCATGATGAGCAAAGATGCCTTTAACTTCGATATCTTAAATCGGCTGGACGACATCTTTATTACCCATATGCACGGTGACCACATGGATCCGGAATTTATCAGTCAGCTTATCGCCAAATTTCCAACAGTCACCATTACCGCACCGCAGGACGCGGTCGAGGAATTAGCGCGCCAGGGAATTAAAGCCAGCACCAGTTTGCCGGCTGGTGTGGCGCTGTTCGACTCGCCGCACGAAAGCGTACAGCCAATGTTTCCGGCGCCGCAGGAATATGGCTATCACTTTTTAGACGTTTTGAGCGATCCGGGCGACAGCCACAGCTTTACAGAAACCAAATCAATTTTGGCATTGCCAGTCCAAGCGCCGTGGGGCAGCAGCGTGCGGGCCATGAACCTTGCGCTTGAACTCCAGCCAAAGCACGTGCTGCCCATTCACGACTGGCATTGGCGCGACGAAGCCCGTGCCCAGATGTACAGCCGTTTCGAAGAAGTGTTGGGCGAAAAGGGAATAACATTCCACAAATTGGAAACCGGTCAGCCTGTAGAAATTGACCCGAACAGCTAAGCGAACCTTAAAAGCATAAGCTTGACTTTTTAGCTAATTTTTGCTAAAGTAATACAGATGGTTACTAAAACAAAAATTACTAAATCAACCTTAAACCAGCTGATCTCCAATGCACAGCAAGTGGGCTTAGTGGCTATGACAGCCGCTGCAACTCTCGGCATGTTGGAATTGCCAGATCACACTGCTAATAAGATTGTAGTCGCCAGCCAGCCAGCATTTGCCTTGGCAGGCGAGAACGCCAACCTTAACGAGGAATTCAATAACCCGATACGCCGCGAAAAAGAAGAGGTTGAAGAGCATTACATTAGTTACAGCGTCGCCCAGCGCACACCAGGACGACACGGCAAGGTTTAACCTTGACCATTTTAAGTAAATATGATAGGATAATAATATGATTGAAACGCAACATCCTAATGAAACAGTCCCACATATTGTTGGTGGCAGGATTGGTAGAGTAGCTACTACTCAGCTTCCCGGTAAACGTAATCTGTCGGGCGAAGTAGCTCCTATGCAGGGTACTGCCAACCAGGATGACATGCGTGCCATTAATCAGGTTCGTCGTAACCGCCAGCCACGTCGTCGGGTGAACCGACCTATTGCATTTGGTCTTGCAGCAACTGCTGCAGCTGTAGCTTATGTAGCCACTCATTCTGGTCATGAATATTCACAGTCAGAGTTGGCGCAC
>DASZPJ010000016.1:0-21058 GCA_035550295.1 Saccharimonadales bacterium (SeqCode)
CACCAGTACCGGCAAGTTGCCAGTCCTCGATGGTTCAGCTTTGACTAACGTCGCAGCTGTCACGGCTACCAGCGCTACTACGGCTGGCAGCATTACCGGATCTGGTGTCATTACCAACGCCAACCTCGACAGCGCCACAACTTACAGCAATATTACGGCTGTGGGGACGCTGGGATCGCTAACAGTTACCGGCGCTATCAGTGGTGCGACCAGCACTAACACCATCAACGGGCTGGTCATAAACACTAGCGCGCTGAGCAACGTCAAAGGAATTACTTTTGTTGCCAGTAGCGCCGCCCTGAACGTCAATAGCAATGGCATCACTAACGCCGGAACTATCGGCGGCGTCAGTGGTATTACCTTCAACAGCAGTACAGCAGCCTTGAACTTAGCCAGCAATGGCATCACCAATGCCGGTACTGTTTCCGGCCTGACTTACTTGGCCGTAGGCACTGGCTCATCTACCGGGACTTATCCGCTAGACATTCGTAGCAGTGTTGGTTCTGCGATCCATGTTTCGGCTGACGGAACCGACACCGGTGGTTACTTCACGGCCTTTGGTTCTAACGGCTTCTACTTGTCCGGCGGAGCTGCCCTTAATACCGCTGGCAATGCCTGGGTTGCCAAAGACACTACAGCCGGTATCATGAATGTTTACGGCGGCAACTACCTGTTCTTCTCAAATAGTGGTTTGACTGCTGGTGGTACCTACTCGCCGACCCAAAGATTTGAAATTGAAGGCAACGGCAAAGTCGATCTAGCTGGTGGCCAAACAGGCGACCTAAAGACCCAAGACAATGCTAGTGGCACAGCCAACACTTTAACTATCAAGCCGGGTAGTTCTGGTGTGGCTGGCGGTACTGGCGCCAACCTCTTACTGCAAGGCGGTGATCAAACTGACGCTGCTGGTACTGGTGGTAGTATCATCTTGAGTCCTGGCGCAGGGGCTAGCACTGGAGCGGTAATTATTCGCCAGGCAGCGGCCAGTGCTACCACCATCTATGACGATCAAGCCGGTAAAGTCGGTTCGCTAAAAGCTGGCCTGGCTAAACTGGCTCTACAGTTTGATAATAGTGGCAACTTCGGTATTGCTAGTGATACAAGGGCGAATATTCTAGCAGCCAATGCTCCAGGTACCGACCTGCTGACCATACTAGGTGCAAATGGAAACGTAGGTATTAACGATGCCAGCCCCACAGCTACGCTAAGCGTTGGTTCGGCTCATGTCTTCACGGTTGACGGCTCAACCGGCAATACATCTGTTGGTGGCACGTTGACGGTAACAGGTGCAGCCACTGTCAACAATAATCTATCGGTTACTGGCACGACCACAACATTCGCCACTCTATCCTTAAACAACGGTCACTTCCAGGTAGTACAAACGAACGCTCCAGCAACTACGACACCCACTAGCTGTAACACTACACCAACTGCCACTATTGGTACTGGTGCAACTGATGCTGCCGGTTCGGTCACCATTCACGTCGGTACGGGTACGGGCACACGTACGTGTTCTGAGGTGATTAACTTCAACAAAGCCTACGCTTCAACGCCAAAGTCAGTGCTTATTACGGGTACGACTGCTGCTTCCATGTACACCGTTCAGGCTTTTGTCTCAGCAGTTACTACCAATAGCTTTACTATCACCTTTGGTGCAAACGGTACAGCCAGCACCAACTACACGTACTACTACTGGGTTATTGAGTAGGCAATAGCACACCCCGAAAAAAGTGCCTTACATCAAATTTTGACATGTAAGCAGGCTCGCAAATTTGTTCAAAACTGCACCTGAACATTGCTTATTATTAGCATAAGATTTATACTAAACATAAGCTTTCAAAACAGAGGTCAGAAAGCCAACGAACACAAAATGTATTTGACGCAACCAAAATGTCAGATAAAAATGTGAAAAAAACACAACAAGAAATCACCGAGCAATACTACACAATTGGCCAGGCTTCTGACCTGCTTGGCGTTACGCTGCACACAATTCGCCGTTGGGAAAAAGCCGGCAAGCTGGAGGCCCATCGTTTGGACGGTAAGAACCGCTACTTCCTGGCTGCCGACATCAATCGTTTCCACGACCTTAAACCCCTATCAAGCCAAGAAGTAGCTAAACTGTTAGATGTTTCAATTTCTACAGTCCACCGTTTAGAGGTGCAGGGCAAGCTTGTCCCCGAACGTGATGCTAATGGCCGCCGCCACTACAACCCGATGGCGGTTAGTGATTACATAAGCCGGCTGGAAACCGAGAAAAAACGGGTCCAGCCTACGCCCATTGCTGACCTGGTGAAGCAGTCAGTCGTTAAAGCAGCAGACAAGCCAGTTGCACCAATTATCACCGAACCCGAGGTGGTGGCGCTGGCCACGACAAGTGCCGCACCGGCCTTAACCGGTCCTTCGGGCTGGCAAAAACACCTTAAAAAAGGCCATGCGCAACTTAAAGAAGGCAAAAAACACCTAAAGACTGCGGCCCAGCGGGCCAGGCAGTCTAGCCTAAAAGTAGCTCGCGCCAACCACTTGCTACGACAGCGTTTGGCCGTGACGGCTGCTTTTGGCGTGACCATACTGCTATTGCTGGTGCTGATTACACCTTGGCGGCCAGCCCGCACTAACACCGGCACGACCGCAGCCAGTGAAAGTTCAACAACTGACAACCAAGCCACCAAGATTGTACCTAGCAATAATCCCAATGCACCGATACTTAGGCTGCCCAGTACTTTCTTCATACAATTGCCAAACGCCGGCCTGACGATTGACGTGACCAACAACACGGTTAGCGGCACGGCCGTAGCCACTAATGGTTTTGCCACTAAACCGGTCACTAACGACCAGGTTGCCAATGGCAGCATCAGCTATGCCAATCTGTCACCAGACTTGCAGGCACTAATAACTGCTGGCGGTTCTGGCTCCGGTTCAACCAATGAGTATGTCACCAAGGTTTATCAAACTACCGATGAAACTACGGTGGTAGCGGGAGTCGGTTTGAGTGGATCAACTAACAATAATGTACTGACACTTGGTGTCCAGACCGGATCCAGCACCGATATCATTAACAATAAGTTGGAAGTGGCCACAGCCAGCGGATCTGGCCTGCAAGTAACTGCTGCTGGGCTGTCATTAATTGGCAGCTGTGGCACCAACCAGGTTTTGGTGTGGAATGGCAGCGCCTGGACTTGCGGCAGTACGAGCGGAGGTGGCTTGGGCGGATCAGGCACAACCAACACGTTGCCAATCTTTACCAGCAGCGGTGCAATTGGCGATTCCTGGTTGAGCCAAAGCGGCAACACGCTGACTATAGCTAGCGGTAAAAACCTTAACTTGACCAGCGGCAACGTTACCGCCAGCACCTTTAACGGCAACCTGTCAGGCAACGTTACGGGCAATGTGAACGGTAATCTCACTGGTAATGTCACTGGCAACGTCAGCGGCAATGCTGGCACAGCTACAGCTTTGGCAGCCAACCCGGCTGACTGTGGAGCTAACAACTTCGCCAACACCATTGATGCCCAGGGTAATTTAAGTTGTGCGGCGATTGTCCTGGGAACCAATACCTCCGGTGCCTATGTGCAGTCATTATCAGCAGCCAACGGCAGCCTAACAGTTGGCGGTACGGCGTCTAACCCCACGCTGAGTATTAACTATGGAACGGGCGCTGACCAGGCCGCGCTGGGCAGCATTGACCTCAGCTTTACTGGCAGCGGCAACCTAACCGGATCAATCACCGCCACGGCTGGTGGCGGCGTTACAGCCAATACTTTAGACGTAGTAAGCAGCCCGAACTTTAGCGGAACTGTAAGTGCTGCTGGCTTTAGCGGCAACCTTATTGGGAACGCTGACACTGCCACGGCGCTGGCTAGCGATCCGACTGATTGTGGATCAAACGCTTTTGCTACAAGCATCGATGCCGGCGGCAATCTCAGCTGCGCGGCGGTAGTTTTGGGAACTAACACTAGCGGCGCCTATGTCCAGTCGCTTGGCAGCGCCACCGGTATTACGATTGGTGGTACGGCTAGTGTGCCCACACTGAGCGTGGATTACGGTACTGGGGCGAACCAAGCCGCAGCAGGCAACAGTGACCTCAGCTTTACTGGCAGCGGCAACCTGACCGGATCAATAACTGCCACGGCCGGTGGCGGCGTCACTGGCAACACGTTGGATGTGGTTAGCAGCCCGACATTTAGCGGTACTGTTTCGGCCAATGCGTTAACTGTTAACGGCAACGCGGTAATTACATCAGCCCACGTCCTGCAAAACGTTACAGCCGATACTGGCATTTTGACCAGCGGGATTCTTGGCGTTGCAAGGGGTGGCATTGGCGTTGGAACACTAACTGCGGGTGGAATTTTGATCGGCAACGGCACTGGTGCAATCGGTGCTTTGGCCGACACGGCCAGTGGTGCGTGTTTGCTGTCCAACGGCGCCGGCAACGCTCCGGTGTGGGGAAGCTGTTCAGCTGGCGGCGGCATTACCGGTTCTGGAACGACTGGCCAGATTGCGTTCTTTAATAGCAGCAGTACATTGGGCGGCGATGTCGGTTTAACTTATGATGATGGCACCCAAACACTAGCTGTTACCAACTTGCAAGGTGCTTTAACGGGCAGTGTCACCGGCAACCTTACCGGCGACGTAAACGGTGATCTTACTGGCAATGTGAACGGTAATCTCACCGGTAATGTAACTGGTAACGTTAGCGGCAATGCTGGCACAGCTACGGCGCTGGCGGCTAATCCAACCGATTGTAGCGGTACGACTTATGCTACGACGATTGCGGCCAATGGCAACCTGACTTGTTCGGCGGTAGATCTGACCAATGGTGTCTCCGGCAGTTTACTTGCCAGTAGTTTACAGAACGCGTCCACTGATTTGGGCAATGCCGATGTGAACATCAATTTAAGCAATAGCCACGCCGGCCACGTTACTAATCTGACTCTTAATGGCGGCCTGACTGTCGGCACGGTCAACGGTGCAAGCATAACTGCCACGGCATTTAACGGGGTTACTATCGGCAGCGGTTCGGTTACAGCCGATCTCACCGGCAACGTCACGGGCAATTTAACTGGCAACGTAACTGGCGATGTAAATGGCAACCTGACCGGTAATGTAACTGGTAACGTTAGCGGCAATGCTGGCACAGCTACAGCTTTGGCAGCCAACCCGACTGACTGTGGGTCTAACACCTTTGCTACAACCATTGATGCTGGCGGCAATTTGGGCTGCGGCCATGTCAATGTTGGCTCGGCCGACATAACTGGCAACCTACTGGCCAGCAATCTCCAAAACGCAGCAGCCGATTTGGGTGCGGCGAATGTAACGATTGACCTCAGCAATAGCCACGCCGGATTTAATACCAGCCTGACAATCAATGGTGTGGCCAGCGCCAACTCATTAACAATTAATGGCGCCTCTGTTATCACGAGCGCCGGAGTCCTGCAAAACGTTACCGCCAGCACTGGCATTTTGACTAGCGGTACCCTGGGAGTTGCCCGTGGCGGAACCGGTGCCGGCACGCTGACAGCCGGCGGTTTATTACTTGGCAATGGCACAAGCCCGATTGGTGCTTTGGCCGACACGGCCAGTGGCGCGTGTTTGCTGTCCAACGGCGCCGGCAACGCTCCGGTGTGGGGAAGCTGTTCAGCTGGCGGCGGCATTACCGGTTCCGGAACGACTGGCCAGGTTGCATTCTTTAATAGCGGTAGCACGCTTGGTGGCGACATTGGATTTACTTATGATGACGGCACCCAGACGCTTAGCGCTACCAATATCCAAGGTGCTTTGACCGGGAATGTCACGGGTAATTTAACCGGCAATGTTACAGGCAACGTTACCGGGGCTTTAACCGGCAACGCGTCAACGGCTACGGCCTTGGCGGCTGACCCTGCGGACTGCGGATCAAACACCTTTGCTCAAAGCATTAACGCCAGCGGCACTTTGACGTGTACCCATATTAACGTTGGTTCAGCCGACATCACGGGCAATTTACTGGCCAGCAATTTGCAAAACGCAGCAGCCGATTTGGGCAATGCTGACGTAACGATCGACCTCAGCAACAGCCACGCCGGCCACAATACTAACCTGACAATCGACGGCACTTTGAGTGTTGGCGGCACTATTAACGGCGCCACGATTGCCAGCACCGGCATTAATGGCGCAACCATCAACTCGACCAGTTTCAACGGAGTTACTATCGGCAGCGGTAGCGTAACCGCCAACTTAACCGGCAACGTTACCGGAGCTTTAACCGGCAACGCGTCAACGGCTACGGCGCTGGCGGCTGACCCTGCGGACTGCGGATCAAACACCTTTGCCCAAAGCATCAATGCATCTGGCACCCTGACTTGCGCCCATGTAAATGTCGGCTCGGCTGACATTACCGGCAACCTGCTGGCGACAAACTTACAGAACGCAGCAGCAAACCTAGGCGCCAGCGATGTAACTGTAAACCTCAGCAACAATAATGGTTCACACGTAACTAACCTAACGATTAATGGCGTTTTTGCAGCCAACACGACCAACACAATCAATGGGCTGAGCATTAATGCCGGTGCCGTAACTGGCGGAACCTACAACGGTGCTACGATTGCATCAACTGGCTTCAATGGATCTACCATCAGCAGCACGGCTTTCAACGGTGCAACCATTGCCAGCACCAGCTTTAATGGAGCGACGATTAACTCGACGAGCTTTAACGGTGTGGCGATCGGCAGTAGTGCAGTCAATGGCCTGGGTATCAGCAGCGGGGCACTGTCTGGCGTAACCGGCATTGCCTTCACATCCGGCAACATTACAGGCGTTGGCACGGTTGACGGCGCGACTTTGTCAGGCGGCAGTTTGAGCGGTGGTTCGGTTTCTGGCGGCAGTTTGACGGCAACCGGTGTCAGCGGCACTGGCGCCTTCTCAATCACCAGCGGCGGTAGCGGCGATCTGGGCCTGACCAGCGGATCCGGCACCATAAACCTGGGCGGAACCAAAGTAGCAACGACGGGTAACCTGACTTATGACCTGGTAAATGCTGCTGACGACACGTTCACTATTACCAATAGCACTGCGGGCAAGGTCGCTAACTTGAGCGTTGAGGGCACAGTCAACGGCGCCACGATTGCCAGCACCGGCATTAACGGCGCAACCATCAACTCGACCAGCTTCAATAGCGCCACGATAAACTCGACTAGCTTTAACGGCGTGGCCATTGGTAGTGGCGCAGTCAACGGATTAACAATCAGTAGCGGTGCTTTAACTGGTGTAACCGGAATTACTTTTACTTCCGGCAATTTGAATGTTGGCAGTGGCACTATTACTTCCGGCGCAGTCAACGGCGCCACAATTGCTTCTACTAGTTTCAACGGAGCAACTATCAATTCGACCAGCTTCAACGGCGTTGCGATTGGATCAGGCGCTGTGAATGGCTTAACTATAAGCAGCGGCGCACTGACCGGCGTGACCGGCATTACATTCGCATCAGGTAACCTCAATGTCGGTAGCGGTACCATTACATCCGGCGCAATCAATGGTGCTACTCTCGGATCTACCGGTGTTAGTGGTCCCGGTGCCTTCAGTATTGCCAGCACCGGCGGATCGAACGACCTGACGTTGACTAGCGGTTCAGGCACGGTTGACCTGGCTGCCACCAAAGTTGCCACAACCAGCGGCTTAACATACGATTTGGTAAATGCCGCCGACGACACTTTCACGATCACCAACAGCACTGCCGGCAAAGTAGCTAACTTGAGTGTCGAGGGCGCAGTTACTGGCGGTACATATAATGGTGCCACAATCGCTTCCACTAGCTTCAACGGCGTATCCATTGGTTCCGGTGCCGTTAATGGCTTGACGATCAGTAGCGGTACGCTAACCGGCGTAACCGGCATAACTTTCAGTTCGGGCAATCTAAATGTCGGATCCGGCACAATCACTTCCGGCGCAATTAACGGCGCTACAATTTCCGGCGGAACTTTGTCGGGCGGTTCAGTCAGTGGCGGAACACTAACTAGTACTGGCGTCAGCGGCACCGGCGCTTTCTCAGTTACCAGCGGCGGCAGCGGCGACCTGACACTCACCAGTGGCAGCGGCAACGTGGCTTTGGGCGCTACTAAAGTATCAACCACCGGCAGCCTGACACTCGATCTTACAAACGTTGCTGACGATACGCTTACCATCACCAACAGTAACGGTTCACATGTGGCCAATCTAAGCGTCGAAGGCAACATTAACGGTGCAACAGTCGGGTCAACCAGCTTTAACGGTGTAACTATCGGCAGCAGCGCAGTCAATGGCGTAACTATCAGCAGCGGCGCGTTGACTGGCGTCACTGGCATCACTTTTGCTTCGGGTAACTTGAACGTGGGATCGGGAACAATTACCTCTGGCGCAGTCAACGGCGTAACTATCGGCAGCACGATTACCCCAAGCGCAGCTGGCGGCCTGACTGTTAAATCGAACGGTGCTAATGCTACTAATATTGACGTCGGTGGTGCGGCAGCTATTGGCATAGGCGCTGGCACTACGGGCACTGAAATAGACCTAGGAAACACCACCAGCAACCCTAACATCAAATTCCAAGGCAGCGGTACGTTTAGCACCGGAACTGGCGCGATCACGCTGAACGGCAATGTTGGCATCGCCGCAAATAGCACGTTCTTGCAATCCGGCACCGGCACCTTTGGTACAGGTTCCGGAGCTGTCAGCTTAAATGGCGATGTAACTATCGCCAGTGGCAAGAACTTCAGCCAAAGCGGTGCCGGCACCTTTGGAACCGGCTCTGGCGCGGTTAGCCTGAACGGCGATGTCACCGTGGCTTCAGCCAAGAAGTTAACCGTAACTAACCTCTTGATTTCGCAAAGTACCTCAACGGGCTATGTGTTAACTTCCGATGCTTCAGGTAATGCTACCTGGCAGGCGCCCATCCTTTCGCAGGTTTACAATGGAAACGTCCAGCAAAGCGGTGGCAACATCATCTGGAGCGGAGTAGTGACGACTACTTCCGGAGTAGGGACTGTAAACCTTCCAGCCGGCCTGTTCACCAATATATTCTCAGTCCAAGCCACCGGTATCGGCGGTACCACCGACATAACGGCGCCATTGGCTACCGTTAGGTCAGCTTCCACGACTTCCATCACCGTTTCCTTGGTTGTCGGTATGCATTATGCCGGTTGTGCGGGTGGAGCTTTTGGTGGCGCCTGTGCCGCAACTGATACGACCCTCTACGCTGCTAACGGCAGCCAAGCCTATGTTACCGTCATCGGCAACTGATGCAATTGTTGTAGAAATGAAACAAATGGCTTGACCAAGGTGTTCAGCCTGTTACAATTAACCGTAAGCAACAAACGGGAGGGAGCTACCAATTATGGCTGACAATCCAGCTATGCCATCTGAAGACGAAGATTTTGACGCGGTGCACACCGGCGGACCGATAATAAGTGATTTTGACGACAACCAGGACGATCACCCAGCAGCCGAGTCTAAAAACGTCAAAGTTGTGAGTGAAGACGCTGAGCCAGGCCAAGCGCCGGAAGCCGAAGAACAACCAGAAGAACAGCAACCAGAACCTACTGAAGATACTGATGCACCCGAAGAGCCTGAAGCTGCAGAGCAAGTAGATAACGAGGAAGCCGAAGATGCCGCTGCTGCCGAGGCTAACGAACCAGCCGAAGGTGAAGAATATAGTGATCAACCTGAATCAGTCCAAGCGGCTGCTACACCAGCTCCGGCCGTAATAGCCGAACCTGCACGCCCCGTAAAAGTTAAACAGCAAAGTAAGGCAGGCGGCGGTTCCAGCATCGGACGCACGATTTTTGAGGTCGCCTTAATTATTGCGCTGATTGCAGTTGGCTACTACGCTATGCAGCTGTCTAGCGACAAGAGCGACTTGAAGAAGCAATTGACTGCGGCTAATGCCAACCCGCAGACCATCATCCAGAAGCAAACCGATGATTTAATCGCTAAAGTCGGACAACTGTACAATCTGCCTAAAAACGAGACGCCGACCGTCGCTAATGTTACCGATGCCGCCCAGGCCAAAAAGCAATCGGCCTTCTTTACTAATGCCCAAAATGGCGACAAGGTCTTGATGTACGTAAAGGCCGGCGAAGCGATTTTGTACCGCCCAAGCACCGACAAGATCATTTTGGTAGCGCCGCTAACATTCACTAACAATCCGTCTCCAACCAGCACCAACCCGGCCGGAACCACTAATAGCTCAACCGGCAACTAGTCTAATTTTTTACAGCCAGTTTCCAGCTGCTTGGCGTAAGCTATTTCCTTAAGCGAAAGGAGTTTGCTATGCCCGGAACAGCTAAAGGCGGCCAACTAACAGCCCAGCAAAACAAACGACGTCACGGTAAAGATTTTTACGCGCGCATCGGCCGAATTGGTGGCCAGCGTGGTCATACTGGAGGCTTTGCGGCCGGTGATGAAGGCCGTGAGCGTGCCCGTCGTTACGGAGCTATTGGCGGATCAATAAGCCGCCGAACCCAACTTAAATAAAAAAATCCCCGCCGGAGCGGGGATTTTGCTAAGTAGTTACCTCTTATTTAGGCAACCTTCTTGGTGCGGCGGCTAATGCGTCCACCTTTTGAACCAGCCATACGAGCCAGTTCGCGGTTGGCAAAAAAGCCACCGGTAGTGCCGAGCTTACCGCCCTTGGCACCGATTTTGGCGTAGAAATCTGCGCCGTATTTTGCTTTGTTGGTTGCAGCAGCCGCTTGGCCACCAGCTTTAGTTCCAGCCATGTGTGAGGCCTCCCTTAAAATAAGTCTTCTCTCGATAGAAAAAGAGGGCGGCCCGCGGACGGGCTACCCTCTTAATTCTTTCGAAATCCCGCTTATGATATCACGCTTTTGCTAACAAGTCAATACGCTGATGCTTAATTAATAGCCGTGACTTTAGTGGACCTGTAAGGCCGGCAAAAACGGTCGCTGCTGACTTGCCATACGGTGTGGCAGTTGAAGCAGCGGTAATGTTTGCCGTCGTCTTGTTGCAGGCATTTGGTGCGGCATGTCGGGCAAACGCTGCGTTTGTGTAGCCAGTCGCGATAGGTGTCCAGGCAGTCCTGGATGTGGTCTTCATCGATGCTTATGCCAATGTCATTGGCTAACTCACGAGCCCGTTGCCAGGCTTCGACTTCCATGCGCAGCAGTTCAACGTCGGCCTGGTAAGTCTGGTGTCGGAGCAGGGCATGGCCGGTTTCGTGCAGCAGCGCCCAGCTGGCTTCGTCACTGGTAGTGTCCAGTTTATAGATGATCTCATTGGTTTCCGGCGACCAGCTAAAGCGTTCGCCATGCCGGAAATTAAGGTTTGGGTACTGGGCTTGCAGCCGGGTGATGAGATCAATCATGCTTGAAAGTTTGCTTGGCCAACTCGTAGCAGCCATAAATTACGCACAGGCTGGGCCGCTGGGCCCCAACCACTTTAGGAATGTCAACCACCGGTAATTTGTGCTTGTCGAGTTCGTCTTGCAGCATGTCGCCGTAATATTCGAATTGCTCGCCAACGCTGCCGCCAATGATAACCAAATCCGGCTGGAAGATGGCGATATTACTGAGCAAACCGGTAGCTATGTGATGGGCGACGTACTTCCATGAAGCTTTATCGGATGGGTCGATGTCAGCAACTTTTTTGCCAAAGTGCTTGAACATCATCCGGCCGGCGCTGAGTTTTTCCCAAGTAGTTAATATGCCACGGTGTTCTATAAGCACGTGGCCGCCTTCGCTGTCCAGTAGGGCAGTGTCGAGCTTTTGCTTGTAGACAAAGCCCGTGCCAATGCCGGTACTGATGGTCACATATAGTACGCTGTCGGCTTCCTTGTGCAGCATCGCTTCGGACAGGCCGGCGACGTTGGCATCGTTTTCCAGTACCATCGGGCAATTGAAGATCTTTTCGCAATCACCCTCGACCGGCACGTTCTTCCAGGGCAAGTTTGGCTGGCGGATCATCCGGCCGTGGATGCGGTCAATATATCCCGGCGCGCCGATGCCGCCTGCCTTAAAGTCTTGGTGTTTCAAGTGAGACAGGGCAAGGTTCTTGATTTCCAAAACCCAATGGTCGTAGTTTTTGGGGGTGGCAAATTTGACCTGCTCGACAATTTCGCCGTTGTCATTCAAGACGGCCACGAGCGTTTTAGTGCCACCAATATCTACCCCCACATACATGCTTTTTAGTGTAACAGCCTGCGGCCTTTACTGAAAAGGGGTAATTCGCTATAATTGAACTAATCTTACAGTCAGCAAACTAACTGGTTATAAGTGAAAAGCGGAAGTTTTAGCCTAAAACTCCAGTTTTTAGATTGCTGCTGAAGAAATACATCACAAGGAGGCATTTGGAAAATGTCTAAAGTACTAACAATGGATGAGCTGCTGGCTGGCAGCGACATCGCCGGATTGACCGCTGGTGAAGTGGTCGAAGGAACAGTTACAGCCGTAAAGAAAAACGAGGTCTGGATTGACTTGGGCGCCCGCGGCGTAGGGGTGGTCATGCGCCGGGAAATTGGCTACGGTCAAAACCTGGAAGAAGGCCAAACAGTCACCGTGAGTGTGATCGACCCGGAAATGGACGAAGGCCACGCCCTGCTCAGCATGAAGCGGGCCGTCAAAGATCGTGGTTGGGACGAACTGCAACGCATCCACGAAGCCAACGAAATTGTCGAAGTTGTGGCCTACGACGCCAACCGTGGCGGTTTGCTGGTCGAACTGGAAGGCATTCGCGGCTTTTTGCCAGTGTCACAGCTGGCTGCCGGCCACTACCCACGGGTTAGCGGTGCCGACAAGGACGAAATTTTGCAGAAGCTGCACGCGCTTACCAACCAGCCGCTGCGGGTTCGTGTTCTGGATGTCAGCCGCAAAGACAACAAACTGATCTTCAGCGAAAAAGAAGCCGTCAAAGACGACATGTCCGCCCGATTCTCGAAGCTGAAAGTCGGTGACGTCGTCGAAGGCGTCGTAACCGGCGTGATTGACTTCGGTGCGTTCGTTAATGTTGACGGTATCGAAGGCCTGATCCACATCAGTGAAATCAGCTGGGAACGCGTTGACAACCCACGCAACTACGTTAAAGTTGGCGAAGAAGTCAAAGCCAAGATCATCGCCATCGACAAAGACCGCCTGTCACTAAGCCTCAAGCAAATGCAGGAAGACCCATGGCTCGAGCAAGTCAAAGCCTTCAAGGCTGGCGATATGGTCGAAGGCAAGGTGACGCGCATCACGCCGTTTGGCGCTTTCGTACAGATCAGCCCAAGCGTTGAAGCCCTGGTCCACGTCAGTGAAATGGGCGATGACGAAGGTGTGGACCCGGAAAAATTGTTCCAACTGAATGAGAAGAAGCAGTTCAAGGTGCTCGACATCGACACCGAAAACCGCAAAATTGCACTGTCACTCAAAGAAGCTAAAACCAAAGCTTCCAAGCCGAAGAAATAAGATGAAGATTTAAGCAACCGGCTCGAACGAGCCAGAAAGGACGATGATCATGGCAGACGACACAAGCGAAGACCAGACAACAACCATCGAAATCGAAGACATGATCACCGTCGGCACCCTGGCTGAACGATTGTCGATTCCAGCTTCACGCCTGATTGGCGAGTTGATGAAGAACGGGGTCATGGCCACCATTAATGAGCGGATTGATTTTGATACGGCGCAGATCATCGTTGAAGAATTAGACCTCGGTTTACAGCTAACAAAGCGTAAAGCTTCGGAAGCTGCCGCGCCCACCCATGCCAAGCCAGAAGCCAGCGACAAGGCCGAAGCCCGGCCGCCAGTTGTGGCGGTGATGGGTCATGTTGACCATGGTAAAACCTCGTTGCTCGACGCCATTCGTGGCGCCAAAGTTGCCGAAGGCGAAGCCGGTGGCATCACCCAACACATTTCTGCTTACCAAGTCCAACACAACGGCCGCAGCATTACCTTTTTGGACACACCTGGCCACGAAGCCTTTGCCGCGATTCGCGAACACGGCGCGCTCCTAACAGATATAGTCGTAATTGTCGTAGCGGCTGACGACGGCATCAAACCGCAGACAATTGAAGCCATCCGCTTTGCCCGTAAGGCCGGAGTCAAGATTTTGGTGGCCGCCAACAAAATGGACAAAGAAGGCGCCGACATCAACAGGTTGAAGCAACAACTCTCCGAACACGATTTGTTGACCGAAGAGTGGGGTGGCGACACAATCGTGATGCCGGTTTCGGCTAAAACAGAAGAAGGAATCCCGGCGCTTTTGGACATGATCTTGCTGGTTACCGATGTCGAAGAACTCAAAGCCGACACCGATGTACCCGCCAAAGGCTTGATCATCGAAGCCCACGTCGAACAAGGCCGCGGCCCGGTCGCCAACGCTTTAATAGAAGCCGGTACCCTTAAACCAGGCCAATTCCTGGTCGCTGGCAGCGCTTACGCCAAAGTTCGCAACCTCGAAACCACCGAAGGCAAAGCCCTAAAATCAGCCACACCGTCAACGCCCGTCACCATTACCGGCTTCAAGACCTTGCCGGAATTTGGTGATGAATTTAGTGTCGTAGCCGACGAAAAAACGGCTCGCGCCCAAGCAACTTCTGCTCAAAATGATAAGTCAGCCAGCGGCGGCCGAATGGATATTGGCAGTTCGGAATTGATCCGCCTGATCAACCGCGATAATAAATTGCAAGAACTAAACATCATCGTTAAAGCCGATGTACAAGGTTCACTGACCTCTGTAATTGACAGTCTCAAAGCCATGGACACCGATGAAGTTTCGGTGCGCATTGTCGGTTCTGGTATCGGCGCTGTTAGCGAAAACGACCTGCATTTGGCACACAGCACCGGCTCGATAGTTTATGGTTTCCACGTTGAGCTGCCCACCAGCAGCCGCCAACAAGCCGGCCGCGACAAAGTCCAGGTTCGCCTGTATAAAGTTATTTATGAGCTAATCGATGACGTTAAGGCCGAACTGGAACGGCTGCTTAGCCCGGAAATCGTCGAAACGGAACTTGGCCGCCTGGTCGTCAAAGGCATCTTCAAAACCACCAAAACCGAAGTTATTTGTGGCGGCGAAGTCACCAAAGGCAAACTGGTGGCGCCGGCCTTGGTACGCGTTTTCCGTGACAAAGAACAGATTGGCGAAGGCCAATTGGTGGAGCTGCGCCGCGGTCCGGCCCTAGCCCAAGACATCGTAGAAGGCGAAATGTGCGGCATGAGCTTGACCACTACCAAACGCTTGGAGCTAGCAGAAGGGGATCGCGTCGAGGTTTACACCCAAGAAGCCAAACAGCGCACACTCTAGAGCCTGAGGATGCTACAATAAGATTATGCTAAAAATTGATAACAATTTACTGGTTGAACTGGGTCTCGGCAATTTACCGGAAGCCGAAAAGAATAGCTTTTTACGCCATATTTACGAAACATTAGAGATGCGGGTTGGTATCCGTTTGGCTGACCAAATGACGAACCAACAGCTCGATGAGTTTGAGCAGTACTTTGAAGCCAAAGATGACGCCGGTGCCTTTAAGTGGCTGGAAACCAACTTCCCGAATTACAAAGATATCGTCCAGCAGGAATTTGACAAATTAAAGAGTGAAGTTGGCCAGGCGGCGCCGCAAATTTTGGCTGCCAGCCAGGCTGCAGCCGGCCAATCCGCTGCGCCAGCCCAGCCAGCTATGCCGGTTGATCCAGCCCAAGCGCCAGCCCCAGTCGCACCTCCAAGCGCGGATCCCATGAGCGCAGCAGCCCAGCCTATTGCGGCCCAAACACAGCCACAACCAGCCGCGCCAGTGGCCCCGGCAGCACCGGTTCAGCCAGTCGCCGCTCCAGTGATCGACCCTATGAATGGCGCACCGGCTTCATCATCATTCGTTTCGCCACCAGCCGCTACGCCAACTCCAGCTGCACCAGTGACTCCTGCCCCCCCGGCGCAGGTGCCGCCTGTCACACCGATGCCGCCGGCCGCTCCAAGCCCCGACTTTCCAATCGACCAGACCCAGCCACCGGCCGGTCCGATCGTCGGCTAATTAGCTATTTATTAGTCGCGCTTGATATAATGGCTACATATGCCAGCTGCTAATCAGCAAGTCATAAACTTCTCACAGCTTACAAAAGCCCTGCAGGCAACTCACTCAAAAAAATCCCTACCTAAGGCCATCGTCAACGAACCATTCCATCAGCCCTTAGCGGCAGCTTATCTGTTTTTGGGTTTTATTGTGCTATATATCGTGGCTGAAGATGGCGACACCGTGCAGCTGTCTGGTGTTTCGGATACCGAATATTACGAAATGTCTGTCAGTGGCTATAAGTTTAGCCCCTCACAGTTCAAACTGTCGCTGGCAAAAGACACTGACAACACCATAGTGGAAGCTATCAGCACGGGTCAGCCCCAAGAAACAACCGACTGGCGAACTTTACGCCGCAGCTGGGCCGATCCGGTTAAGACCAATCTAAACCAAGCCAACAGCGGCATCTCGCGGACTATAATCTACCCGTTGGACATTCCGCACGGCGGTGCGCTGATGTTTTGTTACTACCAATACGACAATCTACTTAGCGAAGGCCAACGTGACTTTATGAAGCGTTACTGCCAAATAACCTCGGAAGTCCTAAAAAACCTATAGCTGGTAGCCATTCCGAAAATCGGTGGCTGACATTTCAGATTTGCCGGCAGGGATCAATTTGTCGACCATCAAAACACCATCGGGCGTATAAATTCCCAAAAGATGATCATCTAGGCAAAGGTTACCAACTTCTCCCGTTCCAGAAGCGGAATGAGCCTGTGTGATTATGACATCGATACCTTTTAGTTGGGTTCGGCTACGTGGCCAGCCGGCGTAGGCCCGGACTTGGCGAACTAATAAACTAGCCGGCAACTTAAAGTTTAGCTGGCCATCACCTTTTTCTAGGCGGTGGTCGTAGGTAGCTAGCTGCTCGTCCTGGGGTTCGGGCTTCATCGATCCCTCAATAATTGCTGGCAAGTGCTCGACTAACAGATGGGCACCAAGCAAACCCAGTTGGTCAACCAGCTCTTGCTTGGTCTCATTACCCTCCAGGACTTGTACCTGCTGGACGTAAATATCGCCGCTGTCCATGGCTGCCGACAACTGCATCAACGACACGCCAGTTTCGGCCTCAGCATTCAAAATAGCGTGTTCGATAGGGGTGGGGCCGCGGTGTTTGGGTAGTAGTGAGGGGTGCAGGTTGACTATTCCTTTAGGGAAAAGATCGATTACCGACTGCGGCAAAAGCTTGCCATAAGCGACTAATACGCCGGTCTCAGCGCCGAAGCCAGTTAGCTGGCCGGCTAGATCGGCACCGTTTCCAGGCATCAATATTTGCATACCATGCTCTTCGGCCAACGCGATGATTTCCAGGTCCCGCGCTGAACGTGACGGGCCCATATCGTTTTGGGCGACCACTACGGCCGGAATATTATAACCGGCGGCCAGCAATGCCCGTAACACAGGTACATCTGTAGTTACGCCAGTGGCCAGTCGTTCATTGCCGAAGAATATTAAGCGGTGCGCGCTAGGATCCATATATTTAGTCCCACAAGTCCGCGTTATTTTCGATATCTTTTTTATAATCCAGGGCTTCCAACTTTCCTTCTTCGGTCAACCTGTAAAAAGACTTGGGCTGGCCCTTGATATGGTCGATGAACACGATGCCGTTACAGTGGTCAATTTCGTGCTGGAAGATGCGCGCCAAAAACCCTTCGGCCGTCACCCGGAAGGCCTTGCCGTCTTCGTCCAGGGCCTTAACCTTGACCTTGGCATGTCGTGGTACCTTGCCGTAAACATTCGGCACGCTCAGGCAGCCTTCAAAGTCTTCAATCATCTCACCTTCGCGCTTGGTGATTTCGGGGTTGATGAAAGTTGTGAAGCTGTGGTCGTCTTTGTCGTCGAAGTTATTGCGGACGACAACGATCTTATACAGGTGATCTACCTGAACGGCTGCCAAGGCCACGCCTACTTCGTGGTCACGGCTTTGGTCCCAGTTGATGGTCGCGTCTTTCATATCCTGCACAATCTGTAAAATCTCGTCGGTGATCACGCCAACGCGCTTGGATTTCTGGCGCAGGTGCGGATTGGGCAGGGCAATAATGTCGTCTTTGGTCATAATCTCAACTAGTATAACAGATTGGTTTTAAAGCAGGTCGAGAGGATCTAAATCATATGACCAACCGCTGGGCAGGGCGGTGATGATTCTGAGCAGTTCGTTGCGGTTGAAGGCTTTGACCACCAGTTGCCACTGGTATTTATTATGAAGCTTTTCATAAAAAGATGGGGCCGGGCCTTCAACCCGGACTTTATAGCCAGAGCGTTCAATTTCTGATTTCAGTGCCAGTGCAGCTGATTCGGCAGAAGCAACGCTGGCGCGCCTAACAGTCAGCTTTAACAGATAGCAAAATGGGGGGAACAGGAACTTTTTGCGTTCTTCCAGCTCGGTTTTATAGAAGTGCTCGTAGTAGCCGTTAATGGCGTCGAGGATGATTGGATGCTCCGGATGGTAAGTCTGCACAATCGCGCTGCCGGCCACGTGGCCACGGCCAATGCGACCAAGCACCTGGGTTAGCAATTGGAAAGTTCGTTCTTCGGCCGAAAAATCCGGCAGGTAAAGACTGGTGTCTGCCAGTAGTACGCCGACAGTGCTGAGCCGGGGAAGATCCAGCCCTTTGGCCAGCAGCTGCGTGCCGACTAAGATGTCGATCTCGCCAGCCTTAACTGAATCATAGTGTTGCTCGAATCGGTCGGCTTTCAGGTTGTCAGTGTCAAAGCGGGCAATTCGGGCGCCCGGGAAAAGCTTCTGGACTTCGTCGGCAATCGCTTTGGTGCCGGCTGTCTTATATATAAGGCCGGGATGGCCGCAGCCAGGGCAGCTACTTGGCACGGGCTGGTGATGGTTGCAGCTATGGCAGCGGGCGGAGTGCGTATCGCCATGGTATGTCAGCGGCACGTCGCAGTGCGGGCAGGCCGCTTGCCAGCCGCAGTGCTCGCACAAAATTAAGCGCGCCGTGCCGCGACGATTTAGGTACAGCAGGCTTTGTTCATTGCTCTTTAAGGCTTTTTCGACGGCATGGATGAGCGGTTGGCTGAGATATGGTGAGCGGCTGAACAAACTCATGTCCTTGCGATCCACCACTGTTATTTCAGGCGCTTGTGGTTGTTCTGAAGGCCGAGCCAAACTTTTTAATTCAATGATTGGTTTATTTTTTTGTTCAGCCAGGTAGTAGTCACTGACGCTGGGAGTAGCCGAACCTAAAACCAGGCTGGCGTGAGCAATTTTTGCCAAATATGAAGCCACCCGGCCGGTCTGGTATTGCGGCGCTTGTTGCTGTTTGTAGGCCGTTTCATGTGATTCGTCCAGCACAATCAAGCCAAGTTTTTGCAGCGGACTGAATAATGCCGAGCGCGGTCCAACCACAATTACTGGCTTGTCCGATCGCAAGCAACGTAGCCAAGCTGCCTGGTGTTCGGCTGGAGTTTGCTGCGAGTGTAATGTAATGACGGCATCGCCGTAAACTTCGCGTAAGCTATTAGAAAGCTGTGTGGTCAGGCTGATTTCCGGCGTCAAGATAATAGATGACTGGCCGTTTTGCCACGCTAACAGGGATAATTCTATGTATAAGCGCGTCTTGCCACTGCCGGTTACCCCATGCAGCAAATACGTATCCGTGGTTACCATGGCATCCAGGGCGGCTTGCTGGTCGGTCGTTAGCGGCGGCAATTTTGCCGTTCTTGGTTCTTGGTTCTTGGCTCTTGGCTCGGCTGCTAGCTGCTTTTCCGAGAAGCTGCTAGGTACCAATTGCTGGGTAATGAGGCCAACTGGCGCCGGGTAGTAGGATTGCAACCAAGACGCTAATTTCAAGAGATGGGCGGGCACTACTGGCAGGTCAAAAACCCGTGCGACTGGCTTGGTTTGGAAGCGGGGTTGGCTGGCCGTGCCGCTAACTACCCCCAAAACCAGCTCATGCTGGAGCTCAACCTGCACGATGCTGCCGGTGGCCAATTTGGCCTTGGAACTATAGGTTAGCGGCTCGCTGCCATGGTAGCGGCTGGACCTCACCCAAACCTGATGGAAGTACATGGTTACAGTATAGTCCAGCCAGTCTATTTACTACGTCACAAAAATTTTAAAATTTAAGTATTGCCAAACTTTTTGGAGCGGTCTATACTACAAATTAACGTTGTTCTGATAACAATAAGGAGTTTGGGGGTAAACATGCTCGACATATTCATCACTTCACGCGTACGACGAAAAATCATCGTCATCTACGCTAAATATCCGGACTTTAAAACACACGTCCGTGGCTTGGCCAAACTGATAAAAGAAGATGCCGGCAACATTCAGCGCGAGCTTAAGCGCCTGGAAAAAGTTGGATTTTTGGTCAGCGAACGGCAGGGCAACACCAAGGTTTATTCTACGAATAAGCAGTTCCCGATCTTCCGGGAGCTTCAAAGTATTGTTCTAAAGTCGCAGCGCTCAGCACAACAGAAACGAGTTACTGGATAGCATTTCCTGAGCGGCGCATTTTCCGCGAACCGCTCCGCTCTTCGTCTCACCCTACCTTCAGTACGATTCGGCTCAGTGCTCACGTTTCATCGAAAACAGCATCCACTCAGCAAAATGCTGGCCGTTCTTTTGGCGTATTTGAAGTTGATCAATCTTAAGTCTTGCAAAAGTTACCTCTGTCGGGTAGAATAAAACCCTATGATTCAAGTTACACGTAAAGACGCCAAAGAGTCGACCGAGAACTTGCTGCGCCGCTTCAATCGCAAGGTGCAACAGTCCGGTGCGATTGCTGTCGTCAAATCCGGCCAGTACTTCCAGAAGGATATCAGCAAGGCTGAACGCCGTCGCAAAGCTATCATCCGCACGGAACGAAAAGCCATCAAGATCAAGAAACTCAAGCTCGGCCAAAAATAGCACTGACTTGGCCGGCACATTTAGCGATCTTACAAAGACCGCTGATAGGTTATAATTTGTAACTATGACGATTGAAGAACAACTCGAACAAGACATCAAAACGGCATTGTTGGCTGGCGACAGCGTCAAGGCGACAACTTTGCGCGGACTGAAAGCAGTATTGCTCAATGTTAAAGTCGCTGAAGGCA
>DASZPJ010000017.1:0-2994 GCA_035550295.1 Saccharimonadales bacterium (SeqCode)
TCTTACCTTGTTAAGTTTTAGGATTTTAAAGCCTTTGTAGAATTCGCGCAGTTCTTTTTCGTCGTAATTTTTCTGGAATTTGCCATTTTCCGGCCAAATCACGCTATTTGGTTCTGAGCCGGGGTTAGCTTGCTTTTCAAACTCATCATCAGCAGAAACTACCGCAACCATGGCATAGCCACCGGGCTTTAAAGTCCGCAAAAGTTCATCACGATAGATTTCTCGACCGGTTTTAGTTTCGATATCGATCGAAGAAAAGCAATCAATTGCCACCTCGAAAAAATTATCAGCAAATGGCCAGACTTGATCGATCTCGGCTGCTTCAAAATTAATCCGACCAGTTTGTCCTTTTGTGTTGGCAAGAACTTGAGCTGCTTCCAAGGCCGGTTCGATGTAATCAACTGCATAAACTTCAAACCCCTGTACGGCCAAATAAACAGCGTTGCGGCCACGTCCACAACCAATGTCGATTGCGGAACCTTTGATCTGGATGTTTTGTTGTTTCAAATATTCAACAAATTGGATGACAGTACTCGATGGCTCGGATTCGGCTAAAGCCGGCAAGGTGTCCTGCGACTCATGTTCGTTCAGCCAAATTTGCTGCTGCTTGCGCATATCTCATTATCCCATAATTAGAAACTCTCAGGTAAAACGCTTGTGTTTGCAACAATGGAGTTTTATACTTTGCATCATATGGAACCATCTGTTGATCCACATGCAAGCACGCCAAAGCCCGCCGCGGCTGTAGTTTCATCCCGCCCCAAACAATCCGCCAAATTGCCGCTTATTCCAATTGCCGGCTGCCTGCTGTTGGTTGGACTGTTCGTGGTTTACAT
Source organism: Saccharimonadales bacterium (SeqCode) (assembly GCA_035550295.1). Taxonomy (GTDB): domain Bacteria; phylum Patescibacteriota; class Saccharimonadia; order Saccharimonadales; family UBA4665; genus DASZPJ01. Next base: position 837 of record DASZPJ010000017.1, read on the forward strand.
TCTAAATAGCAACCAGGTTGGATCGCTGAGACAGCAACTTACTAACGTCCAGGGCCAGCTATCCCAAGTCAACAACCAGGCAAGTGATGTCAACGACACCATTGACGGCAAAAAATACCAAGCCGTCTTCTTGACCAGCGGCCAGGTTTATTTTGGTAAACTCAGTATCCTGAATTCGCAATACGTAAAATTAACCGATATTTACTACCTGCAAAACGGCGGCAAAAGCTCGGCTGATATACAGCAAAGCAGCGACAGTAATGACAGTGTTTCATTGGTTAAGCTTGGCTGTGAATTGCATGCGCCTGAAGACGACATGACCATCAGCCGTAGCCAAGTCAATTTCTGGGAAAACCTTGAACCCAGCGGACAAGTCGTAAAAGCCATCCGTAACTTCACCGAACAGAACCCTGACGGTCAAACCTGCTCTTAGCGCATAGTCATTGAGTGCGTGATCGCTGCCGCCAAGGCGTCAGCACAGTCATCCGGTTTCGGGACGTCTTTGAGCTGCAATATTACACGGACCATTTCCTGGATCTGTTTCTTCTCGGCCCGGCCGTAGCCAGTCAAAGCCTGTTTGATCTGCAGCGGTGTGTATTCAAAAATCTCCATTCCTGCCTGTTTGCCGCACAATAGCACCACGCCACGGGCTTGGGCAACAGTCATAGCAGTTGTGACGTTTTGGGCGAAGAACAGCTTTTCGACTGACATTTGCTGGGGTTTTGTTTCCGAAATGATATCGCTAAGTTCTTCGAAAATGGTTTGCAAACGGACAGCATCATCTTCTTTAACTGGTGTGCGGATAACGCCGGCGTCAACCAACTGGGCTTTACCGCGGTCGACATCTATTACGCCAAACCCCAAGATGCCGGTGCCAGGATCAATACCTAAAATTCGCATGCAACCCCGCTATAGTTTTACGGCTAACAACCAGCCAGCCTATGACAACCATGATGTAAATCCCGAGGTCTAACCCTAAATTTTTGATTTGGCGTGAAGTTTGCCTACTGACAATGTGCTTGTCGTAAACACTAACGGTTTTGGTTAAGCTGGTCCAGCTAAATGGCATGCCATATTTGACCGTTGTTGTCTGCTGGCCATAGCCGCAATCTTTATCGCAGTTGCCTGGGTATTTATCGTACAAATAGTCATGCCTGATAGGTGCGGCGACTACAGCCATCAGCAAAACGAAGGCCACGAAGGCTTGGAATAACCGGTGTCGGACCAGACGTTTGAGCATAGCTTCATACTAGCACAGTAGCCCTGTTAATCACCTTTGATCAAGGCCAGCATTTGCTGATGAATCGACTTGTTGGCCGCAAAAACGCAGCCGAAGCCGTTTTCGTCAAAGCGTCGCTGGCTGCCCGCTAAGTCCGTAACTATACCGCCGGCTTCGCGGACGATTAGGCAGGGCGCGGCAACATCCCAGGCAAAACCCGGTTCACCTATTACGCCCGCCAAAAATGTGCCTTCGGCAATTTTTACAAACGTGTAAGCGCCCGATGCCAGGCTGATGTTGCGTGTGCCGTTTTCCCTTAAGTCATCCAGTAATTGGCCCGGGTGGTAATCAATTTTGTCACGCTTTGCGGCACCGCCATAAATCGAAACATAGCCGGGCGACATATGCTTGGTAGCCGAGCCCTTGAGTGGTTGGTCGTTCAGGAAAGCCCCGCCGCCTTTCGTCGCCGTGTACAAGTGGCCAAGATACGGATCGTAAACCACGGCCGCTACCGGCTGGCCATCCGCACGATCGACTAAAGCCAGCAAAAACGTGCTGGCCGGAATGCCGACACTAAAAGGCACGGTTCCATCTATTGGATCGCAAACCCACACCCAGTCGCGATCCGGTTCGTAGCTTTCTTCTTCGCCGAGCACTCCATGTTCGGGGAATTTTGCTTTGACCCGCTCGATTACTAATTTGTTGATGGTGGTGTCAGCCACCGTTAACGGTGTCTTGTCTGACTTCCACGTAGTGTTAAGTTCTTCCGACCGAAAATATTGCTGCATAATCCCGCCGGCCTCCAGTGCCAATTCTTTGGCAAAGGCGAGCTCGGCGTCGTAGCTCATGTAATTAAACTTTCGTCGATGTCGAAGTTGACGTGAGTGGTGGATACATCGTCGAGATCTTCCAACGCTTCCATCAGGCGCATGATTTTAC
>DASZPJ010000018.1:0-30708 GCA_035550295.1 Saccharimonadales bacterium (SeqCode)
CAATCAATTTTTGGAATTCATCGTTAGAAACGTCGATCATAGCTATACATTGTATAGCATAAGCCTTTTCTGGCAAGCTTAGTCTTCTAAGCGTAATCTGCTCAGCAGCCAATCACGTGGCAAAATACTCAGGAACCAGCCGGCTCGTGGGCCAGATGTTTTGCCGATCAGGGCGCGGTATAGCGTGCCAAACATGGCTTTTGGTTCTAAACCAACTGTGTCTTTAAGATCATAAACGGCCTGGTGGAACCAGCCGCCGTCGGCATCATCCGGCGCTTCTGCGATAACTTCAGCTAGTTTAGCCAAAAAAGCCTTTTCTTCGTCAGAAAAATCATCAGCATTTACCTGCTCTGCCAGTGCAAATTTGACATCTTCGGGTGCTCGTTTTTGCAGCCAAGCGTCGATGAACTTCAGCTCGGCTTTAATGACTTGGGCGTCCTGGATGGCAAGCTCCGCGTACTCGCTGCGACTGAGGATTTCCAAAGTCTTGTCGGCATCTTTCAGCGCCGCCTGGTAGCTGGCCACCAGCAAACTAAACGGCACGCGGCTAACAGTTTTTTCTTCAGAACCGCGGTTACACACAAACAGCAATCGCTGGTCGTAGTCTGACTTGTCGGTCTTTGCGAGCAGCGCTGCAAACTCGTCAATCAACTGCGTCACGCCGTTTACCGGATCAAAAAACGCCGGACGATTCAGAGGACCGCGCAGCATAAAGTACCGAATAACTTCGGCTGGCATCAGTTCCAAGCCTTCGTTAGCGCTGATGGCCGTGCCCTTGCTGGCACTCATTTTTTTAGTGTCGCCCGACATATGAACCGAATCATACGGAACTGGCAGCGGTGCGTCGCCTTCATAAACGTCCTGCATAATTTTGACGCCGGTGTCATAGGAACCCCCGGCACTCGCGTGTTCGCGGCCAAATGGCTCTACGTCTACTTTTAGCAGCCACCAGCGTCCCGGCCAATCCAACCGCCAGTCTACTTTGACTTCACCTTTGTCGTAAGCCACGGTTTGCTCAGTATCGTCGGCATCTTTGTACGTTATGGTTTTGGCTTGCTCATCGATACTAACAAACGCCCGGTTTTTCAAACGACCCCGATCCATAACTTGGATTGGTGTCCAATTATCCGGCAGCTGTCGATTGGAAACCGTTTCAAGTGCCTGTTTGATCTGCGGCACACGCTCTAGACAGCGCTCGATTACCGGCACCATTACACCACTACGGTATTTTTCGTGCGAGCGAATGAATTCGACGTCGACATTAAGGTCTTGGCAAGCCTCGATCAAACCAGCTAAAAACTGCTCTCCATATGACTCACTTTCGCCGTCTGGTGCCGGCACATCGCACAAAGGCATTCCCAAATATTGTTCATAATCTGCCGGCACATTTGCTGGAACTTTGCGAAAAGCATCCAGGTTGTCGGTGTAGTAAATGTGTTTTGCCTGACGGCCACGCTTTTGCAACTCCAGCAAAATAGCATCGCAAATAATAAGCTCTCTCATGTGACCCAGGTGATAGGTTCCACTCGGACTGCCACCAGACTCAATCAGAATCTCGCCGTCAGGATGACGCTGTTCCAGCTCATCAGCAATTTGGTTCAGCCACTGCATAATTTATCCAGTATATCTGAAACTCCATCTGTTAGCCAGATGAGTTAGCGGTTAACTTCGCCTTTGATGAGGTCCAGAATAACTTTGTCGCCAGTTTGGAGTACTTTAGTGGCCTGTTTAGTGCCGACTATGCAAGGCAGGTTGAATTCCCGTGCCACAATTGCGGCGTGCGACATCATGCCACCATGATCGGTAATCAGTGCCTTGGCTTTACGCATCAGCGGCACATAGCTTGGGCTAGTCGAAGGCACGACCAGAATTTTGCCTTGTTCAATCGAGTCGGCTGGACTGCCAACAACCACAACTTCGCCGTTTACAAAATGCCGGCCGCCATTACTAGCCACGATTCCGTTCACAGCGTTGCTGGAAACTTTGAAGTCAATATAGCGCTCCCATAGCTGTTCAACTTCTTCGGCCGAGAGATTAGCCTCTTTGCCGTTATCGAAAAACCAGCCATGTTCTACGTCACCAACCGAACGCTTGATTAGCCGGCGAGTTTGCATCATCCAGGCTTTGCGATCGTCCATGAATTCAGCTAGTTCACGGGCCAGCGTTAACGCCTCAACTTCATCCTCAGTGAGCTTTAGTTTGGCGATCAGCATTTCCCTTTTTGAAGCATAGTCTGTCGGTGTAAAATCTTCGTATTCAACAATTTTGAGCCTTGCCGCAAAATATGACTCGGCCGCATCAACCACTCCGTCATATCCGTCTTGAATCCACGGATATTTCTTGGCAATTGCTGCCGGGTCTTTGGTCTGTGCCAGTTCGGCGTCAATTCGTGCCAAAAAAGTTGAGTTATCGGGAACCGTAAAAGCCCCCCATACCGCTTGGCGATCTTCAGCATCCAAACGTGCTAGTTGTTTAGCAATGCTACTTTCGGCGCCATATAGTGCAAACTCGGCAAATATAGTTGCTTTCCAAGCCTCAATAATCGCCAGCTCAAAAGCTTGGCCATCTAACTCGGCTAGGCTCTTAGCAGTTTCAGCCCAATGCGCTTTATCATTGGCCAGCCGATTGGCGGCTTTGTAGGCTACAAAAGTGGCTTCGCACCAACTTCCAAAGTCAGCAGCGTCGCTGAGGTAAACCATCTTGTTGTCGTAATACAGTACTAAAGATTTTGGCGGCGTCGGCAACTGTGGATCGTTCGCCATCATCTTAAAAAACAGCGAATTAGCCGTCAGCCAATCACTCATATACATCGGCTTGGTGCGCGCTGGACCCCAATAAAATAAATCTTCGGGTTCTCCAATGTTGTAGCCTTTTGCTACTTGCTGAGTGACCGTAATTGGCCGGGCCTGAACCAGCCAGATTTTCTGTTCCGCCCAAACCCATTCGATATCTTGGGGCAATCCAAAAAGCTGCTCAACGTTTTTAGCCAAATCAATCAGCTGCTTAGTGTCGAATGGCGCTGATACGTCGGCGCCGGTAAGCACAATACGCTTCGGATCGGCTCGCCCACTTACCAATTCCTCACCAAGACCAGCCACGTATTCGGTAATTAGTTGGTCTTTTCCCGTCAGCGGATCTTTGGTAAACAGTACGCCAGCATATTCCGGTTTGAGCATTTCCTGAACTACGACTGCAATGTCAAAACTGCCAGTTTGCTTATCTTCGGCGTATGCCACAGCTCTTTTTTTGGCCGAGTTGTGGCATTCTTCAATTTTGGCGATCACGTTTTCTGGTTTGGTATCTAAGAATGTTTCAAACTGACCTGCCCACGACGCCCCTTCGGCATCTTCAGATAAAGCCGAAGACCGTACGGCGTAAAGTTTGGCACTATCCAGCAGAGTCGGTATCTGTTTAACGGTTTCTTCTTTCAGCCTGCCCTGTTTATCGAACGATTCGAGACCAACCGCAAAGCCCTTTGGCACCGGCAATCCAGCTTGCACTAACTTGGCGAGATTTGCTGCTTTGCCACCGATTTGTAGGCTGTCCTCGCCACCAACATCACTTAGTGGCCTAACGTAGCTCATGCCCTAAATACATCCTCTGGTGACAGTCCCAACTCCTTACGCACACCACGCACCCGTTTTACATATTGCTCCAGCATCTCCGGTGATTTGTGAATACGGTAATAGTTTTCTGCCCCTTTATAAAGTGAGCAGTCAAACACATCAACATCTTTCACCAGCTCCACATAAGGATCGTCGCTATAAATATCCTTTTCGCTGTGGTGGGCAATTGCATTCACGATGGTTGCGATTTGCTCAGGGTTAAAACCGCCGACTTCGTTGAGTAATTTCTCGGCCATCGGCGCACCAAGCACCGCATGACGTTCGGCCTTACCTTCAAGAGCAACATATATGTCGTGTAACAGGCACGCTACTTCCCCAGTTTCAATGTTGAGTCCACGCTTTTGCGCCAGAATACGAGCTATCTGGCAACACCCTGATGAATGCTTAAGTTCCCATACCAGCGAACTCGCTCGCTGGTCATCCGATATATTAGATGCCAGAATTAGCTCAACGAATCGACGCTCGACCTTTTCGGCCGGCGTTAACTTGCTGCCCTTGTAGTGATGAAAGTCCTCTGGGTCGGTCATTGTCTGTAAGTATACCGAAGTTTTGATCTGTTAGCCACATTGTCCTCCCCGACACCGATCGGGGATCCAGAAAAACACAAAAACATTCTGGGTCCCCGCATTCGCGAGGATGACAAGACTAAGAGGCGTCTTCTAGCTAATGCTGACGACTTTGTATTTGCTGGTGTCGGTGGGCGTGACGATTTCGACGGAGTCGCCTTCTTTTTTGCCCAGCAAAGCTTGGCCAATTGGCGATTCGTCGCTGATTTTACCTTCCAGTGGATCGGCTTCTACGGTGCCGACAATTTGGAATTCACGGGCTTTGCCGTCACCTTTCAAAGAAACTACCGAGCCAAGCTGGACTTGCTTGCCGCCGCGCGGTTTCTTGATGATTTCGACGTTTGCCAAAATACCTTCAATCTCGCTGACACGGGCCTCGTTGCGGTCTTTCTCGGCCATAGCTGCCTGGTATTCGGAGTTTTCGGCCAAGTCGCCAAGTTCGCGGGCGGTCTTAATTGCGTCGGCGATCTCTGGTCGCTTGGCTAGCAATACGTCCAGCTCGGCCTGTAGTTCATCAACGCCGGCTTGGGTCAAACGGAACAACTTCTTCATGGTCACACCTCCTGTCCTCGAATTAGTTCTTGGATCTTATAAATTTAGGTTAATTATATCGCAAACTTTTATTCAGCGATACCGAATTTGTCTAGCAGCTCGGCCAGACCTACCAGTTGACTGTCATCCGACTTGCGGGCTTTGAATTCATACTGCTGGCTGGCCACAGTCTTATCACTAATCACTACGCGGTACGGAATGCCCAACAGATCGGCGTCGGCGAACTTTTCGCCGGCCCGCACGTCGCGGTCGTCATATAATACCTCAACGTCGCTTTCCGTCAAACGGTCATATAATTCGTCGGCTTGATCAACGACTTCATCGCTGTCACCCAGACGGGCCAAATAGACTTTGGCGGGCGCCACCGCTTCCGGCCACACCAGGCCCTTGTCGTCCGACAATTTTTCGGCGATTACCCCTACCAAACGCGTAATGCCAATGCCGTAAGACGCCAGGTAGATTGGCTGCTGTTCACCTTTTTCGTTAACGAATTTGATGCCAAGGGCTTCGGATTTGTCAGTGCCAAAGTTGAAGATATTACCGACTTCGGCGCTTTTCACTTTTTCCAGTTCGTCCTTGTTGATGCCCAGTTCTTTGACGGCTTCGTCCAGGACTTCTTCGTTGACAGCAATGTTTTTGCCGCGGTGCACGTACAGCACGTCTTCGCCAGCGTCACAGATAGTTTGGAACTCGTGGCTGAACTTCGTGAACGCGCCGCCGCTGGCGAACGTTACGTAAGTGTCATTGCCGAGTCCAAGCCGATCAAACACCCGCTTGTAGGCTTCCATTACCTGGTTGTAGTAAGCATCCAGGTCTTCGGCGCTGGCGTGCAATGAGTACATGTCTTTCATCACAAATTCGCGGCCGCGCATGACGCCACTCTTGGCGCGCAGTTCGTTACGCAATTTGGTTTGGAACTGGTAAACGGCCGTCGGCAAGTCTTTATAGCTTTGCACGAACTGCTGCATCATCTGCATGATTGGCTCTTCGTGGCTCCAGGCCAGGCCGATTTCAGTATCGTCTTTTAGCTTCGTCTTGAACCAAATGTCGACAATTTCATCATCCCAGCGCGTCGTTTGCTGCCACAATTCCGGTCGCTGCAAGTTGGTCATGATCAGCTCTTGCCCACCGACCATATTCATTTCTTCGCGGACGATTTGCTTGATGTTTTCGACGACTCGGAGTCCTAGCGGCAGATAGGCGTAAACACCGGCCATTTCTTTGTAAACGTAGCCGGCCCGGATCAGCAACTGGGCATTTTTGGCCGTTTCGTCAGCCGGCACGGTTTTGCTGGTTTTGGTAAATAACTGGGACAGTCTCATGCCCACCATTTTACTATGTTTAGCTTATTGCTGGAAAATAAGTGCCGATTTTGCCGGCTACGGCGTCGGCTTTGCTGCCCATCAAAGGATTAAAAACCCACATCGGCACGCCGGCATTGTTGGCGATGTCAGCCGCGTCGAACTTTGCCAGCATGCCACCAATTGTTCGGGCAGACTGAGAACCACCGGCCACGCGTCGGTATTCGTCAGTTTCAAGAATCACCGGAATTCGCGTCTCAGCATCTTCCGGATCTTCGTACACACCATTTACATCGGTCATCAGAAACAGCCGTATATCATCACCAAACAAGTTTGATTTAGCCATGCAAGCTGCCACTTGGGCCGCCAATATATCATTGCCACCAAAAGTAATTTCCTTGTGCGTAACACTATCGTTTTCGTTGATAAGCGGTATTTTATCGTGACCAATAGTCGTATGGATTAGGCGCATGGTTTCCTGGCGCTCTGGACGGTCATGATTTAGTTCTGCACCGGTAACCAGTATGCTGCCAACATTTTTGCGCAGTGCCATTTCCCAGTCATACACTAAGTGATGCCAGCCCACGCTAGCTAAGTACTGCAATTCATGCATGGCTTCTTTTGGTGGCCGCCTTCGTAAATCGTCGGCTAACATACCCCTGGTAATGCCGGCTGAAGTGACAATTACCCGGCTACGAATAGCAGCATCGCGGTACCAGGCATCGCTGTCTTTGGCGTCGGAATCTTCCAGGTCGGCGATAGCCGTAAGATGCAAAAAATTAAACTCTTCGGTCCCGCCTTCGTGCTCATCGGCTAAAAGACTGGTACCGACTTTGTCGATATCAATATGATCAATTGCATCTGGTAAAAACTCAACACTCATAAGAAGAATATTTTAACACTAAAATCTATAAAAATCTAGTGCACATGCAGCACAAACAGCGCCGTAAAGGCTACGCCGTTTTTAATGGCATGGAGAGTTATAGACGCCCACAAGTTGCCGGTTTGCTCGCGTAACCAGATTAGTACCATGCTCAGCACAAAGGTATCGATGAAACCAATCCACAACAGGCCGGCGCTGCCGCCTTCCCCCAGATGGGCCGCCCCAAAAATAGCACTGGTAGCCAGCGCGGCCGTAAAAACCGGCATGGCTTTTTTGAGCGTCGAATACAGGAAACCACGAACCATTATCTCTTCGGCAATCGGCGGCAAGATCACCAGGCTAATGAACGTCAGTATCAGCTGCTGGTTGCCATGCACGCTATTAAAGCCAATATCTTGCTGCTGGTTAACGTTTAGGCCATGGAAGAAGTGCCCGACAATCGCCACAGCAATGCCATACAAAACAAAATATGGAATGACAGCCGCCACGCCAAGCAAAGGATCAAACCAGGCTGGTTTTTTAAAACCAATCGCGGCCAAGCTGGAGCTGTTCCGCTTCAGAAAAACGTAGATTCCACCTACCGCCAACCCTTCAGCCAGTAGCACAAAAACAAACTGGGCCGGCACCGATGTGTTCAGCCAATGGGTGGTATGCGAATCGGTCCAGTGGCGCAAACCGGGATAGGACAGTATCGCGATGCTGGCTAGGAATTGCGAAATATAAAACACGCCCAGGACATAAATCACGCCAACCCACGGGCTCCAGCTAATGCCATTTTCCGGTTGCTTGGCTACTTTGTCCGCTTCGTCTTTCATGGCCTAGAAAAAGCGGTGAATGTCCACGTAAGTAATGGTTATGGCCAAGGCAATGATTAGCAAAAATCCAACGGCGTTGACGCCTTCTTCCAGGCTGGCGGTTAGCGGCCTGCCAAAGGCGCGGCTAATCAGCATCAGCCACAAACGGCCACCGTCCAGCGCCGGAATTGGCAGCAGGTTCATAATTCCCAATGTAAGCGCCACAATCGCTATGATGAACAGCACAAATTGGTAACCCAGGCTGCTGCTGGTCTGCAAAATAGCGAAGACGCCAACTGGTCCAGCGACTTGCGAGCTGGCTGCCGTTTGGCCATGTTCGCGTGCCGCATGGTTGCCGGTGACTGTGCCGGCGATCAAACTTCCCAAGCCCCCCAACGCGTGGCCCAACCCCTCAAAGGTCAATGCCGTTGCCTGGGCGCTAAAACCAACTGCCACAACCGGTGCCGACCACGTCGAGTGTCGCAACTTTAGGTTGCTAAAGCTAGCTGAAGATTCAATACCCAAATAGCCTTTTTGATGGCTGGCAGCCAGCTGCTTGGCTGTTGGTATCGTCGCTTGGACTGTCAGTTTGTGGTCTTTGCGTTTTAGTTCTACAGAGACTTTTTGGCCGGCTAATTTCTTGGTAACCGCCCCTAAACCGTCCGGGTCGTTTACGGCTTGGACGTGCCCCGCTGGACCAATTGCCAGTAAGTGATCGCCTTTTTTTATGCCCGCCTTTTGGGCAGCCGAACCGGCTATCACTTTGTCTATATTGAAGTACTTTCCGTCCTTAGCGGTAATGGTGGAAACGTGAGTTTTGGTATCGCTGTCTACCGTAAATTGATGTGGGATCAGGTCCGGCAAACCGATCACCGCCAAAATAGTCAACAAGACCAAAGCGGTCACTATATTGACGATTATGCCGGCCAGCATGATTTTGGTTTTGACCCACAGGCTGGCAGCGCCAAAGCTACCCTTGGCAGTATCGCTATCGTGCTCGCCCTTAAGTTTTACAAAGCCACCGAGTGGCAACAGCCCGACACTAAACAGCCAGCCCTTCATTTGTCTTTTATATATACGCGGCGGGAAAAAGACGCCGAACTCTTCGGCGACCACGCCATTGCGGCGGGCTACCCAAAAGTGGCCAAGCTCGTGCGTTACCACCAAGAGAATGAATAGCACGATGCCCAAAATCAGTAATAAAATTGACATGTCACTATATTGTAGCAAGCCTAAACCAATCTCGGCCGAAAATCTCTTTACAAAGCGCGGGGCGGCTCTTATAATCAGGCCTAAGCTTAGCAAAAAGCTAAACAAAGAGGTTTAAAAGTGGAAGTTCCGGAGCTACCGACCATCATGGTTGGCAACGACTTTGTGCTGCCGGCCGCACCCCTGCACGCGGCTATGGCTGCGCCTTTGCCTGCGCCTGCGTCGGCCGTAGTCTTGCCTATTATTCCCTTTCAAGCCGCTACGACCGAGGAATTCATTCCTGTTACGGTCGCTCACCATGGGCCATCAGCCTGGCAGCGCGCCGTCGATAGTCTGCACCGGCACAGCCGGATTGCCTTCAGCGTCTTGTCTTTATTAATAGTGGTTAGTGGCGCCAAAGTTGGCTGGGCTTACTGGTCGGCGCAAGCCCACGCCAAGCCGGTCCGCTCTTTCCACACCGTTAGTCTGGCGGCTGATGATATGACGGTGACTATACCGGCAGCAAAATTGCAGGCCAAGATTTTGGCCCTAACCAGCCAGCCGGTTCACCTGAAGGTCGGTGCTAATGATACAAAAATTGATCCAGCCACTATTCAAAACTGGCTAACCATCACACCCAGCGCCGACAAGACGCAGGACACAATTAAAGTGAACCCAGCCAGCATTACTAAATCTTTGACTGCCCTGGCACAGAAGTATGCCAAAGCCACGGTCAACGAAGTCGTATTGACCGAGTCAGGCAACAAATACATGGTAGTCGCTGGCCAAGACGGTACGGTTTTGAGCGATCCGGACAGCCTGGGTCGCGAAGCCAGTGCCGTTAACTTTTCGCTGCTGAGCGGCGACGGATTGAACTTTAATACGCCGCTCGTTACGCAGCATTACGCCGTCGTTGGCCCGGAAGCATTTGGAAAGTTGATCGATGCCAACGTCACTACCAAGCAAGTTTACTTCTTTGAAAACGGCAAATTAGTTCGCCAGTACGCCAGTAGCGACGGCAAGCCAAGCACGCCAACCGTCTTGGGTGAATTCCACATATTCCAAAAATTTGCCAGCCAGGATATGAAAGGCTACAACGCCGATGGCAGCCAGTACTTCCAGCCACAAGTTAAGTGGGTAAATTATTTTGCTCCCGGGGGTTACGCCGTACATGGCGTTTATTGGCACCCTCTTAGTTGGTTTGGCAACATCAACAGTTCTCATGGCTGCGTAGGCCTGCCGGACGACGAAGCCGAATGGGTCTACGACTGGGCGCCGATTGGCACTACAGTCATAACCCACGCCTAGTTGTTCTAGGATCTAAGTTCTGGGATCTGGGATGTTATGGCTTTTAATGTTTAGTTAATACTTCTTGGCTATAGTTAAATTTATGCCAACGCATAGTTTTCAAGATCTTAGGGTTTGGCAATCAGCGATGAGTTTGGCCGAGCTTGTCTATCAAATTGTCCGTAAGCTACCAGTCGAGGAACGTTTTGCGTTGGCAGACCAACTAAGACGCTGTGCAATTTCTGTGCCATCAAACATAGCAGAAGATCAAAAACGCCTTAATCGAGCAGAGCTTATCCAGTTCTGCGGTATAGCCCTTGGGTCAAATGCCGAACTTGAGACGCAACTACTACTTGTCCAAAGACTTTATGGTCTTGAAGTAGAATCTGCCATTCGCGCATCTCAAAGTGTGAATAATATGCTCACCGGGCTCATAAAATCTCTTAGAACTCAGAACCAAGAACCTAGAACGACCGCTGTTAGACGGTCATGATTTCGGTTTCTTTGGCTTTGGCAGCTGATTCGATATCAGTTCGGGCTTTGCCCATGGCATCTTCGACCTGCTGGTTCAAACGCTTGGCGTCGTCTTCGCCGATGGCCTTGTCTTTTTTGGCCTTGTCGATGGCGTCCAAAGCATCGTGACGTATGTTGCGCAGAGAAACCATCGCTTCTTCTTGCTTCGATCCGACTTGCTTGGCGAGTTCACGGCGGCGCTCTTCACTAAGCGGCGGCACTGGCACGCGCACTACTCTGCCGTCGTCTGATGGGTTCAAACCTAATTGGGGATTGTTGCGAATAGCTGAACTGATTGCTTCCAAATTATTAGGATCAAATGGAGTGATTTGGATCAGCTGCGCTTCCGGAGCGGTAACTGTCGCAACCTGTATCAGCGGCATCGGCGTGCCATAAGCTTCGACTGTCACGCCGTCCAGCATAGCAGCGCTAGCCCGACCAGTCCGCAAACTCTTCAGGTTGTCGGCAAAATGCTCGGCGGCTTGGGCAAATTTGTCTTGGGCTTGGGCAACGGCTTGGTTTGGATCCATAAATTTTCTCGTTTAAGTTAGCTTTATTATACAGCTTCCGCTTTGCGTGAGTAACGTGCGCTAAATATTTGGTTTTCGCGGTAAGATTTAACAATTGGCCTGCCTAGTTTGGCGACAAAGTTTGGATTTTCAAGCAGACGCGCAACTCGCTCACGCCGTTCATCGTGACTCGCTTCCTCACTCTGCCTAGACACAAAGTGACTAGTGTATGGCTGGTCATCGGCAACAACTAAAATCTGACTTTCCAGAGAGTCGGTTATCATTCTAATAAACTGGTTGCTAGTTGCCTGACGGTCACCAAACTTGGCAAAAAGTTTCAACGATGTAAATAACTTCTTAGTGCCTAATCTCTTCACGGGACTTTTCATAACTTCGTCGACCTCAACGTTTGGCAAGCCCAAGATATCTACCACACGCTCAATAGTGGCTTTTCGCTTGGCCACTTTGGCCTTCTGTTCGCTCTTAGACTTGATCATTGGCTTCGGGTTTTCAACTACTTTTGCTCGAGCCTCAGGTCCGTGTTTGGCAACCCTGTCCTCGATAAACCGGTCAACGACTTCGGTAGTCAGGTCTAGCACGCGGGGATCGTTATTGACTGCTGTCAGGACATCGGGCAATTGCTCGTCCAAGTTATTCCAGCGCGTTGCCAAAGTTTCAGTTTGCATGCGTTTGGTTACCGGAGCAGCCAAAAATACTCTAGCTGGTTTAGCACGGTGTCTGATCAGCCAGTTTCCATTGTCGCGGACACGTTCCGGATTATCGCCAAGCGTCTGCGGATCAGCTTGCAGCATCCCTAATATATCCGGTACGAACCGTGACTCTTGTCGCAAAGTAGCAATCATTAGGCCAGTGGGACGTAAGTTCGGTGTTTGAGACCTGAAAGCATTATAGGCTTTAGCTGCCGGTGCTTCCGGATCACCCCAACCGAACGATCCTTCCCAAAGCGCAAAGCGAGCCTCTTTTGCTTCCGCAATTCTAGGGTCTCTCAGACTAAGGCCACGTAGGTCTAGTGATCCGATTACCGCCAGACCGTTAGCTTCTTCAAACCAATCAGCATTCACAACTCTGTCATACACCAGCGGATCAATCCACCGTATATCAGAACGAGTCAGGTATTTAGCCTCTATGTCCCTGCGCGTTCGCTGTCGCGCAGCTTTTGGCTTGGTTGGTGGTTTTGGCGTGTCTGTACTTTGAACCGGGACAGACCCTAGCACATCCGCCAGGTCAGCGGGGTCAAAATACGGATCACTGTTCGGTCTTTGTGGCTCAACACCCGTAGGCTTTGGAGCAGCAGTAAACAATACTTCAGGTATGGCTGATTGTATAGTTTCGCCCATAGTCTATTCTTAGATTAAATCTATTCAACTTCGCCGAGAGCCAGGCGCGAGAAGCGGCGGACGACGACGTTTTCGTTCATCCGGGCGGCGTTCTCTTTGACGTGCTGGGCAACGGTGATGTCCGGGTTCTTCACGAATGGCTGGTCAAGTAGGCAGCGCTCAGCAAAGTGTTTAGCTAGCTGGCCTTCAACAATTTTGTCGACCATGTCGGCTGGCTTGCCTTCACTCTTGGCTTTGTCGGTAAATTCAGCCTTAACTTTGTCCCGCTCGGCAGCTGGAACTTCTTCGGCGCTAACGTACTGTGGGTTGGTGGCAGCAATGTGCATGGCCACGTCTTTGACCAGTTCGGCGAAGATTTCACCGCGGGCCACAAAGTCGGTTTCGCAGTTAACTTCTACCAAAACACCAATACGCCCGTCGTGGTTGTAGGTGCCGATTAGTCCGGCGCGGGCTTCACGCTCGCCGCGTTTTTCGGCTTTGGTTAGACCCTTTTTGCGCAACGCTTCTAGGGCTTTGTCGAAGTCGCCCTTGGTTTCTTCCAAGGCGGCTTTGGCGTCGGTCAGGCCGATGCCGGTTAACTCTTTGAGTCGCTTTACTTCTGCAATATCAACGCCCACTTATTTCTCCTCTTCAGTCTTATTGGTTTTCTTGACGGCAGCTTTGCCGCTCAGAATAGATTGCTGTACATAATCAACTACCAGTTGAATGGTCTTAATAGCGTCGTCGTTGGCGGGAATCGGGTATTTCACCTGAGTCGGGTCAGCGTTGGTGTCCACCAGCGCCACGACCGGTACGCCCAGCTTTACGGCTTCGCGCAAAGCGTTGGCGTCATGGACGATGTCGACGATGAATACCGCACCCGGTTTTTTGTTCAATTCTTTGATGCCGCCGTACAGCATGTTCATCTGGTCAATTTCTTCCTGGAAACGTTGGACTTCCAGCTTGTTATACTTGTTAGCCAACTCACCGCTAGCCATCTTATTCTCGAGGTCTTGCAGGTGTTTGACGCGATCGCCAATGGTGTTCCAGTTGGTCAGCATGCCGCCCAACCAGCGGTTAACGACATATGGCATATCGGTGGCTTCGGCGGCTACTTTGACGATGTCTTGCGCCTGACGCTTGGTGCCAACCAGCAGGACTTGCTTGCCTTCACTGGCAGTTTTGTTCAAAAAGCTGAGCGCTTTGTCCAGCCCGTCAACTGTTTTAGTTAGGTCAATAATATGAGTACCGCCACGTTTGCTGTGGATGTACTGCGCCATCTTGGGGTGCCAACGCTCGGTCTTGTGACCGAAGTGCGCGCCAGCTTCTAATAGTTTCTTAATATCTACCTCAGTGGTAGCCATTCGTGATTCCTTTCTCTTCGATTGGGAGCTCATTTGGGCCTGCACGGCTTGCGAATGAGAGGATCAAACCCCAACCTGCTTAATTAATTGTGCAATCAGTGTAACAGATAGAAGCTAGCGGGTCAACCTGTCGATATCTTGTTGTGCGTCAGCCTGTGCTGACTTTGCGCTTTCAAGTTCAGCTTCTGCTGTTTTTAGTTTTTCCATAGTCGCAACGGCAAAATCGCCAAAGGCTTTTTTAACCTTGCCGTGCGTACGCAAACAACGCGCTTCTAGGCGTATAGCAGTTTCTTCGTCCAATTCGCTAATAAGAGGGCATGTTGCGCGTACAGCCGTACTTCCAACTCCGCCTTTGGTTTCAACCGCCACCTCAATCATGCAATCAGAGTCTTCCCCACGACCTTTGCAGTGCGGCATAGTGCCATCGCCTTCTTCGGCAAAGGCAACAAACTGTCTTGTAACAATACCGGGTAGATCACCCGTTAACCCATGTGCGCCACCACCATGAATCCACTCAATACTATCGTTATTGCCAATGACTGCGTGGATAAATTGTTCGGCCGCGTCCTCAACTGCCGGGGGCATATCAGGAACTGCGAAGAGACTCCTAGGCCGGGCCTCAAAGCGTGGTGTTGAATCAGGAATAACTCGTTCAACCATAAAGATATTATCTCCGTTATTTAGAGTACTTATACGCCCTTATGTCAAGCGTTGCAAGCAGTAGCATAATGGATTATTCAAGCATAGACGCGTCAAATTGTTCGAGCGAATCAATAATGATGTCGGCGCCTTGGACAGATTCATGGTCTTTGTGGGCCGGGTCAGGCACTGCCACGCAGCGCATGCCGGCAGCTTTGGCGGCCTTCACGCCATTGGGAGAATCTTCAAAAACCAGACACTCGACCGGTTTGACTCCCAGCAGTTTGGCCGTAGTCAGGAACACCCCGGGGTCGGGCTTGCCGTATAACTCGTGCTCGGCTGAATATAGGTGCGCGAAGTTATCGCGAATGCCAAGCGTGTCCACTACGGTGTCGATGATCACATTGTTCGACCCAGAAGCCAGCGCCATCGGCAATTTAGCGGCCTTACAGACATCAAAGGCGTGCTTCACACCGGGTAGCAGCCTGCCCTTTTGCTTTACTTGGGCTGCAACGGAATCCAGGATCATGGTTACGATATCCTGCTGCGAGGGGTTCTGCCACGGTTGTTTGTCGTAATAATAAGCAACTACTTCGTCGTTACGACGACCCATGCAGTGAATAAAATCTTCTTCTGTCGGCGTAATCCCAACTGTTTTAAAGACGGCAGTCTCGGCTTCGTGCCAAAACGGTTCGCTGTCGATTAGCAGTCCGTCCATGTCGAAGATCGCAGCTTTGATCATGAACGGATCATATCATGAATCGGCCTGTCGGGCCGCTCTGGCCGCACATCTTCCGGATGGGCTAAAGCAATTGCCGCGATGAACGTCGCAAACGCCCGGCCAGCATGGGTCATGCCATAAGGTTCCAGCGCGTAGCAATGGGTTTCCGGCCGCCCTGCCGAAGGACGCCTGAAACTACTGGGTGGCGTCCGCAAACCAGCCCGGCCGGCGGCGTTGGTCAGCAATTGGACTCCGCGGTTGCGATCAACCTGCACAGCAATGTCAAATTCTGCTGTGTCGCGCTCTTCTTTGCTAGTAAGGTTGTAGGCCGACGACCACAGTATGGCTTTGGCAATGCCTGCCAGTTCTTCGTCTTTGCGCCCTTCTGCCCACATCACTGTAGCCCGTACGTTCACACTGCCGGGCACTGCTGGCATAATGGCTTTAAATTTCGGGTCGCGGCGGTTAGTCTCTTTACCGATCATACCGATGGCCGTGACCAGCCGACCAATGCTTTGGGCTGAATCTCGCACCACATCTGGCGAGTAGTTGCCTATCGCCACCGTGTCGAATGTAAATGCCCGATAACCGGCTAGCTCTGGCTGGGCTAGCACCAGGGGATCTTGTTTGCCCGATATGGCATCAAGCTGTTCACGCGCATCTTTAACTACGGGGTGCTTTACGGCCATGTCCCACAAGTCCAGTGGCAACTTGACGTATGGCTGGTAGCGCAATCCGTCCAAGTCTGGCTGGAGTCCCCAGCGCATTCGTTCAATACTGTCGCAATTTGGCATATTTATCTGAACATCCTTTTCGAACTATTAAACACATTTTAAAACATTTGCCCATAAAAAGCAATCTGCTTACTTAGTGGGCGTTGACGATACGCCAACAGATGTGTATACTAGTAACTCTATGAAAAAAGATCTGCACCCTACTGACTACCGCTTAGTCGTCTTCGAAGATCTCAACAATGGCTTTCGATTTTTGACCCGCTCAACTGTTGCTACGGATGAAACTACCAAGTTTGACGACGGCAACGAATATCCGCTGGTTAAAGTTCACATTACTAGCGCTTCTCACCCGTTCTACACCGGTGAAGAACGCGTACTCGACCTTGAAGGCCGTGTCGACAAATTCAAAGCCCGCGCTGCTGCTGGTGCTGCCAGCAAAGAAAAGCGCGCTGCTGCAGCCCAAAAGGCCGGTAAGCGCCAAGCCGCCAAAGTTGCCAAAGCCGAAGCTGCTGCCAACGAAACCATCGCCAAGAACAGCAAGTAACTACGCCCGCTCTAAACCGTCTGAAGTATTAACTCAGGCGGTTTTTCTTTATACTTAAAGCCATGAAACTTCCTAGACAAATCCTGAAGACCCCAACTCTGCCGCTCATTCTCTTGGGCGTCGGACTTGCCACACCACTCATTTTCATATTGATCTGCAATATTATTGGCTTCGACTTCCTGGATGCTAAAGAGTCGTTTTGGACCAATCTAGGCTTTTGGACGTTTATGACCGACTTTTTCTTGCTTGTACCAACTTGTTTTATCTGGCTAGTCATCTTCGGCATTCTCCAAATCTCACCCAAACAGCGAGAAAAAACCCATAGTCATATAGTAGACCGCCTGCTTGTACTAATTCTTGGTCCAATTATCCTGTACTACATGACAATCTACCTCCAGCTGCACCATACTGATCTAACTCAAGAGGTCATCGACTGCTTCATAGTCGCTACCATCATCGCATTGTCATTCATCTGGCTCAGAAGGCGGCAACACCATGGACGCTAAAGAACAGCAGCTGCGCTCTGAACTTCAGCAATTGGAAGCCAAACTGGCTGATCCGGCAATTTATAGTGATTCGGCTTACCCAAAACTGGCCAAACGCAAAAGCCAACTGGAAGATTTGATTGCCCTTTTCGATGAAAAAGCTACCGTCAGTAAGCAGATAGCTGAAGCCGAAGAACTGCTCAAAGACAGCGATATGGCCGAAATTGCCCAAGCCGAACTTGAGTCGCTCCAAGAGCGAAGAACCAAGAACGAAGAACGCCTGCTGGAAGCCCTGACGCCGCAAGACCCGAATAATGAACGCGACGTGATAATTGAAATCCGCGCTGCGGCTGGCGGTGACGAATCTTCCCTGTTCGCCGGCGAACTATTCCGAATGTACAGCCGCTGGGCGGAAGCTAATAACTACAAAATTGAACTGGTTAGCGAAAGTCCGTCCGAAGCCGGCGGTTATAAGGAAATCAGCTTTGGTGTTCATGGACTCGATGCTTATAAAAATTTGAAATTCGAAGCCGGCGTTCACCGCGTCCAGCGCGTGCCGGTGACTGAATCACAAGGCCGAATTCATACTTCTACAGTTACAGTAGCCGTTTTGCCCGAAGCCGAAGAAACAGATGTAGAAATCAATCCGAATGACCTTAGAATCGACGTCTTCCGCAGCGGTGGCCACGGTGGCCAGTCCGTAAACACAACTGACTCAGCCGTCCGCAT
This sequence comes from Saccharimonadales bacterium (SeqCode), assembly GCA_035550295.1. Lineage (GTDB taxonomy): Bacteria > Patescibacteriota > Saccharimonadia > Saccharimonadales > UBA4665 > DASZPJ01. The sequence continues at coordinate 17,773 of DASZPJ010000018.1, forward strand.
AACTCACGTTCCAACGGGCATTGTCGTCACCAACCAGGACGAAAAGTCGCAGATCAAGAACAAAGCCAAAGCCATGGGCGTGCTGCGCGCCCGCCTGCTACAGATGAAGATCGACGAAGAAAACCAGGCTCTGGGCGACAAACGCCGTGCCCTCATCGGATCTGGCGACCGGTCAGAAAAGATCCGCACCTACAACTTCCCGCAAGATCGCATCACCGACCACCGCATCGGCTACTCACGAAGTAACATCCCTGCTGCCCTAGACGGCCAAATAGATGACCTAATCGAAAACCTCCAAGCCGCCGAACACGAGCTGATGAGCAATGACAGTTAAGCACTGGTTGGCTCAGGCCGCCAAAGAATTAGAACAGTCTGGAATTAGCACCGCCCGGCTGGACTGCTTGGTGTTGCTGGAAGATGTAACTCAGCGAGATCGGGCGTGGCTGCTGGCACATGACGATACAGAAATTGAATCCAACCAACTGGCAAAACTCAAAAAGTTGCTCAACATACGTGCTCAACACGTGCCACTAGCCTACGTGCGTGGCAAGACCGAGTTCTATGGCCGCAATTTTGTGGTCAGCCCAGCTGTGCTGGAACCACGGCCAGAATCAGAGAAGATGATCGACCAACTTAAGAAGCTATTTGATGACGGCTTATTGCCTGCTAAAGGCCACAAAAAAACTTATCTGGCTGATGTTGGCACGGGCAGCGGCGCCTTGGGAATAACAGCTTTCAAAGAAGTAGATAACCTGGCTGTAGAACTGCTGGAAATCGACAAAAAGGCTCTAGGGATAGCCCAAATCAATGTAGACTTATTAACACCAAGCATAAGCGTCATTCAGAGTGATCTTCTGAGCAATTCTAACCAGCCAAATGATGTTTTGCTTTGTAATTTGCCCTACGTTCCAGATGACTTCCAGATCAATTTGGCTGCCAAGCACGAGCCCAGACTGGCTATCTTTGGTGGCCCAGATGGGCTAAGTTTGTACCGAAAGCTCTTCAAACAGGTCAAAAATAGGCAAAATAGACCGTTGTTTATTTTGACAGAGTCTTTGCCGGCCCAACACAAGGATCTAAACGCTATCGCCGAGCAATCCGGCTACACTTTGCACGCCGCCGAGGACTTCATTCAAGTTTTCCGAGCTAACTAACTTTTTCGTTATTTAGGCTGCGCCTCTCATCCTGAGCAAAGTGAAGGATATTGCTCATAAATAAAGACTAGGCGGATTCTTTGCCATACCAACATGACAAAACTGTGCCTTTAATGGTGAGATTTGGGCAAATTTTGGAGTTTTGAGGCGGCTGAAATATCGCCCGCACACAAAAAGTATCAATTACTGGTTGTCGCTGGGTAAGGTACCGAGTCTTACAGTGACATGTTTGGTGCTACTACCTCGGATAACCGTTAGATTGATCTTGTCGCCTGGCTGGTGCTGGTCCAGTAGCCCAGTTAAGGAGTGGTTTTGATCGATTTTAACACCATCGAACTGGGTGATGATGTCACGCTCTTTCAGGCCAGCCTTGTCGGCTGGACTACCCTTTAACACCGAAGGATTGTTCGGATCATCAGTCGGGGCTATAAATGCGCCGTTCTGGACGCTCAATCCGTACTCGTTAGCCACATCAGATGTTAGCGGTAGGTAACGAACGCCCAGGTATGGCCGGCTGAGTTTACCGTTTTTAGTAACCTGTTCAATTAGGCCTTTTACATCGTTGATCGGAATTGCAAAGCCGATGTTCTGTGAATCACTGGCTAGTGCCGTGTTTATGGCAATCACCTGGCCGTTAAGGTTTACCAGTGGCCCACCGGAGTTGCCTTCGTTGATAGCCGCATCTGTTTGGAACAGGTCGTCCAGGTTTTCGGTAGTCGAACTAAAGCCTGATGAATCCCCCGCCTGGACACTGCGTCCATAACCAGAGATGATGCCAGATGTAACAGTGTTCTGGAACTGGCCCAAGGCGTTGCCAATGGCCACCACATTATCGCCAATTGATAGTTTAGAGGAGTCGCCGAGCGCAGCGGGCTCCAGTTTATGGCCCTTGGCGTCATTAATTTTTAAGAATGCGATGTCTAAGCTGTCGCTGCTGTTAGTGCGGCCAAGGACTGAAACATTTTTTAGTTCAGTTCCGTCACTAAGAGTAACGCTAACGTTAGTGGTGCCTTGTGGCACAACATGGCGGTTGGTCACAATCAGGCCGCCGGACGAAATGATGATGCCGGTGCCGGCAGCCTGCTCTTCTTCGGGTTGTGAGAATCCAAACAAACCAAAACCACCGCCACTGTCACTAATACTGACATTAACGCTAACTACACTGGGGCTAACCGTTTTGGCAATTCGGCTAATCAGCTGGCTCTGGCTGGTGACGATCTGCTTTTGGCCAGCAAAGCTATTCCCTGATAAATTGTTCTGGCTGCCATGATTCTCCAGCCAAGCACCCCCGTAACCACTAATTACAGCCGTCAGTATAAAAGCCGTGGCCAGGGCGCCAGCAGGCCAGCGTTTGTGAACGACGGCACCAAAGTTGGGGTGCGGCAACGATGGTACGGTAAAACTAACCGTTTTGGACTGGCGGCTGGAAACACTGCGCGGTTGCGGCGTCGAAGCCTCCGGGTTATCTGGTTTGGGCATAGACTTATTGTAACCTAGCCAACCTGAGAACTAGCTAAAATAATTAAGCTTAGACTACTTTATCGCCCCAGTCTGAGAAGACCAGGACTACCAGTACGATAGCGATCATGACCACAAAAAATTGGCGACGAACAGCTTGGCTCAAACGATCGGTGTGATCCAGGTAGTAGAGCACTGCCAAGCCATAGCCCAGAGTACTTAATAGCAGCGTTGGTTGGGCAATGCCATGGTAATACAGCAGCCAGTGGCTCAGCAGCCAAGCCAGCGCTGCACCAAAATAACCCCATGTGTAAGCCAGCATCCGGGCGTAAGGCTCGTCAAATGTATCCAGGAAATGCCGGGCCGCCAAAAAACAAAACAAGCCGCTCAGTAGAGTTAGCCCGTAAATAGGACCGTCGGCCCAGACCAGATACAATGCGCTCAGCGCTGCCAGCTGTCCTATCCCCGCCTGCACTGCCACCATTACCGAAGTAGAGGAAGGTTTGATGAATAGCAGCCAGCCGGCATATAGGGCCGCCCAAATGACTTGCACCAGGAAGCTATCACTATTGGCCATAAACACTACAGTCGATACGCCCACCATCAGGTCAACACCGTTAGCCCGGACATTGGAAGCCCAAAAACGTGGTCTAACCGCAAACATGCGCCATTTGCTGAGTACGATTACAGCCAGTGCTAAGGGTACGAAATTCAAGCGTACCAAGAGGAATGTCGCCACCGGCAATACCAGCAGCAACCCCGAGTGCAAAGAGTGGGCGATGCCCTTAGTTGGCTTGATTTGTCGTAAGAGAGGCATCATTGCTACCCATTATGATAACAAAATCCGCCCCATTTGTCTGAATCGTCGAGTCCGCCAGATGGGTTTCGGCCGTTTGCTTGAAGTGCTCTTCCAAGTAGTGCAGCGTGTATTTATCTTTGTTGCCAGACAAATTTATCAGCGTAGTTTGGGTCCAGCCCGTGTTTGGAGTATTGCCGGCGCCAACAACGTTATAACCGTAACTCTTCAGGTTGTTGGCTTCGGCAGTAGCCAGTCCTGGCACGGTTGAACCGTTCAGCACCAAGATCTTGGCGTGCTCTTTCAGGATGAATGGATCTTTTAGCTGGCTGCGAACGTAGGCTTGGATGTCACTGTAATCAAACAGGCCGGCTGTTGGCAAAACAATTGATTGTCCGTTTATGTTACCGGTTGTTACGTAGTGGTTGGTGCCGTCGGCAAAACCGACCGAAATAATGTTATTGTCGCTGACTTTGTGCAAAATGCCGTAGAGCCTTGAGGCATCTTTTATCGACAAGTCAGTTGAGACATTATTGCCAAAGGCGCTGATCAAGCCGGAAATTTTGAGCGGGTTGCTTAGTGTCCCCAAGGTGTCGACTTTGTCTTTGAGGGCCAATAGCATCGCCCGCTGCCTTTGCGATCGGGCAAAGTCACTGCTGGTTTCGCGCGACCGGACATACAATAAGGCTTGGTCGCCGTTAAAGGTGTCGATGCCGGCCTTGGCGAGGACTGGATTGTGATGGTTTTCCCAAGCCATGGTCGGGTCTACCAAATTAGCTGGCACATCAATCGTGACGCCCCCGACAGTGTTAACCGCTTGCTTGAATGCCTGGAAGTCAACGACAGCATTGTAGTCTATGTTGATACCCAGTACGCTTTGGACAACTTGGTCAACCTCATCATAGCCGGCGGCAATAGCCTTGGCGTTGGTCGTATTGGTTTGGACGCTACCCAGGTATTTGTAAACCCCGGTTTCCCAAGCGGCATTAATCTTCATCACACCGGCATTAGGCACGTTGACCCATAGGTCACGAGGAATACTGATTAGGGCTGTTTTGTGGTTAATCGGGTCAACGCTGGCCACCATCATGGTATCGGTCAGGTCGGGCGCATCGTGTGTGCCGCCACCCCGACCGAGCAGCAGGATATTAATGCGGCCGCTGCCCTCGCCTTTCAATAAGTCAGGATTAACATTGGCATTCAGGGCAGCTGCTGTGCCGGCTCCACCCTTAAAGACTTTGTGGGCTTTTAGGAAAGCCTGCGAAAACAGCAGTCCGCCGAGGGTCAGGATTAGCACCAAGAATACCGCCACGCCACGCATCCCCCAGTAGCGGACGCGGTGCCACTTAGCCCGCTGCAGCCGGGCCAGTACTGACGGGCTGTCGTCACCGGGCAGATCCATGTCAAATGACAAGCTACGGGCAGGTGCGGCCGCTACGGCAGCGTCTGCCATCACAGATTCAGCTGACTGGTAATCCGGTTCGATTGGCGTTTGTTCGACTGGCTGCGGGTCAGCATATTCTTCGACAGCTTCGGCTAATTCAACGGTTTCGGCACCAGCCATAGCTTCAGCTAACTGCGGGGCTTTGACTACCGGCTGGCTAAACCAGTTTTTTAGGTTGGCTGTAAGCGGTCCCAGCTGGCCCGTAAGATTCTGGAGTAAGCCCCTTGCTTGGCCGGCAATCGACTGCAATATGCCCGACATCGGGTTTGGTTTAGCCCTATACTGCTCTAATCCTACCGACACCGGCCGTTCGGGCAGCGCGGCTGCTGGTACGTGAACACGCCTGTGATTTGATCGGTTAAGGCTCGCTGCTGGGCGGCTCTTCATAAGCGCTGGCTGGCGTGTCGAAATTGCCGACGCCGACAAACCTCTTGTATAAGTTGGCACTAACTGGGTGGCGACCGGTTTTACAGCCGTCGGGGCCTTAGTCAAAACTGTAACCGATTCGGCACGTGCGGGCACACCCTTCGGCACAATTACAGGATTCCCAAAGGAGTTATTTGTGATTTGGCGTCGTGTTTGTTGTATGGGACGCCGTTTGTATCTTGAACGGTCCATCTCTCTGTTCAACATAATTGTATCGCTATTACGCTTATGTGTAAAGACTTTTTGACCCGTCTTACGCGGGCTGTCATTGTGAATATGCTATAGTGTTTGTTTGTATGAGCGATGACAATTTACCAGTAGTACCAGCGCCAGAATCAACTCCCGATGACGAACCGGTGTCTGCTCCAGTAGCCGAGACGCCCGTACCAGCCGAAACAGCCCCAGTAGAGCCAGAAGCTCCAGCCCAACCAGAGACTACCGATGCCCCGGAAACCCCGGAAAAGCCCGACTTAGACATCCAAACTTCCGAAGAAGGCAAACATTCGGCATGGCGGGAATTGCTGTCGACCGTCGGTATTTTGGTTACTGCCCTGCTGGTTGCTTTACTGATCATCGCTTTCGTATTTAGGTCTTACCAAGTTGACGGCCCAAGCATGGAAAACACCTTGCAGAACGCCGATAAATTGATTATTTGGAAAGTGCCGCGCACTTGGGCCAGCATCACCCGGCACCCGTACATTCCAAAGCGCGGTGACATCATCGTATTCACCGAAAGCAACCTTAGCCGTTTTGGCCAAACTGATACCAAGCAACTTATCAAACGTGTTATCGGCCTGCCCGGCGACAAAGTTGTCGTCAACGACGGCCACTACGAGATTTATAACAAGCAAAATCCAAAAGGCTTTGACCCCGACAAAACTCTGCCCTATGGCAAGAATATGCCTGTCACCACTGGCGAAGGCACCTATATATTGCACGCAGACGAAGTTTTTGTGTCGGGCGACAACCGGCCGGACTCGCTGGACTCGCGGGCATTTGGACCGATTCATGCCAACCAGATTATTGGCAAGCTAATTTTGCGCGTCTTCCCCGTCAACAAAGCCAAAGCTTTCTAAATCAACTACAATTAAACTTATGAACGTCCCGGACTCTATTGTTGTATCTGATAAATTACTGCTGCGCCAACTCCAAAAAAACGAAGCCGAGGTTTTGTTTGCCCTAACCGACGCCAATCGCGAGCATATCGGTACATGGCTACCATGGGTTGAAACAACTTTAGCCCCCAGTGATTCACAGGCTTTTATAGAGAAGATGCTGGCTAGCCGCCAAGATGGAACAGAGTACGGTTATGGAATTTATGTTGACGGTCAACTGGCTGGTCACATTGTGCTGCGGCCAAAAACAGACGACGAGGCCGACATTGGCTACTGGATTGCTGCCAGCGTTAGTGGCCACGGCCACACCACTGCTGCCGTTGAAGCTCTCTGTAAACTTGGCTTTGAAGCCCTGAAAGTCCCGAAAATTATCATCAAAGCCCAGCCAGATAATTTGGCCAGTAACCGCGTTGCCGAAAAAGCCGGTTTTCACCTGGCGGGCCAGCAGCCAGAACCAATCTTGGACAACCTGCCGGTCAACGTCTGGGAACGAAACCGAGCATAGGTAACGCAGCCTGTCTCGTGGTATATTCATAGCATGACTGCAACACCAAAACGAGGGTTGGGCCGTGGTTTTGACGCCCTGATTTCGCAAGATTTCGATAAAAGCTTGTTGCTGTCCGGCGAAGACCGGATCGAGAAAATAGCCGTTGGCGAGATACAGCCCAGCCCGCTGCAGCCGCGCAAACATTTTGACGAAACTGCCCTAAAGGAACTATCCGCATCAATAAAACGCTACGGCATCGTCCAGCCACTGGTTGTCACCCCAGTTAAAGACGGTAAATATACGCTGATTGCCGGTGAACGCCGTTGGCGCGCCGCCCAAGCAGCCAAACTCGAAGTTGTACCGGCCATCATTCGCAGTCATGCTGAACTAGAGCAATTGGAATTAGCGCTGATAGAAAACGTCCAGCGTGTCGACTTAAGCCCACTAGAACAAGCGCTGAGCATCGAAAAACTGCACCAGCAGTTCAACTTCGCCTATGACGAAATTGCCAAACGACTTGGCAAAGCGCCGTCCACCGTCATCAACACAGCCCGCCTGCTGGGCTTGCCGGAAGCCGCCAAAGATGCCCTTGCCGCCGGCAAAATCAGCGAAGGCCACGCCCGAGCAATTTTGGCACTCAAGGGTGACGTTGAGCGACAACAATATTTACTCGAAACCATAATTTCACAGGGGTGGAGCGTCCGCCAAGCAGAGCGTTTTGTGACCAGCGTCAAGCAAGGCCACAAGCAAGTTGAAACGGCTCACGCGCGTGTCCAAACCGAAACACCGGCCACCAAGAAACTCGGCAAAAAACTAGGCACTTCGGTAACCATCCGGCGCACCGCCCACGGTGGCAAGCTGGAGATTGGTTTTAAAGACGACGGCGAACTAGACCGGATTCTTGGCTTATTTAACTAGCCGCGGGCTAGTTCCAGCTTACGGAAACGCTCATCATTTTCGATGCGTAAACTGCGCACTTCGTGCCGGACGTCAGCAATTTCTGACCTTACATCAGCAAAGTTATCATCCGTTTCAATCCTGAAATTATCAAAATCATTGCGAAACTTAGCAAACTCTTCACTTACCAGGGCAGCCAGGTCGCTAATTGCCTCGGCTAGATCGTCAATACTGGTGTCGTTTGCCATAGTTCACTAAGTTTACGCTTACTCACCCAATGCGAGCAACCAAATGTGCACAAGATTTAATGATTATTTAACCCAGGCGGTTTTTGACTTCTTTGGACAAAGCTTTGTAAGCACGCGAGCCTTTACTCCAGCGGTCATGCTCATAAATAGTTTGGCCGTAACTAGGCGCTTCGGCCAGCCGGACATTGCGCGGAATCAAGGTTTTGAACAGCTTGTCACCGAAGTAATTGGCCACTTCGCCCTGGACCTGCTCGCTCAAAGAGTTACGTTTGTCGAACATCGTCAGCACGATGCCCAATAAGTCCAGCGACGGATTGGTGCTGCCCCGCACCGCTTGGATAGTATTCAGCAGCTGGCTCAAACCTTCCAAAGCGTAATATTCACTTTGCACTGGTATCAAAACCGAGTTGGCCGCTGTCAGCCCATTTATTGTTAGCAGCCCCAGCGATGGCGGGCAGTCGATGACGATATAATCATACGCCGCTGCGCTCAAACCCTGCCGCAAGGCGAACTCCCGCTGGGCCTGGTTAACCAGCTCGACCTCAGCGCCAGCCAAGTCCGGCGTGGCCGGCAAAACGAATAATTGTGCGACATGCGTTTCTTGGACGGCTTTGGCTAATGGCATGCCCCGGCAAATTACGTCATAAGTCGTTTGTTTGATCGATTCTTTGGGTAAACCCAGTCCGCTGGTCGCATTGCCCTGCGGGTCGAGGTCGACCAATAGTACACGGCCGCTCTCTGCCAGCTGGGCCGCCACGTTAATCGACGTCGTCGTTTTGCCGACGCCACCTTTTTGGTTAACCACCGCGATAATTTTTTGTGTCATATTGCCTCTTCGGGTTAAAGCCAGTATACCATTTCGTGCCCGGTCTTTACAGGGGCCTGCCCAACTGGTCGTAGGCTGCTATTTACATCTGGTTATCTGTTACAATATGGGTTATGTTTCAGCGACGATCTTTAACCCGTTTCGGGGTACGACTGGCTGTGTCGCTAATCGTCCTGGGTGGTTTATACGTGGCTATTTTTGGTTGGCCGCAACTGCCTAAAAGTCGTACTGATACCATCGCCGGCAGAATCTCGCGATTGCGGGTGGCGGTTGACCAATCCTATATAGACAGTTTGGCAATAGCCGGATTCCATCAAAACGATCCGGCAAGTTACTCTGTTATGGGCAGTCTAGCCAGCCAGCTGCAAACCAACACCAAAACGGTATCGACCAGCCTGGAAAACGCTCCAAGCCAAGTGACTAAGCGCGACCGGCAGCAAATCCAGGATTTTGTCGACCGCCAAAACGCATCTATTGGCAGCTATAACGCCGCCTATAATATTCTGCTCCGTGTGATCGCCTACGATCCGCAGGCAGACATCGGGAAAATTAACTTCAGCAGCAAAGACCGGCCCGTGCTAATCAGCCGCGCCGAAGCGGCTGCCGATGGCCTTGAGCGGGCTGCCAATAATAGCACCAGCAGCAACAGCAATATCCTGGGTGTCGGGACGGTTGGTTCCGGCGCCAGTGTTATAGCGAACCATACCAAACAGTCGCTGTTAAACGCCGCGAAGTGTTTTAGCGCGTTAGCTGACCAATTAAAAAACCGCAAGGATTCAGCGGCGACAAAAACCCGGGCAAATTGCATCAATAACTACCCTGCCAGCCGGCTGGCGGCCATAGATAACGTCATCGGCAACGCCCTGCCTGATAGTTACCAATCGTATCTCAAGAAAACCGTTCCGCCCCTATTAGAAAGCCTTGATCGAGCAGCCACCTCCGCCAATGAAAAAACCAAACCACAGTAAGGCCTGACGCGAACTCAGGGCCTATAAGCAATCATTAGAAAAGCTAGTACGAGGGATCAAAAGCCGTGGAAATCGTGCCATCGCTGCCAAAGTGCGGATATGCCGTGCTGGCGACGTCACCCTGCCTGATTGGCACTGTCTGGCCGGTGGTTGTATCATACGACCTTGCTTCCCATGTATTCGGTCCAAGCTCAGTGGCGTAAACTACTTGGCTGCCGTTGGTTTGGACATTGATCGAGTTGTCAGTACCGCTGGTGATCTGGTGAACACTGGCTCCATCGTAATAATTTATCTGCCAGTCGTGGCCGTCCCAAGTCTGCCAAGCCACATGGTTGCCGTGTATAGAAATTCCTTCGTTCGGTGCCGTTACACTGAGTTGGAGTATGCTGTCCGATAGCACATCTTGCAAGAAAACTTGGCTTAGTCCATCGATTATGCCCAGGTATGCAACATATTTGCCGCTAGAAACTGGGTGCAAGGCGCCGTAGTCTCCGCTGGTCAGCTGCACAGGCTTGTGGTTAAAAAAGTAGTAAACTTGCGGCAAGCCGCTGCTGGAATCGTCGAACAGGTTCAGTTCGTTACTTTGTAAATATGCTTGAAGCTCGCTTGACGGTGGAGCCGGATCTGCTTTGACTGCCGAGTTAACGCCAAACAATATCACCAGTGTAATCGCTAGCGGCGCCAGCCACGGACGTAGTCTCGGCCATGTCCGTCTTACCAAAACTACCCAGTGGCTTCGTTTTATTAATCTGCCCATTCAAAACCCCTGTCCGGGTCACCAGTAGTTATGCCGTTTAAGAAGAATTCACCGTGCCTGAGTTCCTGGTCAGTGGTTGGTTTGGTGACAAGTGAAGGACAGGTACTGTACACACTAAGCACCCGGCCGTCATCGGTATTGCCGTCATTCTCCACGACCCTGAAGTAGTAATCGTAAGCCCCTGCCGCAATATTGTCCTGGATAGCCCAGTCGTACTCCATATATTCTCCTGTACCAACCGCCGTAGGGTTAGTGAAGCCGGTACTTGTAGCAGCGCTCTCGTAGAAGTTTTCGTAATCACCGGCGGTGGTGCCAGCCAGCAAAGAAGATGGCAGTTGGTTGCCGTCCGTCAGGCCACTAACGGAGTCATAGTGCCAGTCGCGGCCGCCAATTGTGTTGCTGTTACTGTCGACGTCATACCACGTACCACTGAAGCAGTCTTGCGAAGCGTCACCTTTGGCATACTGGAGTTTCATGGCAACGGAGTTGATCGCGAGTGGCTGGCCAGTGACTTGGATTTGCACGCGGATGCGTAATTGGCTGCCGTTTACGGGTGGGTTATAAGGAGCCGGAATGGCATGGAGCTGTTCGTCCAGCGCAAGATCCAGGCTACCAGTCGGCCAGGGATCTGTTTCGGTATAACTATTGATTGGCGCGTACCATTCGTAATGTTTCAGGGTAAAGTTCACTTTCTGGGCAACTACCACGTCCACATAAGACGGCAGGTTGCTCTGCGAACTCAGGGTTACCGTAACTGTATGGGTGTGCGTGGCCGAAGCGTCATCTTCGTTCAGGTTAAGGTCGAGGGTTTGGGCCGCCGTTGCCGATGGCGGGCCACTGGTAGTGGTGTAGACATTGGTGTGTGAAGTCTGCCCTTTATATTGCTGGTTATAAGCTCCGCTGCTATTGGGTCGGAGGAATACTCCATTGTATGCTCCGCCCGAATTCGACAATATGATCCACCCGGTACCTGGGTCGGCATCAAATAATGCCAGGAAGTTAAGGGTAATAGCTGAAGTATCTGCCGTCAATTGGCCAAGGATCGGCTCGTTGTATGGCGGATCGCCATTACCGGCAGCAGTACCGCCAGCAGTAACCGGCGCGGCACTGGTGGCATTACCATGTGGGACAGTGTGGGTGTGAGTAACGGACGCGGTGGCCGTACAACCACCCAGAAAACAAACATTGTTAATGCTGGCCTGGGCGCTGGCCGCATTGAGAGTAAAGTCATTGCAGGTTGTGGGCGGGCTGGAACTGGAGGAACAGACCTGGTTGGTGACAGTGTCACTGCCCCCAGAAGTAATGCTGCTGCCGTTCCACTCCCTGATCATGTCATTATCCTGCGCGCTATAGCGAGTAACGTTGGCGACATTGGTCAAACTGGTAAACATTGCGATCGCATGAGTTGGAATGATGTTGGGTATACAGGCCGCACCACCAACGTTATAACGGATTAATTCCAGGCTGCGATATTGGGGTAAATCAGTGTTGGCGGCAGAATTATAGTTGCTATCAGCGCCAATAGCCAGTGATGGCACGGTATGCGTATGTCCGCCAGCGGACACCCCGGTGTTTGTTCCGCCTTCGAGTGTCCCGGTCGTGGCGCTTACCACGCCCGAACTGACAGTCGGTGTGGTTTGGCCGCCGCCACCGGTAGTACCGACATTAGCCACTGAGTCGCCACGAATAAACAAGTTAGTTGGGTCAGTGCCGTTAATGTTGTGGCTGGAGTCTACCGCCTCCCAGCCGCTTGGAAGAGTCGTGCCGTTAAGCGATGGGTCCCAAAACAACATCATATGGACACTGCAGGCGGCGCTGGCAGGCAGCATAAATACCAGGTTGCTGGCCATTACTACCACAAGCATAAGGACGATTTTGCCTAGTTTTGTAAGCCGGCCAAAGTTTGCCCGGATGTTTTGCCAGTCCGCGCCGAACACATCAACCCGGTCGCCAACCTCGATTTTCACCTTTTGATCTCCCTTTTGCTTCTTGATCTTCAAGCTTTAGCTCCCATCGAAAGCATATCCGTTTCTATGGTAACACCTGCCAGTTGACAGGGCTAGGCTGTTTTGAAAAGTGGATCTGTTAAGATCAGCTTCCTGAGCTGTTCCTGCTGGCGCCGTTCTTGCCGTGGCAGGCGCTTTAGCAGCCGATCGTCCTGCTGTTTACGCTGTTTGTCTTGTTTCATTGCTGCTTCCTTTTACCTTAATATTTACTGTAGTAGTTAATTTGTATCTCGCCGGCACGAATTACGTCATTGGCGGCACCAACCGTCATTTCGACGCGAACATTCAAGACGGTTGAGCCAGGTGTAATCGTACCGCAACCAGTCAGGTTACTAATGTTGCTGGTCACGAACG
>DASZPJ010000019.1:0-53183 GCA_035550295.1 Saccharimonadales bacterium (SeqCode)
CAGCTCGGCTCGGCGTTGGCAGTGATGGCCAGGTCCTGACAGCTGACTCTAGCCAGTCAACCGGCACTAAATGGGCGACGCCTTCTGGTACATCTGAAAACGTGAACACTGTTGCCAACTCTGGCAGCAGCCAAACGTTACCGGATGTTACGGCAGACACCATTCACTACATAACTTTGACGGCCAACTGTACACTGACATTTCCGACTGCGGCAGCCGGTAAATCCTTTACTGTTGTCTTGCTGCAGGATGCAACCGGTTCGCGAACAGTTACTTGGCCAGGCACTGTCAAATGGGCCGGTGGTTCGGCACCCGTTCTTACGACAACTGCTAACAAAACTGATGTCTTTTCTTTTATGTGCGTTGACGGCACCAACTGGCTAGGCTTTATAGCGGGGCAGACTTACTAATATGACGCCCCTTGCAGGCCGGCGCCCTGCTATCCGGGGCAACTCATCGGTCACCTACCAACGAAGCGCCTTTAGCTTGCCGGTGACGCTTAACGGCAGCTCTAACCAATTTAACGCCTTGCTGTTCGCTAATGCTATAACACCTACGGTTCCTATTAGGGTGCGTGGCATCATTTTGCAGGGCTTTATTGTTTGGGAGACAAGCTTCCCAAATCCACGAACAGCTGGAAATTTGCGAGTTTCGCTCTATGACAGTGGTAATAATCTGCTCCGGCAAAGCTCGCTTACGACTATCAGTGCCGGCAGTGGCGCCATCACCAGCCCCAATGCCTACCAGTCGGTCACTTTTCCGGATATCCAACTGACCGCCGCAGCTACCTACTACATAGTCTATGACGGCCTAGTGTCTCATCCGGCCAGTTGTTTTCTTTTCAAGAATGACCGGGCTGCGGCCTCCACGGCGTTCACCGTACCTTTTACGGATGCCGATATACCTGGCCACGCTGGAAAGCACTCATTTTATTCGACGGGTGGGGCCAGCACCGATCCGGCTGACTACCTGCCGGGTGGCACGCTCTATGTTTTCAATGATCCTGGGACCACCATTGATTTTGTCGGGACTCCGGGTGTAGGTAGTAGTGGTGGCTTTATTGCGGCGAGGTAATTTTAATGATGATTGCAGCTACTCGAGCAGGTATTCGGCAAAACGGTATTTTTAGCAGACTGCCAAATATAGTCCAAAGCGGCTGGTTTGTAGACAATGGTTCAGGTAATTTCACCGGGCCGCAAACGGTGAACTTAGGCTGGACCACTACTCCGGGCAACGCGTTACTCGTCCTGCCGGCGAGCGAAGCTGGGGCAGTTGACAGCGTGTCGGGGGCCGGCGCCACGTGGTACAGCAAACTTTCGCGCGAAGGTGCTAACTTTGACTATGAGGAGATGCCTGTTTGGTACGGGGAAATTACATCAGCGGTTAGTAGCATTACCGTCACGCTTTCGACGGTTTCGGGAACCAGAGTATATATCTTTAGGGTTTACGAAATAAGTGGCTTGTCGCCAGGCCGCACGATTCTCAGCTCCAGTACGATGTCCAGCCAAGCCAACACAGCTAACCCCACCATAGGTGACGCGGTCACGACCACCGCCTCGCAATTAGTGGTAGTCGCTTTTTCGGTGCCAGGCAATGCCCAATTTGAAGATCTGACCAGTTCGACCACTTTCACATATTTGCCAGCTAACAGTGGCGCGAACTGGATACTGGACAAACACTACAATCCGGGCGTTAACTCACCGGCGACCTACCCGTCACTGAATGTGTTCATAGGCGTTACAGTTTCAAATTCCCCCGGACACTTTAATATGTTTCCGCACCTAATAGGGTCGCGTTTATACGTTGGAATATCGGCGGTGATTGGGTAAGGCTATGGAGATAGCAGCATGCTAAGCGCAGCCCGACCAGGAGTCAGAAACAATGACCTATTGCCGTCATACTATCCAAAAACAATCACCTCAGCCATTGCCCAAAATACGACAGCCGTATTCTCGAGCGCTTTTTTGTCTCCAACCACCAACACTTGGTCGCGTCGCCATAGCTGGACCGCAGTATCATCAGCCGTGCGGATGGCCGGCGCTACGCCAACTCAGGCAAGCTCTCCAGATATAGTCAACGTTGGCGTGACAACTCAAGACGTACGCGCCTACGTAAAGCCCGGCAACGGCGGCGGCGTGCGTATCTTTTCGCGTTTTCATGACGACAATAATTGTTACTTTATTGAGGCGACTGTCACCTCCGTAAATTTCGTAAGACGGCAAGCAGGTATCGACACTGTTTTAAACAGCGGCTGGATCGCCCCGGTAAGTTCCGGGTCAACCACTACCTATCGAGTTAAATGGACTTCAGCTACTAACTACGAACTATGGGCAGACTATCTTTTTGTAACAAGCGGTAGCGATAGTGCCGGACCGGCCGGAACAGCAGCCGGCGTCAGTACCTATGAACTTGGTGGAGACACCACCGCTGCGGTCTACGGTATACAATTTTCTAATACTCTTTCACCGCCGACTACTTTGTCTGCCGGAGGATCGGGTACCTATAATTTACTCGACCATTTTTCTTACGATGCAAGCTCAGTCGATATGCAGGCCACGTTTAACTTAGCCAGCCGTGTCGATGACAGCGGTGGCGTGCAGCACTGGGGTATTTTCTTAGCTCGGTCTAAGATGGTTGGCTACGGAGCCAGTGGTGCTGGTCTCCAAGCGGCGAATACGAACGCCGCAGATTACGCCGTGGCTGACCCTATTGCAGGTGGTCAAAGCGTGTTGACGGGAGGCGGTACTCGCGCTGACGGCAACCGCAACTATACAGTGCGCTTGCAAGGCACAAGCCTTTACCTAACTGCCGACGGCACCAACGTTAGTACTAACACCCCGATCACTGGTACATTTGCTGACGGTGCGCGTGATTTTGATACGTCTAAGTTTTTTGGATTCTATCTGCTAGATCTTTGGGTAGTTTCAAACATCGTTGTGGGGGCATATCCCTGATCCTAAATAAAAGGGATTAGCCTGCTGACCCGAGCTCAAAAGAATTTTTTAGGCGTCTTTTTTGTCTTCGGGTTTTTTGTGGTCGTCTTTCAGGTCGCCCTGCAGGCCTTTGCGCAATTCGTGGGCTGACTGGCCGATTGACTTAGAAAGTTCCGGCAGCTTCTTGGCCCCGAATAGTAATACGATGATCAATAGGATGATGACCAAGTCAAAAGTGCTAAAATCGCCGAAAGCAAAAGTGTTAAACATTGTGTAGAACCTCACTTATTAATTTTCAGTTAACTTCCAATTACCCCATTTGATGGTGTCATAAGCATAATAAACCATTGCCGCGAAAATTAAAACGATTTACAGTGGTGAATTTAGGCGGCTTGGTTGTCTTGGTCGTGTGGCTGGGTGAAGTAGTTGATCTCGTTAACAACGTCCAGCAGGGCCTGGGCGCGGGTTTCTTCGTCTTCGATGGCTTTGGCGGCATCGTGGGCTTTAGGCAGCAAACTTTGGTCGTCGCTGGCCTGGATCATCATCATTAAGGTGTGGAAGTGTTCTTCAGGCGTTTGCTTCAGGTCATCGACCATCGGTGCCAGTTCTTGCAGGGTCTGGTTCTTCAATGCTAACAAGTCGGCAGTTGGGTTGTTGCCGGGGGTGTCGGACCAGTTATTGTCCGGAAGGGGAACGCCAGGGGACTGGGCAAAGGGCTGGCCGGGCAGCATTACATCACTGATCGGGGCTGGTTCTGGTTGCGCAGGCTCTTCGGCTTGCTGGGCCGCTTCATCAGCTGCTTGCGGATTGGCATCGAAAGCCGGTTCGGTCTCCGGCTGTTCGTACTGCTGCTCCTCGGGCTGGGGTTGATCATAATTCGGCTGCTCTTCCGGAGCTGGCTGGGGCTGGTCAGGTTGGTCGGATTGGGCCGCAGGATCCCCGCCGCCATTGTCGTATGGCTGGTCTAGCGGCACTCCAGGATGCTGCCAATCATCATAATTATTGCCGCCGTTATCTGTTGACGCAGCTGCGTCGTCAGTTTGTGGCTGCGGCTGGACAAGGTCATCCAGCGCTGGCTGCATGCCATCGTCAGTTACTGGTTCCTGCTGGTCTTCAGCTGGTGGATTGTAGTTTTGATCGTCGTTCATGGGCCCGCCCCCTGGTTTGGATAATTAGCTGATTTCGCTAATGCTTCGATTGTAGCACAGCTCTGTTGTTAGGGCGCAAACAATCTTGGCTTCTTGTATACTAATAAGACGAATAAATGAGGGAACAAGCCGATGCTCGATGACCTAAAACAGCTTCACCAAGCCGATCCGGAAGATGCCTTAGGTGTTGCCGAAAAACAGTGGACACAACTGGGACACACTTATGATTTAGCCGGTTGGCAACCCAAAACAAGCCTGCAAAACATCGTTCACTCTGGTATGGGTGGCTCGGCACTGTGGGCGTTGCTCAGCACCAGCTGGCCGGGCTGGAAGCTGCCGTTCACAGTAACGCGCACCTATGACATTCCGGCTTACGTCGGTCCGGAAACACTTTTCATCGCTTCCAGTTACTCTGGTAACACCGAAGAAACATTGTCATCGCTGGACCAAGCCGAACAAAAAGGCGCCCAAATCGTGATCATAACTTCGGGCGGCAAACTTGCCGACATTGCCCGCGAAAAGAACTATCTTTTGATCGAACTTCCCAAAATCGACAAGCCGCGTTACGGCGCGCTATACGGCCTGAAGGGCTTGATTACACTGGGTGAACATCTGGGCTTACTGGCCGAACCGAACGCCGTCAAAGCACTTGAAGATTGTTCCGACTTTTTGCATGAGTCTATCGAAAACTGGGTAGTAACCGTGCCGACCGACAAAAACCAGGCCAAGCAGCTAGCGCTGGAGACAATCGGCAAATCACCAGTTATTTATGGCGGTGATCTTCTTTCAACGGCAGCGCACAAATGGAAGATCAGCTTTAACGAAAACTCCAAAAACGTCGCCTGGGAATACGCTTTCCCGGAGTTCAACCACAACGAGTTTACCGGCTGGACATCGCACCCGGTCGACAAACCATACACTGTGTTTTACCTGCAATCCAGTTACGACAACGACCGCATCAAAAAGCGCTTTGACCTCAGCGCCAAACTGCTCAGCGGCCGCTGGCCAGAACCGGAAAGGGTAGAAGCCCAGGGTGAGACTAAGCTTGAACAACTGCTTTGGACAGTTGCGCTCGGCGACTTCATAAGTTTGTACACGGCCTTCGCTAACGGCGTCAGTCCTATAGACGTCGGCGACAAAGACATCATCGAACGCTTCAAAAAGGAGTTAAATTCATGAGCGACCTAACCAGGCCCTACCTGGTTATTCCGAAGCTGATCGAACAACCAACATGGGGCGGTGAATACATAGTTAACACCAAACAATGGCAAACCCGTCCTGGATTCGCCGGACAAAAAATCGGCCAGTCTTATGAGCTGTTCTCTGGCAGCAATTTGTCGTTGTGCGAAAGCAGTGATGATCCGGACTTTGTGGGCGAACTAACTGATCGCGATGCCGTACAGCTGCCTACGACTGTACCCAACTCTGTACCACTGCGCGAACTAATTAAAGCGTCACCAGAAGAGGTTCTTGGCCGTGAAGTTGCTGAAAAACGCGGGAATAACCTGAATGTGCTGATTAAACTTACTCAAGCGCTTGGCAACTCGTTTCAGGTGCACCTAAAAGACGGCGGCTCTGATCCTTACTGGATACCAAAATTAGAAACCTGGTACTACTTTGAACCAGGTCTCTTAACACTGGGAGTCAAACAAGATGCCGATTGGGATGCTTACCAAAACGCTGCCAAATCTATAAACGGTGCAATGCAGGACATAAGCAAGGATGTCCAGTCCGGCAGGCTTAGTTACGAAGCGGCGCAGCCAAAAATACAAGCACTGCTGAAGCAGTATGATCCGTGGCAGTTCGTTAACGTAGTTGAAGTAGGCAAAGACACGCTGGTCGACCTTTCAAGTGGCGGTATTCATCATTCATGGGAAGAAGATACCGAGCGCTTGCCGCTAGGGAACGTACTGTATGAAGTGCAGAACGAAGCCATGGACGACATCTCAACTTTGCGAAGTTTTGACAGGGGTAAAATGAGCAAAGACGGCAGCATACGCAAGCTGCAGATTGATGACTATTTCCGACTGGTCGATCGTTCGCCAGAAGCCAACGATCCAAAAAAACACATCACCCAGGCTGACCAGACGGGAGAAACACTGCAAAACCTAACCAAAACCAGCTACTACACTTTGGATAAATTGTCTGGCGAAACGCTTAGTTACAAGCAAGAAATTAGCCAGTTTGTTCACCTTTTTGTACAAAAAGGAAAGGTGGTGGTCTCTACACCAACGGGAAAGGTTGAAGTTGGGACTGGACACGCTTGCTTTATACCTGCGGCAGCCGGCAGTTACAGCGTTAGTTGCGACGCACCAGCCGAAGTATTAATCACTTACTAAGAACGGTATAATTACTGCTATGAAGCAGTGGCGGTCGCCCCGCGCGCAATACCTGCTGGCACTTGGCCTGGCCAGTTTGGTCAGCCTGGCGTTCTTCGCGTTTGGCGCACTGCGCAACCACAGCCTGGAGTTTGATTACTTTATTTGGAACCTGTTTTTGGCTTGGTTACCACTGGTTTTTGCAGTTCGCTTGGTTGTAGTTTTAAGGCGGAAGGCCTGGACCAGCTGGGAAGGCATTCTGTGGAGTGCGCTGTGGCTGCTATTTTTGCCCAACAGCTTTTATATGATCACCGATTTCATCCATTTGCAGGACGTGCTGCGCGTCGACATTTTGTATGACACACTGATGTTTACATCATTCATTTACACTGGTGTGGCTCTCGGATTTAGCAGTTTGTACATGATCCAAACCGAATTAGCTAAACGTTTGCCTAAAAGGACAGTGCGTACATGGCTGGCCGCAGTTTTGCTGATTTGTAGTTCGGCAATCTACCTTGGCCGCGACTTGCGCTGGAATAGTTGGGACGTACTGACCAATCCCGGTGGTTTACTCTTTGACGTATCGGACCGGCTGATTCACCCTACATCTTACCCGCAAATGTTGTTGGATGTTATAGGATTCTTCGTCCTGCTTAGTGCCATGTACTGGCTGGTGTTGCGTTGCATTGATCTGCTGCGACTGGCGCCCCACGACTAAATTGACAAAATTCTATTTTTTGCTAAAATATCATGAAAATAAAAACATTTAGCCTATAAATCTTTCACATTTTGGAGAAAAATGACCACAGAAAGGAAAAATGTATTATGACGGCAAGCACGAATGTTTGCTTTGGATCAGTAGCAATCCACCGCCGCAGCTCACGTATCAATGGGAGTTGTCCTTGTAATTAGTGCGTTTTAATAAGGCTCCAGACAGCTCCCACATCAGGGAGCTTTTTTAATACCTCGAAGGAGCAATCATGTTAAGTAAGACGGAAAAACTAGAACAGTTGAGTAAGGTAGATGTTCTGCCAGCTATGCCATTAAATGCCAAGCGAATATGGACAATTACCAAGGCTGGCAAAATTGCGTCCATGCAATACGCTGCGCCAGAACTGACCGGGGCAGAGATATTCAGCTACATATGTGGCGATGGACCGATCTACGAACAGATCGACAACTGGGAAGCTGAGATAGTGAATTCTGGCCCCACCCACCAAGTCTTGGTAGCCAAGCAGAAGCAAAAGGGATCTGTGCAGGGCGTTGTAGTACCAAGGATAATTGATGGTGAACGTTACATTACCAACCTGTATGTTGCCAAAGCCGCCCAAGGACTTGGCATCGGCCCGATGTTGTTACAAGCAGGCATGGCCTGGCATCATTACGAGCCAATGAGTCTAACTGTAACTGCCAACAATCCAGCCCAACATATGTACGCCGATCACGCATTTAGTGTAGTGGAGCAGTTCCCAAGTCACGCCATAAATGGAAAGATTGTGGAGCGCCAGAAAATGCAGTTTGCTGGACTAGCGGCTCTTAGTGAGAACTGGGCACAAAGAGATGAACTAGGCTGCTAGCAGTCGGTATCTGTTAAACTAGAGTCAATGAAACAAGAGCTGGAAAAGCAAATTTTGGCGGCCGTGCAGGCGCTGTTCAATGTAGATGTGCATGTCGAACTTTCTCGTCCGGAAGAGCAGTTTGGTGATTACGCCAGCAATGTAGCGATGCAACTTAGCAAACAGCTGGGCAAAAATCCGCGCGAAATCGCTGACCAGCTCAAACCGAAACTTGAAGAGCTGGATCTTGTTAGCGGTGTCGAAGTGGCCGGCCCGGGCTTCCTGAACCTGAAACTTACTGATGCTGCACTGGTTCAAGCAGCCCAAATTGAACCGGCCAAATCGCTGGCTGGCAAAGTCGTGGTGGCTGAATATTCCGATCCAAACCCGTTCAAAGTCCTGCACGCCGGCCACCTCTATACGAGTGTGGTGGGTGACTCAATCGCCAATTTGCTGGAACTGGCCGGAGCCGAAGTCCACCGCGTTAACTTCGGCGGTGACGTTGGTATGCACGTTGCAAAAACTATGTGGGCCATCATCAAACAATTTGGTGGCGAAGACCCGCAACAACTCAATGACATTCCGGCCGACCAGCATGCCGAGTGGATGGCTGCCGCTTACATTGAAGGCACCAATGCCTTTGAGGATGACGAGTCAGCCAAGGCCGAAATCGTGGTGCTCAACAAGCGTGTCTACCAACTGCATAACGAAAACGACCACGACTCACCGTTCGCGCAAATTTATTGGACCTGCCGGCAGTGGGCCTATGATTATTTTGACGCTTTTTATGATCGCATCGGCACAAAATTTGAGAAGTATTACCCCGAAAGCCAGACCGCTCCACTGGGGTTAGAAACGGTTCGGGCGCACATTGGCGAAGTCTACCAGGAAAGCGATGGCGCAATTGTGTTCGACGGCGAAAAGCATGGTTTGCATACCCGTGTATTCATCAATAGTGAAGGACTTCCGACGTACGAAGCCAAGGATGTTGGTCTAGTGATCCTAAAAAAACGAGACTACAACTTTGACCGTTCGGTTGTCATTACCGGCAACGAGCAACTGCAGTACATGTCAGTTGTCCTTAAAAGCATTGAACAATTTGAGCCCGAACTTGCCGCCAATACTACGCACCTAACGCATGGCTTGGTGAAGTTGCAAGGTGGAGTCAAAATGAGCAGCCGTAAAGGTAATATTTTGCGCGCTGTTGATGTTTTGGACGAAGCAACCGAAGCCGTAAAAGCATTAGGCCAAAGCGAGGACGACCAAATTGTTTTGGGCGCCGTAAAGTACTCGTTCCTGCGCCAGCGGATGGGCGGCGACATTGTTTACGACCCCAAAGAATCAGTCAGTTTGGAAGGCAACAGTGGGCCGTATTTGCAATACGCCCACGCCCGCGCACGTTCTGTTTTAGCGCGGGCTGCTGAATCATCGCACGCTGACGGCGCTCAGCTGCGCTCCGATGCTCACGTGCCTCAAGCACGCTCCGCTTCGGTGCTCCCCGATCATCCCTCATCGCACGACGCTACAGCAGCCCTTAACGGTGTTGAGTTTGAAAATGGCGAGCGGTCTTTGATCCGGAAAATTGGCGAATATACAGAGGTCGTGAACAAGGCCGTAAATGAATTGATGCCGCATCACATCTGCACCTATTTGTATGAGTTGGCGCAAACATTCAACCGTTTTTACGAAAACAACCGGGTGGTGGGTGACGAGCGCGAAAAGATCCGATTGGCGTTGGTTCAAAGGTATGCCGAGACGCTAAGGTCCGGCCTTTCGCTGCTCGGCATCACCGCACCTGATAAAATGTAAGTGTCATCCTCGCGAAGGCGAGGATTCAAACAGCAATATGTTTTTGGATCTCCGACTTAATCGGGGATGACAACTAATAAGGAGTTTTATGGCTCAATCCCGCAAACGCAAATCTACGACCGTTCACACGGTCACGCCCGGCACTACCATTCGTTTTGAAGAACCTACCAGTGACCGCAAGCCCAAACCAAACCCGGCAGTTGTCGTTGTCCAGGAAGCCAATCCCGTCGGCGGTTTCGTGGCCTTCCTGCGCGAACACGCCATCGTCGGCCTGGCCATCGGTTTCATCGTGGGTCTGCAAGCACAAACCCTGGTCAAACAACTGGTAAGCAGTTTCATCGATCCAGCCTTTCAATTGTTCTTCGGTAAAGCCTTGCAAGACCGGACTTTTACCCTGCATTTTGGCAACCACACTGCGGCCTTTGGCTGGGGGGCTTTCGTTTACATATTGCTGAACTTCATTTTTGTGCTGGCTGCAATTTACATGGTCGTAAAGTTCTTCAACCTAGAAAAGCTAGACAAGCCACCAAAGAAAAAGATCGACTCCATGAAAGAGAAGGACCACCATGTCACAGTTATCCAATGATGAGTACAAGCAAAAACTGACGCCCGAGCAGTACCGCGTATTGCGCGAAAAGGGCACTGAAGCACCGGGCAGTAGTCCGCTGGCGCAAGAAACGCGCGACGGCGATTACCATTGTGCGGCTTGCGGCGCGCTGCTATTCAAAAGCGGCACTAAGTTTGAGTCCACCATGCCCGGATTGCAAGGCTGGCCGGCCTTCAGTGAAGTTGCTAACAATGACGCAATTGAACTCAAAGACGACGACTCAATGTTTATGCACCGCACCGAAATAATCTGCAAAAACTGCGGCAGCCACCTCGGCCACCTCTTCGACAACGACCCGGCTTCGCCTAACGGCAAGCACTACTGCGTCAACGGCGTCTGCCTGAACTTCGAAGAGAAAAAGGCATGAAATTTTTAGCTGAGGACGATCAGCTCACAGTTACTCTCGAAGGTGTTGAGGTTTTCTTTGCTCTAAAAAGGAAGCTGGTGATCAAGCGCTCTGACATTGTAGATCTGCAGTGGCAGCCAAAGTTCAAGCTCGACCGGCGGCTATGGCGAATCGGCGGCGCGGATATTCCACGAGCTGTGTGGGCCGGCCGATTCATTGGCGGCGGCAAACGCTACTTCCTCTACATTCGTGGGCCAAAAGGCCTGACTTGGTCGCCAACGCCGCAAGATTTGCAAAATATCCTGGTTATCACAATTCAAAACAGCTTCTACCACGAAATCCTGCTAACCTGCGCTCCCGACATCGCCGCCAGTTTGCTCAACTGGTTTCATGGCCCGGCCTAAGCAAACTTTTCGCCCCAAGCGGACATTTGTCAAACTACCGATAAAGTGATATTATCAGGAACGTGAAACACACTACCCACAATACATATCTGTACACCGACTATGTTTTGGCGGTAGTTTCTGTGCGCTCGTAAATCCTCATTTTATTCCAGAATCATACCGCCTAAAGAGCGGTATTTTTAATTTTGGAGAAGAAATGAAACCTATAAACCCAGTCAAAACGTCACTCAGTGACTCAGCACTTAAAGTTCGCAAACAAAAAATAATCAGCCAAGCAGCGGGCGCCAAAGCGCCGGCAACAGACATCCAGTACTTGCCACACGAACACAAAATTTGGGAAGTGGTTAGCACCACCCTACGACCACTTTGGGATAAACATGTGGCCAACGAAGTGCTGGAAGCGCGGGAAATTGTACAGCTTCCGCTGTCCCGCGTACCACAATTAACAGAGGTAAGTGAACACTTGAAACCGGCAAGTGGTTTCAGCTACCACTCAGTCGGTGGGCTGGTTAATGTAGATGAGTTTTTCGGTGCGTTAGCTGATAAATCGTTTTTGTCGACCCAGTACTTGAGACATCCCAAAACGCCGCTGTACACGCCAGAACCAGACATCATTCACGAAGTGATTGGCCACGGAACACTGCTGGCAGACCCGGACCTAGCCCGGCTACATATACTGGCTGGCAAAGCCTTGGTGCGCGTTAAAACCAAACAAGCTAAACAATTTGTAGCTGACATCTGGTGGTTTTCGGGAGAGTTTGGCGTGCTGCGGCAGGGGAGTAAAATCCGCGCCTTTGGCGCTGGGCTGCTATCTTCTGTTGGCGAACTCGAGCAGCTAAGCCGAGCTGAAATAAAACCACTCGATATCTTTGAAATGGGCACTACGCCGTACCGGATCGACAGTTTTCAGCCGATTCTGTTTGCTGCGGACTCTATAGATCACCTCATGGAAGTCGTGGGTGGATTCTTTGCTGCGGCCAGTGACGAGTTAATTGAAAGAATCTTGCAAGAAAGGAGATGGCCATGAGTCGTCACAAAAATGAAAGTGAGGAGGCCTTTACTCTGACCGCTTTGGAACTGTGCTGCGTGTTATGCCTGATGTTTGGCATCGGTATAACCGCGTTAGTTCTGGGCTGCCGGTGAAGATTTAGGCGTACTTTTCGCCCCAGGCGGACATTTGTTGGAGGATTGGCAACAGGTCTTGGCCTTTTTGGGTGAGGGCGTATTCGATGCGGGGTGGGACTTCGGCGAAGCTGGTTTTCGTCAGAACGCCACAGTTTTCTAAGTCATCCAAACGTTGCGATAAGGTGCGGGGGTTGATTTTGCCTACGGATTTTTCCAGTTCGCCGAAGCGTTTTGGGCCAGTGAACAGATCTCGCAAAATTAGGGCCGTCCACTTGTTGCCGATGATTTCCATGGCACAACTAATGCAACCGACTTTCGGTTCTAATGGTTTTTTAAGGGTTGCGGATTTCATCGTTAACGGGGTCCTTCGACTTCGCTCAGGATGACAAATAAATTTGTCACTTTACAAAGTATAGTAATGGCGTTATCATTGAAGTTGATAACTATACAAAATATAGCATAAAGGAAGTAAAAATGAAACTAGGAATTATCATTGGTAGTACACGTGAAGGTCGAATGACTGACCGTCAGGCAAAGTGGGTGTACAACTTGGCGTCAAAAATGGATGGGGTAGAGGCGGAAATCGTTGACTTGCGAGACTATCCGATGCCGTTTTTTGACGAGCCGATCAGCCCGCGCTATAACCCGGATCGCCAGATTGATCCAACCGTCCAGCCGTGGCTAAAAAAGATCGATAGTCTCGACGCTTACGTCTTCGTGACCCCGGAATACAACCACGCAATTCCGGGCGTACTCAAAAATGCGCTTGATTATGTAACTTGGGAATTGGTGCACAAACCAGCTGCCGTGATTTCGCATGGTTCGGCCGGTGGTGGACGCGCCCAGATCAATCTCAAGGTGATCTTGTCGGAGAGCAAAGCTGCACCGATTCCTATCCCATCACCTTTGGCGATGGTTGGTATGAGCGAACTTATTGACGCCGACGGCAACCTGACCGAAGCCGCCAAAGCCAAGCCTTACGACCTGAACGACATGGCTATGAACATGCTGACCGACCTCAAGTGGTACAGCGACGCTCTAGCCGCCGCTCGCGCCTCATCTTAAGCTACTCCGGGTATATGCCGCATCCGGCGCAGAAAATATCATACTTATCGTTGCTGACTTTGTGTACGCGAGCCCGAACTGTTTGGCCAATTCGAAGTTTGCTTTGGTCGAAGTTGTTGCAAGTTGCCGCATCAGTAGTTAATCCGCAATCAGTTATAATCCATGATCCATCATCTAACGTGATGCTGCATTCGGCATCCAGGTTGCAGCCATTATCTATTGCCTCGATTCTGCCGGTGATTTCCAAGGTGCCGGTGTTTCTTTTTTGAACAAAAAGAATTCCTATTAGAAGCAAAAGACCGCATAAAGTAATGGCTATCAAAAGTTTCTTGCGCATCAGAGTAATGATAGCAAAGATTTCTTTGGTATCATTAAGCAATGAGCAAGTGGCAGTATGACAGTCCGCGGCGACGGCATCGGCGTGCGTTAGTAATTTTGCTGTTACTGCTAGTAGGTGCCGGAGCTGGTTTATACATGCGGCACAACCAGCCAAAACCCAAAACTGAAGCCGTCAAAAAATCAGCTCCAGCAGTCCAGCCAACAGATGTAACCGGCAAATATTTGTTCAGTGGTACGGCTTACTGGGCGCGAGCCATCGAAACCCAGGCACACGGCAACTACGCCCAGCCGTTTAGCCAACTTAGTACATTTCATCCGGAACAATACGATGGCTGGCAAATCGATCTGGAATGTCCAGTCACCAACGACGTCGTGCCTTATGCCGACCAAGTCACGTTGCTGAAGTTTAACTGCCTGCCGCAGTTTTTGCCGTACGCCACCAAGTATTTTAATCTGATCAATCTGGCTAACAACCATACCGACAACGACAACGGAATTGTTGGTTTGACCAAAACTCGCGAAGCACTCAGCAAAATTCCGGGCGTCCAGTATTTTGGAACATTTGACCCGGCAGTGACTGGCGATGACTGCGAAGTAGTTGGTCTGCCAATCCACATTCAAATGTCGAACGGCAATTCTAAGAAGGGCAACTTGCCGATTGCTTTCTGCGAGTGGCATTACGTGTACCGTTTGCCGCGGCCAGGCGAAATCGAGACCGAGCAAAAGTTCGCCAAAGTTATGCCGGTGTTCGGCTTTGTGCACATGGGCCGGGAATACATCCCCAAGGCCGATCCGGTGCAGGTTTCTATCGCCCATCAAGTTATCGATAGCGGCGCCCAGTTTGTCATTGCCAACCAATCGCACTGGGTTCAAAATACAGAGGTCTACAAGAATAAACTGATCGTTTACTCGACCGGTAATTTGATCTTTGACCAGCTGGACGCCGAGACTAATCGCGGCGACAACATCGCCGTTAGCCTAAGTGTCAAAGACGATGCCAACATCGAAAAGTGGCTGAAGCTGGGCCCGACTTGCGTGACATTCAAGGATGACTGTTTTGCCAAAGCCCAGGCCGAAGGACTGAAGAATTTCCAGGTGAGTCTGGACTATCACGTTGTGGCCAGCCATGGTGGCGATCGCGAGCTGACGCACTTAGCTGACCCAGCCACCCAGGCCGCCGTTGAGCAGCGTATGAATTGGTCGCAAACCTGCCAGGAACTAAAGGCGCCATACGGCTGTAATTAAGCTCGTCCGAGACGTTTTTTTAAGGTATACTTGGGCTTGATGACACATCAGCCCGGGACGCTGCAACAATTCTTGTTGGGTGAACTCCAAAGCCATCCAGAGAAGGCTGAGTTGGTGATGATGATGGCCGATTTGGCTACCATAGGCAAACTTATTTCTGCGCGTTTGAGCCGAGCCGGATTGACCGGTGGCCGCGGCTACACTGAATCCAGCAATGTGCACGACGAAGCCCAGGCCAAACTCGATGTTTGGAGCAATGACCTCTGTAAAAACTACCTGAGCAGTACCGGTTTGTTTGCCGCACTCGCCAGCGAAGAGGAAGAAACGGTCGTAGATCTCAAGAATCCAGATGGCAAATACGTCATCGCGTTTGACCCGCTGGACGGCAGCACAAATATTGATACAAATGGTGGTGTGGGCACGATTTTTTCGGTTCACAAAAAGCTTGAAAACTTGCCAGCCGGTGACGAAAAGCAGTTTTTGCAATCCGGCCGCGACCAGGTTTTGGCCGGCTATATTTATTACGGTCCGTCGACAATCCTGGTTTTCAGTTGGGGCGACGGCGTTCACGAGTGCACGCTGGACAATGACCTTGGCGAATTCCTACTCAGCAGCCAAACGGTCACTTGGCCGAGCGAGACTCCTTATTACAGTTTTAACGAAGCCTATGCTGACCGGATTAGCCAGTTGGATCACGATCAACTTTCTAAGATTCGCGGGTTGGCCGACAAATTGCGCTGGGCTGGCGCACTTGTCGCTGATTTTCACCGTAGCCTTTTGAAAGGTGGGATTTTCTTTATGCCGGCGTTTGCGGCCGATTCAGGTTCTACAGAGTTCAAACCGAAATTGCGCCTGAATTACGAAGCGCAGCCGATGGCTTTGCTGGCCGAGCAGTCCGGTGCAGTGGCATTGGCTGATGGCCAAAATGTGCTCGACATTGTACCGGGCAGCTTGCACCAAAAGGTGCCGCTGGTAATTGCTCACCAATCTGTAATTAAGCAACTTTAGGAGGACGAACATGCAGTACGAAGACCAACTCAAGAAGACCGCCAAAGCTATGGCTGCAACCGGTAAAGGCTTGCTGGCAGCTGATGAAAGCAGTGGCACAATCGCCAAAAGATTCGACTCAGTTGGGCAGGAAAATACCGAAGAAACCCGCCGTAGCTACCGACAATTATTGTTGACTGCCCCTGGCATCGAACAGTATTTGAGTGGCGTGATTTTGTATGACGAAACGATTCGACAGGCAACCGATTCAGGCCAGCCCTTCGCCGAAGCGCTGAAAGCTAACGGCATCATTCCCGGCATCAAAGTCGACATTGGCGCCAAAGATTTGCCGTTTCACCCCGGCGAAATGGTGACGGAAGGGTTGGACGGATTGCGTGAACGGTTTGCGGAATATGCCGAACTTGGCGCCGGATTTGCCAAATGGCGGGCGGTGATCACCATCATCGGCGACGACAAGCCGTCTGACGCTTGTTTGACGGCTAACGCCCACGCCTTGGCCCGCTACGCCGCGCTGGCACAGGAAGCTGGCATTGTACCGATCATCGAACCGGAAGTCCTGCTGGACGGTGACCACAGCATCGAACGCTGTTACGAAGTCGTTGGCCAAACGCTGGATGCATGCTTCGCGGCCCTAAAAAACCAGGGCGTGATGCTGGAAGGCACGATTCTAAAGACCAGCATGGTGCTGTCTGGCAAAGACGCCAGCAACCGGGCTGATGTGCAGACAGTCGCAGCCAAAACCGTCGAAGTGCTCAAAGCTCACGTGCCAGAAAACCTGGCTGGTGTCGTATTCCTATCTGGCGGACAAGAAGCCGTGGAAGCCACCGCGCACCTAGATGCCATGAATAAAATTGGTGGTTGTCCGTGGCCGCTGACGTTCAGCTACAGCCGCGCCATCCAAGAACCAGTGCTCAAATTGTGGGCTGCCGGGCAGTCCGACGAAGCCGTCAAAGTCTACTTGCACAGACTGGAAGCCAATAGTTTGGCATCAAAAGGGCAATGGAGCGAAAGTTTCGAGAACGCATGATCGACAAACACGCCATTCCGACAAAGCTGATCTGGATTGACCTGGAAATGACCGGCCTCGACCCGTTAGAAGACGTTATTTTGGAGATCGCGGCTGAAGTTACAGACTTTGATTTTAAAACGCTGGCCAGCTACGAAGCGATTGTGCGGCAACCCAAAGATGTAGTCATTGAGCGCATGCAAAAGAACATTTGGTGGAAAGATTTTCCGGAAAACCGCGACCAGTTCATCGGCAACCTCGACAACGGTAAACCATCCCAGCAAGTCGAGCAAGAACTTATCAACCTAGTCGAACAGAACTTTGGTGACGAGCCGGCGATTTTGGCAGGCAATAGCATCCATAATGACCGGAATTTCATCAAGCAGTGGTGGCCGGAGTTTGACCTAAAACTGCACTATAGAATGCTCGACGTCAGTTCATGGAAAGTCGTGATGCAGGCCAAATACGGTGTGGTTTTTGAGAAGAAGGAAGTACATCGCGCCTTTGACGACATCCAAGCCAGCATCGCCGAATTGCAACACTATCTCGAGGTTTTAAAAGAAAACTAATCGCTTTTGCTTGCCTAACAAAAAGTGCCTATAGTGTAGACAGAATTTAGGGGAGTGGATTGATGCAATTCACGGCTAAGTATGGTTTTAGGGAGCCGGTTGAGTTTCTTAGCTTGGAGCCCGAGGAGTGGAATGTAGTTGAGGCCGTGGTAAGCAATTGCTTAGCCAACGGCGCTACCGCTGAGCCAAATTCACTTAACCGTCACTTGCTGGATAGGACGGTAACTCCTGGCTGGCGGGCTGGTTCTTTGTACATGCCGATCATTGACGGTTTACCTAGCACGGAATATGTAGCCTTTTTTCGATCGATAAGCGCTTATGCCCAAGATGAAACACTGGAACGCAGCAAATGGAACCAGCTACGGCATCCAATCGCAGCGCATAAGGCCAAGAAACAACAGCAGGCACTCGGCCACACGGCATTTATGATGGGCTGGAAATTTAACTCCAAAATGGAAGAAGCCCAAAGTGTTAATGATGAAACACGACGATTTAGAGATTGGCTCGAGGAAGTTAAAACTACAGACAAGCATTGGTCTGAGGAACCGAGTTCTTAGCATATAAAAATCCCCTGGCTTTTTGACCAGGGGATTTTAGGTTAGTTTTATTAACTAGTTTTTATTCTTCGTCTTCGTCGTTACGGCGTCGGCCGAATAGGAACCACCAGCCACCCAGCAGGGCTGCCAGGACTAGCAACCACCACCAGCCGAGACCCAGGAAGTTGTTGGACTTCTTAGCGTGTTTGGTGTTGCTTTGGTCGGTGTTGGTGCTGGAAGTCTGGCCGTTGTCGTTAGACTTCTCACCAAGTACGTTGCCGTTGTCGCTGCCGCCACCTTGGCCACCGTTGCTGCTGGAGCTGGTCGTGGTAACAACCTGTGGAACTGGGTGGTTAATGACGTAGCTTTCAACTGTAACACCGCTGGTGTTGCCAACTGAGTCACAAGCGATTGCTTTGATAGTCAAGTTGCTGCTGACCGTGATTGCGCCAGTGTAAAGTGTGCTGCTGCAAGTTGGAGTTGTGCCGTCAGTGGTGTAGTAGATTTGCTGTGTGCCGCTGGCGTCAGTGCTGGTCAAAGTGACGGTCTGGTTGCCAGTGTATGTACCACCAGCAGGTGAAGCTACTGGATCGGTCGGGGCGGTGTTGTCGACGTTAACGATGACACTGTCCTGGCCAATGTTGCCAGCCTTGTCGCGTCCGGTCAGAACGATTGCGTAAGTACCATCCGGAACAGTTGTAGTGTCCCAGCTGGCTGAAACACTGCCAGCGCCGTGGCCGTGAACGTGGAAGACCTTGTTGTTGCTGGTGTCTACAACTTTCCAAGAGTAACCCTTAGGGTGCTTCTCGGTGATGTTGCCAGCCAGGTTTACAGTACCGCCTACATAGCTGCCATCGCTTGGGCTGGTAATAGTCGCTACTGGAGAAGTGCGGTCGATGTGGATGGTGCGGTAGTAAGTGTTCTTATTGCCAGCGTGGTCTTCAACGAACAGGACTAAACTGTATTTGCCGTCTGCAAGGCTGCCAAGACCAATACCGCAAGTTGTCCAGAAGTGGTGACCACTCAAGTTGTGGTTGTTGTAGCAGGTGCGAACCTTGTTGCTGTTGTGGTCAATCAAGGTGACTTTAACGTGCTTCAGGGAAATGTTGTCGTGCGCCCAGAAACCGACACCGAAGTCGTTGTTGAGCCAAGCACCGTCACTTGGAGTTGGCCAAGTGAACCCTGCGGTTGGCGCGGTGTTGTCGACAATCAGGTCGAGAGTGGCTGTGGTTTTGTTGCCAGCTAAGTCCTTAGCAACCAAGGTGAAGGTGTGCGTGCCATCGCTGACAGTAGTCGTGTCAAAGCTGTAAACTTCATTGCCGTTGCCAGTACCTTGGTCAACCTTGCTGCCGTCCAGGAATAGCTTGTAGCCTTCGAGGTTGGTGTCGTTGACGTAGTATTTAACATTTATAGTGCCGTTGACGTACTTACCGTTGTTCGGGTGGGTGAAGTAAGCATCCGGCGCGGTGTTGTCGACAGTTACAGTAATTGAAGTCGAAGCTTTGTTGCCAGCCAAGTCGCGAGCTTTCAAGGTAATGGTGTGTGAACCATCGCTCAAAGCTGTAGTGTCCAGGTCGTAAGTGTGGTTGCCATTGTTGCTGCCAGTTTTGACGTTGTTGCCATCAACGGAAAGTTTGTAGTCGTTGAGGTTCAGGTCGTTGACGTTGAACTTGACGTGGACTGAGCCGTTTATGTAGTCGCCATTGCTTGGGTTGGTGATATTGACGGTCGGGTCAGTCGTGTCAACAGTGAAGCAGTTGGTGCCGGAGTAGCCGCTTTGGCCGCCCAGGTTGTCGATGGCTTGGACGTGGAAGCAGTAGTAGCCATCGCTCAAAGTTGTCAGGTAGCTGGTACCACTTTGAGTCTGGTCAACTGATGGAGCGGTAAAGCTGCCGTCATTATCGATCTGAATCTCGTAGCTAAGCGGAGTGTTAGGGCCGGTGCTGGCGTTCCAGCTGAAGTTAACTAAATCGTTGTTGGTGTAGATGCCGTTGGCCGGGCCGTTCACAGTAGGAACAGTTGGCGGGTTGGCATCAACTGTAAAGCTGCCGGCAGCCGAGCTGCTATTGCCAGCCAGGTCAGTAGCTGTAGCGCTTACAGTGTAATTGCCGTCAGCCAGTACGTCGGCTGAGTCAAAACTCCAAACGCCGCCGGTAACGGTTACATTGCTGTAAGTACGAGTGTAGGCGCCTCCCGTAACGGTTACGTCCACAGTGTCGAGATTGTCGTCGCTGGCTGTGCCGCTGATGGTTGGCGTGGTGTCGTTAGTAAATGTGCTTTGCTGGTCGACAGTTACCACAGGTGCGGTGTTGTCGACGTGAACAGTAATAGTGTCGTGATCCGAGTTCAAGACTTGGTCAGCTGCCGTCAGGGTGATGGTGTAGTCACCATCGGCAACTGTGGTGGTGTCCCAAGTGAGGTCAGAAACACTGCCAAAGTGTGGGTCAGACAGAACAGTGTTATTGCTGCTGTCTTTTACTTTCCAGCTGTAGCCAAGCAGGCCGGTGCCGCTGTCACTGGCCAAGCCAGAGGCAGTGATTGTGCCATGGACGTAATCACCATCGCTTGGACTGGTAATGCTAACGGTTGGTGCGGTGGTGTCGACGGTGAACTGGCGCGTGTTGCTCCAGCTGCTGGTGCCACCTAGGGCATCAGTTCCCATAACACGGGCGTAGTATGTGCCGTCAGCTAGTGGGTTGCTGACCTGGCTGAGACTGGTGGTCGTGTAAGTAGTTGGGCTGCTGAAGCCGCTGTTATCAGCAACCTCTACGGTGTAGGTTACAACCGGGTGAGTGATGTTCAGGCCAGGAAGCCAAGAAATAGTCGGGGTGCTATTAGCTGTTTGAAGTAACGGGGTCAAAATGGTAGGTGTACCAGGTGCGTGAACATCGATGACGATACTGCCGGTAGCGGTGCTAAAGTTGGCAACTTCGTCGGTCGCCTTAACGCCAATGTTGTAGTTACCGTCGCTCAGGTGGTCGATGTTAGGAACGGTTACGCTCCAGACGCCACCGCCAACAGTAGCGGTGTATACATTGCCGTTGATCTTAACTTTAACGGTTGCGTTATTGTCGTCGACAGTACCGGTCAAGGTAGGTGTGTTGTCGCCGGTAACAGTGCCTTGCTGATCAACAGTCACAACTGGTGCCGTGTTATCAACCGTAACGCTGACTGAAGTCGAAGCCTGGTTGCCGGCGTTGTCAGTAGCGCTCAGGGTGACAGTGTAAACGCCGTCCGCAACGGCAGTCGTGTCCCAGCTAAATGGAGCCGCACTGGTGGCAACGACAGTGCTGCTGGCGTTGGTGATGGTGTAGCCGCTGGTAGCAACGCCGGAAGTAGCGTCAGAAACGCTGCCATTGACGCTGACAGTTTGCTTAACGGTGGTGCCATCGATTGGGCTGGAAATGTTAACAACCGGCTTGGTGTTGTCGACCACGATGTAGTTGACAGTGTCGCTGGCTGGGTTGCCGGCAACATCACTGCCGCTGGCAGTAACGCAGTACTGGCCATCAGTTAGGGCTGTACTGTCAAACGTAGCGTTCCAGTGGCCATTGCCACCTACTGAAGCGATTTGGCTAGTGGAAGCAACGGCTGAACAAACGCCCGCAACAACCGGGTAAAGCGCCACGTTAACCTGGCTGCTGGCCAGACCGCTGGTAGCGTCGCTGGCAAGGCCTTTGACTTTAACGCTGTTGCCGCTGACGATGTCGCCTGAGCCCAAGTTGGTGATGGCGATGTTTGGAGCGGTGTTGTCGATTGTGATGTTTACAGTAGATTGAGTGGTGTTACTAGCGGCGTCGATGCCGGTAGCAACCAAAGTGTGTGAACCATCGCTGAACAGAGTGGTGTTTAGGCTGTAAGTGTAGCTGCCGTTAGCAGTACCTGATTGGACTGTGATGCCGTCCATGGTCAGGCTGTAGCTGCTTAGGTCGTTATCGCTAACTGAGTATCCGACCGAGACACCGTTGCCACTAACAAGCGCATTGTTGCTAGGAGAAGTGATGTTAACGGTTGGGGCGCTGGTATCGACAGTAAAGCTGCGAGCAGTGCTGAAGGCGCTGGTAGCAGTGTTACTGCGGGTAGCACGAACGCGCCAGTAGTAAGTGCCGTCGCTGAGACTGCGTTGAACGCTGGTGCTAGCTGTGGCTGGGTTGGCAATGATGTTGGTGAAACCAGCGTCAGTTGCAATTTGAACTTTGTAGCCAGTAGCGCCAGCAGCAGAGTTCCAACTGAAAGTTACCGGGTTGGCGTTGGTGTTGGCTGTGTCGGCTGGAGCGACCAGGCTGGGAACAGCTGGCTGGACGTGCAGGTTATTAGAGATAGCGGTGTTTGTTTTAGTGGTTGCACCGTTGCTGTCAGTGCCGACAAATTGAACGGTGTATTTTTCGACAGTAGAAGTTGGGTGGCTAACATCACAGTTCAGCGTGTCCGGGAAGATGCTGAGGTTGCTGGTGTCGACAGTCGTCGAGTAAATGTCGCCAACATTAGGAAGGGCAGTTGGTGCTACAACTACTTGGTTACAGTCGTCGGCAATGGCATCGATTTCATAAGTTACGCCATCGGCTGGCAGGGCGGTCATTGACCAGCCAGCACCTGCTGGGTCGGCTTGGATTGAAATAGTGTTTACGCCGGCAGACAATGTTGCGCCGGCAGCTGGAACCTGATTGCTCAGAATCGGGCCGTTAACTTGGGCGAAAGCTTTACCCATTAAGACTGGCAAGGCGCCGCCAAGGCTGCTGGCTACTAGAATTGCAGCAGTACTTATACTAATAACTTTTTTTTGGGTGTTTTTGTATAACCGCACCAAGCGTTTACTTAACATAACTGTCTCCCGGACCACCCGTTACTTTTATGGACTGAATTATATAACTTTTTAATTTTTAGTCAACAACATATTTTAATATTTGTTAGAATAAGCGTGATGGATCACAAAACTGTCGAAGACTATATATTGTCGATGCCGAACTCGCGGCTGGAATACCCATTTGGCGAAGGAGTAGCTGTATATAAGACAAACGATAAAATGTTTGCCCTTATATCGGAAGGCAAGCTGCCAGTCCGGCTTAGCCTGAAATGCGATCCTGTGCTGTCCAAGCTTTTGCGTGACAAATACATTGAAGTCATGCCTGGCTATCACTTAAATAAGAAGCATTGGAACACTATCGTCCTGTCCGGACAATTGCCGTGGGAAGAAGTCCAAGGCTTGATCCGCCACAGCTACGAACTAGTAACTGGCCAAAGCAAGGCTTAGTTACCGGCGGTTTGGTTAAGGAGTTTGGCCAACAACTGGGCTTGGTTGTAGTCGTCGTTCAGCAAGGCTTTACCGTTCGGTCCGGATTGGTCGTAGGCTAGCTTCAAATCATGTGTGTAAGTTCCCAACTGCAGTTGCATAACCTGTTGGAAAGTCTGGTTGTAAGTAGTGTTAGCGGCAGCGGTAGCCAGTTCTTTGTCTGTCGTGGTGCTGATTTTCAACGCCAGCTGCTGGGGCTTGATTATAAAATGGTTATTGTTCAAATAAGTGAATAATGCTGACTGTGAGCTGCCAAGGCTGGCCTGGGCAGTTACGACAAACTGCAGGTTGCTGCCCGATATACCCTGTTGCTGCGTGGCATTATTTAGGATGTGCAACATTTCCTGCTGGTCTTGTACGACCGCCACGACGCCCGTCAAATTCTTACCACCCGCCAACATCCCTTTAAGCAAGACTGCAATGATGATTAACACCAAAACACCACCTAGCACTACGGCGATCCTTTGCGGCATAGAACTCGTAACCATGGCCGATTGTTTGGCTGGTTGGCCGGGTTCAGTTATAAAGGCATAAGCGTGGGTTTCGCCACCGGCTTGGGCATCGGCTGGTTGGATCGCCGGCCCGCTGGCTTGGGCAATTTGGTGGGCGGCAGCGGCTTCGGCGGCTGTGTATTCTGGCTTGGCCAGCGGCACGTCTTTTGGCCGGGCTATGTGACCCTTGAAGGGATTCTTTTTGCCGCTGTCCAGCACGCTAGCGGGCTTTAAGCTTTTGTTGGATCGTTTCAGCGGGGAAGGGTGAAGAACCGGTGCAGATACTACAGGCTCGGTGGGCGCAGCGGCCGCGTGTATTGGAATGGACACTTCATTACTTGCAGTCGAAGCGGGTTCGTTTTTGATATCCGGCAATTCCATGGCTTGGCCGCTGGGTGTGATCACCGTCGGCAGCGGTGGCGCAGCCGGAGCGTCACTCGGAGGTGTTGGTTCGGGCGAGTCCTGCGGATTCATCCATATATTTAAGCATAACTGAGATGGTTGGCTCAATCTAAGCATTGCCAAAATACAATAAAGCTTGTATAAAATGAGTATGACAATCAAGAGA
Source organism: Saccharimonadales bacterium (SeqCode) (assembly GCA_035550295.1). Taxonomy (GTDB): domain Bacteria; phylum Patescibacteriota; class Saccharimonadia; order Saccharimonadales; family UBA4665; genus DASZPJ01. The sequence goes on from DASZPJ010000019.1 coordinate 24,364, forward strand.
CTGAACTTCCCGAACGGAGAGCGTATCCCGTCTGGAATGGAAGTAACTGATTTTGCTAGCCGACTCATGGAAACCCGGGCGAGTGATTTTACGGTAGTAAACCCCGGCAATTAGGAGTTATCGACGCTTACTCCGGAATCAGTCGAGCCGGCTCTGTTGACGGTGTTTGATAACGGCACTGGCATGGTTCGTATGCCACAAGTGGAACGAAGAATGGTGGCACCAAGTGATGGACCGACTACTTATGAAGAGGGCAAAGGACGTACCATTTACTTGCCTAGTGATGGTATGAGAGCTTGTTTGGCGGAGAAAAAGCAGTTGCCAGACTCGACTTCATATCTCATAGAAATTGTGCTTTGGCAGGCCGACGTACAATCTGTTGACGAATTGGCTGTTGAGCTGCAGGCGCTCACCACTTCCGTATCTATGCCAATCTGCTAGCTGCCGGCACTTCACTAAACCATAAGGGGAAATGTACCCAAAATCACACCTCGAGCGTTTGCCAAAAGTGCCCAATTAGTATATTATCATCATTATGACATTTCCCCGGGATCGTCGCGTACCCAAAGATAGGTACTTAGCCACTCGAAATTTGGTTGAGCGTACCAAGACCTTTGAACGAATGCGCGCGGAAGCTGCCACTGATGTCGAGATGGCCCACAGGGTTGGAGACACTGAACCCGAGCCTCTAACGGTGCGAATTATTGATCCGGAACGGGACAAAACTGCTGAAGGCCACCAGTTAAAAATTGACCCTAAAAAGTCATATCGAATTGGACCGGCCATTGGGCATCAGCTGCTGGTAAATACGCTCAGCGCTGACGGCCAACCCGTCGCTACTGAAATCCTTAGCTGGGACAAAGCCGCACTGGACGTTGATGATACGCAGCCAGCGGAAGAGAGTCGCGAAACCTTTGCCGCTGGACACGTCTTCGTTACCCCTGAACACGGCTCGTTTCTTGTTAACCAAGTGATGAGCCACTGTGTGCGCTTACAGGACTTTGAAGTTCCAGACCGGGCAGGCAATACCCAGGAACTCAGTCTTCAGCCCGACGGCTTGGCCGCTGCTGCGATAGATTAACTTGTCGCTTGTGCTTTGGGTGCGCCTGTTAGCGTACAATGAGGATAATTATGGACGCTGTAGAGGAAGTTAAATCGCGCTTAAGCATCGAAGAGGTGATCAGCGAATACGTGCAGCTAAAACGTGCTGGACGTAACTGGCGCGGGCTGTCGCCCTTTAGTAATGAAAAGACGCCGAGCTTTATGGTCAGCCCGGAAAAGCAAATCTGGCATGACTTTTCTTCAGGCAAGGGCGGCAATATGTTTAGCTTTGTGATGGAAGTCGAAGGCGTTGACTTTAAAGGCGCTTTGGAACTACTGGCACGCAAGGCTGGAATCGACCTGGACCAGTACCGCAACACACCCGCCAAACGCGGCGGTCCAGATAAGAAAAAACTACATGAGTTGCTAGAATTGAGTACAAAATTTTATCAAGTCCAGTTCTCCAAAAACAAAATCGCTTTGGAATACGTCTTCAAAAAACGCGGTTTTACTAAGGACACAGCGCTGGAGTGGCGACTCGGTTACGCGCCAAATACCGGCGATGCGCTGATTAAGTTTGCAAAAAGCAAAGGCTTTAGCGAAGTCGAAATCAAGCAAGCTGGACTGAGTGCGCAAAACTATCGTGGCGGCGTGCAAGACATGTTCCGCGGCCGGTTGATGATCCCGCTGCAAGACGCGCAGGGCCAAATCATCGGTTTCACCGCCCGCCAACTCGATGAAGACCCCAACGCGCCAAAGTACATAAACACGCCGCAAACGGTTTTGTACGACAAAAGCCGTCATATATATGGACTTCACTTGGCTAAAGAATCAATACGCAAGAGCAAATTCGTGGTAATCGCCGAAGGTAATCTAGACGTTATTGCCAGCCACCAGGCCGGTGTACGTGAAGTCGTGGCCACGGCCGGCACGGCCCTGACCGAACCGCACCTCAAAGCCTTGAGTCGTTTCACCGGCGACATTCGCCTAAGCTTTGACGCCGACAAAGCCGGTATGGCTGCCACCGAACGGGCGATTCCGATCGCCAGCAGGGTCAAAGTAACGCTCAGCATCATAACTATTCCGTCCGGCAAAGATCCGGACGAACTGATCAAGCAAGATCCAAAACTTTGGGAAGCAGCCATTGGCGAACACCAATACGCACTGGATTGGCTGATGGATCGCTACCAAAACCAGCTAGACCTAAATTCGGCTGTCGGCAAGCGTGAATACAGTGACGTACTTTTACCGGTGGTAAGGGCGCTGAATGACGACGTTGAGCGCGATCATTACATGAATGCCATCGCCGAGAAAATTGGTGTCAGCCGCGAGGCCCTGACCCAGAAACTCCAAAAAGTTACCGGCCCGGACCAGCCACAGCGCCAGCGCCGCATCAAAGTCACGCCAGCCCAACTGGATCGCACAGCCGTGGAGAACAAAAAAATTCAGGATAACTTCTTGTGCCTGGTGCTGCTGCGTCCAACGTTGCGTGAGTTTTTGGATTTGGTAACGCCGGAAATGCTGTATACCGACGAAGCCCGCCAATTAGTCGAATTCCTAAAAGCTAACCCGGATTTTAATGGAACAGATACCTCGGGGGTGAAAGATCTGGCAGATTATGTTAAGATAGAGACATTACTCTATGAGGAGCTCTACCAGGGCCTCGAGCTAAACGAACTTCATTACGAAGCGACTCGACTGCAGGCACGACTGATAGAAGCATTTATCAAAACTGAAACCCAAAAAATAACCCACCAGCTAGCGACTGCTGATGAGCAGACTAGCCGCAAGCTGCTGACGCAAGCCAAGCAATATAACGAATTACTCAACCAACTGAAAGGTAGGTAGAAATGGCCAAAGCTAAAGACGCCAAACAACCTAAAAAGGAATCCAAAAAGGCCAAAAAAGGCGCTGAAGTTTCGCTTGATGACGTCAAGGCAGCCTTGATTGAACAAGCCAAAAAAGACGGCTCCATCGACCAACGGGACATCATTAAAGCTATTCCGGAAACACCGGAAAATGCCGAGATTTTGGATGCCTTTTACACTGAACTGGCCGACCTGAATATCGAAATCACACCGCCCGGACCAGACGTCGCAAACTTTACCGATGACTGGGCCGAAGAGGATGAAGAAGAGGAAGCTGACGCCACGACACCGGTTTACCTGGATGACGACGTGGCTGACGATTCAGTCCGGTTATACCTGCGCGAAATCGGTAAAATTCCGTTGCTAAACGCCGAAGAAGAATTGGCGCTTGCCCAGCGCGTTGTGGCCGGCGACAAAGACGCCAAAGACAAAATGGCCGAAGCTAACATGCGCCTTGTTGTGTCTATCGCCAAGCGTTACGTTGGCCGTGGTTTGGACCTATTGGACTTGATCCAAGAAGGCAACACCGGACTACTGCGCGCCGTAGAGAAGTTCGATCCGGACAAAGGCTTTAAGTTTTCTACCTACGCGACTTGGTGGATCCGCCAGGCAATCACCCGCGCCATTGCTGACCAGGCCCGCACCATCCGTATTCCAGTTCACATGGTGGAAACCATCAACAAACTGCTGCGCACCCAGCGCCGTCTGACGCAGGAACTCAACCGCGAACCAACCAACGACGAAATCGCCAAAGCCATGGAAATCGACGTCGACAAAGTCGAGCACATCATGAAGATCAAACAAGACATTAGTTCGCTCGACGCCAGCATCCGCGACGACGAAGAAGACTCGGTTTTGGCTGACTTCATCGAAGACGAGGACACTGTTTCGCCAGAAGAATCCGCCACTGGCCAGCTGCTGAAAGAGCAGGTCAAAAACATCCTGAGTACTCTGACCGAACGCGAGCAGAAGATCCTGCGCCTGCGCTTTGGCCTAGATGATGATAAATCACATACTTTGGAAGAAGTTGGCCAGGAATTCAGCGTCACCCGCGAACGCATCCGCCAAATAGAAGCCAAAGCCCTGGCTAAACTGCGCAAACACCGCGACGCCAAAAAGCTGCACGACTATATCAAGTAGATTGACTTTTTAACAGATAACTTGTATAATAATCACCTATGACTACAGGTGAGTTCTCTGGCGAAGGCCAGCAAGCATTTTCATTAAAGTACCCATCACCGTCGGTTCCGACGTTGCCTGAGTATTTCCGAAAAGCTTCATTCAATAGCATGGTGCCAGGCGACATTGTCTATCCATACGCTCACAATGTCGTTGCAGATACGCAAACGCAGCTGCTTTATTTGCAAACCAATAACTCAATTGACGGAGACACAATAAACCCAACATATTTTGGTGCCCGCACCGGTGTCATGCGATTGCTAGATATATTGCCTGATGGTGAATTAGCGGATGGTTTTATAGCAGATATGCGACATATCAAACCTGGCGATGTCGGAAGTAGTACCATTCATTTGCCAGAAAACGCTCCTGGCTTTGACCTGGCTTTCGCAGCCAACAACACACAAAGCCAAGGCTATCGTCCATTGCTGGCAGCCGTCTTTACTGATCCGGATGGTGAGCCGCACTTTGTTGGTGATGAGCGTTTGAAAACTCATGTAGAGATGTTAATGAGTACCGTAGATGACCGAACCGCTAAAAAAGACACAACCGCCAGCACGCAAAACGACGGCGAGGTCGAGACAGTGGAAAATGTCGTCGAATGTGATGATCAGCTCAATTTGTACGACGAGCCAGCTTACATACAGCCTGAACTTTTCGAGGAATAAAGATGGAACTTAACCCATGTAAACCATGCCAATTTGGCGACCAAATTCAAGACCTGTCGGCTGTCATAAATGGTTATGTAGTAACCATGCGTGCCGAGGAAGAGAGTACATGGAATATGGCTGTTGAGTTCGGGGCAGCACTGGCTGGTGATGCCGAAGCAGGCGGTCTGACACCGGCCGAGGTTAGTGAGGCTGACCAGCTAAGTGCCTATGTTCTTGATAAGACGCCAAAAACATCTTCCAGCGTTAGTGAAGTTGTTGGCATCATAGAGGATTCTTTTGCCGAAGCTGAGGCAATCGACTGTGCCACAGCGGACTGCGTATTTGCCGTAGAGTGTGCCAAGATGGCATTTATTAGTGCCCGCAATGAACAGATCCAACAGGTCATTCAAGCCGGCATTCGTCACATCGAAGACTAAAGTTTGACGTTGAGACGTTCGAGCAATTTGTCCAGGTCGTGGAGTAGGGAAGTCGGGTCGCCATCGTTGTAGAGGTAATAATCGGCATTAGCGATTGGTCCGCCTTTTTCCAGGTTTTCAATCTCGGCGTAATCCCTAGAGCTGGCTTCAGACTCGGTCAGCGGCCGGACTTTACGTTCGGCCAAGCGGTTGTGGCGGATGTCGCGCGGTGCGACTACAGCGATGATGATGGCGCTGAATTCCAGCGCTTCTTTGAAGATCTTATATTCCGTCCAGCTGTATAGGCCATCGACTACGACATTGGGGTTACCTTGTTCGAACAGCTGCTCGACCTGCGCCAATATACGTACGGCATAAGCGCCTTTGCCTTCTTTAGCTCGGATGTCTTCGCGAACCAGCTTTTCGTTGGTTTCATTAACTTCCAGCCCGCGGCTTTTGACTTCTTCGATGGTAATTCCGCCGAAGTAAACCGACGGCACGCCCTTTTCCTTGAGGTGCTCCACGCAAACGCTTTTGCCAGCGCCGGGCATGCCGACGAACACAATAGCTTTTTTGGTTTGGGTATCCATTGCCACTATTGTACAAGACTGCGCCGAGGATTGCTAAATAAGTTAATTTATGATAGAATACAGTAAATAGTTTGAGAGGATTTTTATGTCTGCAGGCGAACGCAACTTTGCTACCTACGAACTCGGTGACAACGTTTATGAATTGGCCGAGGAATTAATTCCGGAAATTGCCGACGGACTTGGTGTTGATCTTGGACCGGAACCAAACAGTGAAGCATTGGGCGAACTGGTCGGCAAGATCGGCAAAAACAAAGTCCTGCGTGACAACGACGAAGTCACGGCTTTTGACCGCGAGCAAATGGCCGATTTTGTAGATCGATCTGGCGTTCAACTGGCTTTGAACCGCAGCCTTTGGACACCCGACACTTTTCTTAGCGGAGACAGTGAAGATGAATCTAATACATATCCGGTAATCTTAAGTGGTGGCGTAGCCAATTGGCAAGATCGGAGCGCCGCTGTACTTGGCAGCGCTCCGGGTTGGAATCTAGATGGTCCGGTATACCTAGTTTCCGGTAATCGCATCATGAATGGCCCGACAGAAGTCACCCATACAGACGTTCAACATATCCACCAAACCTTTAAGCGTTATCCAACTGAAGCTGAGTATGCGGCATCTGTCATTAGGCCGTACCTAACTTCGCCTGAAGGGGCATGTACAGATGATGTTTTGCCGATTGCTTATGAGACTGGCAATGGTGATGAAATTGCTCGTCGGTTCTTCGAAGACAACGAGCACTTACTAGAAGAAAAGCTGGTTTTTGTTCGTGTGGCAAATGCCGGAATCCAATTAGCTGCGCAGTTCCGTAAAGCTGCCCGGGAGGTAGATGAACACTTTGATGCAGATCGTAGCGATCCGCAGGTTTTTGTGGTAACTGACACATTGCCGGTAGCTCGCTTAGACTGGCAAGAAAACCTGCCTGCCAAATACCAAAAGGCTGCTACCGCTTTGCGCCAAGTAGCGTTAACTGCCAAGTTACTGCACGAAGCGGCTGTCTAAATTTGTCATCTTGAGCCTGTCGAAAGATCTCATGCGAGATTCTTCGGCTTCGCTCAGAATGACACTAAGCTATACTTAAGGAACAATGAACCTGACCAAACAAGTCCTGGAAATTGACGGCGAGAATATTGTCACGGAGTTTGAGTTGCGCGAAACCAACGCCGTAATTATGCACGGCGCCGGTGTGGCCAACCGCACACGGGCGTATGGTTTTGCCGAAACTTTGGCGGGCAAAAACATCGGGTCAGTTCTCTTCGATTTTTCTGGCCATGGTGACAGCAGCGGGCAAGTCAGCGAGCTGTCTTTGGAGCGCCGACGCAAGCAAGCCAGTGGCGTGATTGACCAGGTTTTGCCGGCTGATTCGGAGTTTTACCTGATGGGCTTTAGTATGGCCGGCCAAACGGTTTGCGATCTGCTGCCGTCATACCAAGATCGCGTACCGGGCATTTTATTGGCCTGTCCGGCAGTTTATAACGACGCGGCCCACGACATTCCTTTTGGCAATCCGAAGTTTACTGAGATCATACGGACGCCGGAAAGTTGGCGGAACAGCCAAGCCTATACAAACTTGGAACAATACGCCGGCAAAACGGCAATTGTGATTGGCGAGCTGGATGAGGTTATTCCAGAGGGCGTGATTGAACTGCTGCGTGAATCGGCCCAAAACGTTAGCTTCACCGAATATCCTGGCGTAGAGCACAAGTTGATGCGTTGGCTCAGCAACAGTCCCGCAGAAGCGGGCAAGATTGCCGACCAGCTGATAGCCACCGCCCAGCTATAACAACGGTTTAGCTGCCAAGTACGCTGACTGAACGGGCTATAACCAGGGCCAGCGTAAAGACCGAGACCAGTGACTGTGTGGCCATCAGGGCTTTGGCTTGGCGGGTGATTGGCCGTGAGTCAGCCGGCGCGAAGTTTATGGCGTTGCTAATTGCCAAATAAAGGTAATCAGCATATTGCGGCTGCCAGCCTGGCAAATCCTTGGCCAGGTCCTGTTCGGTGAACTGAAAGTCCTTGTCATACTTTGACCATAGAGTTCGCGTTAGGCCGGGGCTGTCGATTTCCCAGTACCAAAGTGAGTATACGATTATGTTTGTAATAAAGATGGCTATTGCTGAGCTTAGCAACTCGGCTCCATTTAGAATGGCATGATCACGAATTAGCAAATCAAGCACGAAAATCAAACTACTAATATTGGCAATCGAAATAAGACCTAACAAGCTGACTGCCAGAGCGTGGTGCAATCCCCAGTGATGGGCTTTGTGTTTGTTGACGGTCATGCCGATCAGCAAAGCCAAGCCCAGCTCAGTTAGAATAATTAGGTATTGTGAGCCGGGCAATAGGTCGCTGCCGACCTGGCGGGTGAAAAGTTGCAGCCCTACAGCCGCCAAAAGCGCTAGCTGGACTTGGATTAGTTCGCTACGTGTAATCTCGTGCTTGAGCGGGTGCTGGAATCCTAGCATTGTTTTAAGTGTACATCATTTATGTCCGTGGACTTCGTGGTGCAGTTGCACGACGGCGTGGTGAGCATGTTCGCGGCTGTAGCGTTGGACGGTTCTCAAACCACTGTAGATTCCGGCTGCCAGCAGTGCCCAGAACCAGTCCAGCAGGCTGAGCGGCTTGGTGTTAAAAACGAATTGGAAGATTGGGTTATAGATGATGTTTAGCAGGATGAAGGCCGACAGCGCCCAAGCCTGGTTTAGCTGGCGATTGGCAAAAACTTGCTTCATAGTCAGTTCTTTTTCGGCGTCAGCCCGCACAAATACCAAATGCAAAGTTTGGCACAAAACCAAAGTTAAAATGGCCAGGCTAACGGCGACGTGGTATTGCTCGTAGCCCAGGTCGATGTAAACCGGGCTGAGGTGATGGCGGGCAAAGAACAGTAAAAAGTTCAAATAAGCGACCACCGCGCCGGCCAGGCCGAACAAGGTGACTTCAAAAATGACTTGGCGGTTGTGGGTGTCGCGGACTTTGTGCCGGTCATGGTCAAACCGGATGCGGCTGGCTGGCCAAGCCAGCAACAGGACTTCAATTCCAAACGCCTGGATTAAAGTGATGGCAGCCGGAATATGATAAATGGCATGCACATATTTACTAATGATCATCGCCACCAGCAGGGCAATGATGTCAGCTGTGACAATCCTGTTGATCTTGTTGAAAGTCGCTTGTGGCCGCTTCTTCATACGTAAGCATTATAACTTCTACTCGCTATTCTTGCGAAAGCTGCTTGTCATTCCGAGCGAAGTCGAGGAATCTGTTTAAACAGATCTCTCCATAACGGTAGAGATGACAGCATTGAATATGTTAATTAATAGTGATATAATATGCATATTATGGCAGGTGAATTAGATACAGTATATGTATATGCCGAAGAAGTTGTTGACGCCGGGCAAACCCAGTTAGCGGGCGGCCGCGTTGTGCTTGGCGACGTCATTTATGATGACCAGGCGCGTACACCAGAAGAAGAGTATTTGGTTAAAGAGCGGGCCGAAGAAATTGACCGGGCCCTTGGCCGGCTTACTCCCGAAGAAGCAGAATTCTTTGATGAGCGTTTTGGCATTAGTACTGGTGAACCCCAATTGATAACTCAGATTGCGGCCAATCACGGTGTAAGCTATCAAGTTGCGCAAGCCCGCATCAATAAAGCCGGCAGCAAATTGCGGCATCCATCTAATTTTCACCTGCTGAATCCCGATCTTCTGGCATAATTGCTAGTTGATGACTAATAAAAGCGGACTCAGAAAGCAACTTCGCCAGGACCGGCTAAAGCAGTCCGGCGAAGAGCGCCAAGCCAAAAGCGCGCTGATTTGCGAGCATCTTTTGGCCTTGGTTGACTGGTCCCAGATCCGTTTTTTGCATTATTACGAGCCGTTGATGGAACTCGGCGAAGTCGACATTTCTGGCTTTATAACAGATCTGGGCAAAGTCCACCCGCAAATAGATTTGTTCACTACACGAAAATTTGACGACATTTGGCAGGTTACTCCAATCGACGAAACCGGAAATGTGCGCACGCCGGAATTCGACGTCATAGTTGTGCCAATGTTGGGTTTTGATCCGGCTAGTTTGCAGCGGATTGGTTATGGCGGCGGCTTCTACGACAAGTTCCTGGCAACCCAAACCCAGGCACAAAAAATCGGCGTTTGCTTTGAACTTGGCAAGACCACAAACCTACCAACTGAACCGCACGACGTGCCACTCGACCAAATTGTCACCGAAACCAAGATTTACATTTAGACGCTCATGCTTGCAAAGATATAAGATAAGCTGTCAAAATATTTGCAATGCCACAAGTAGCCGTAGAAAGTCTTGGGATTGAACCCGAATTAGATTCTGATTTTATAGACGAGACTGCGCCGGTTTTAAGATTGGCGGTCGAAGAATTTGATGATCCAGCAATGGATTCTGGTGAGCCTGTAAGTACGACCGAGGCGTTGACCGACGAGCCGAGTGCGGAAGAGCTGGAATCCATCGAAGCTGAGGGCGAGGTGCCAGCCATTGATGGTACCAAAACCTACATGAAAGGTATTGGTCGAGTCGCGCTATTAAACGCCGAAGAGGAAGTTACGCTAGCGAAACGGATCGAAGCCGGCCTGATGGCCGGAAAGGTGTTAGAAGCTGCGGCTAAACCTAGTGAAGAGCGGGACGAGGCCGAGCAACACCTGGCCAACCAGTACCAAAGAGTCTTGCGCACTACAGCCGGCAAGCAAGCATTAGGGCAAGTCATGATAGAGGGTCGGCAGGCTTACGATCATCTAACAGAGGCCAATTTGCGATTGGTCATTTCGGTCGCTAAGCGCTATCAAAGCAAAGGCATGGAATTCGACGATCTAATACAGGAAGGTAATTTTGGTCTGTTCCGGGCGGTGGAAAAGTTTGATTACACCAAAGGCTACAAATTTTCGACTTACGCAACTTGGTGGATCAAACAGGCGCTGCAGCGAGCAATTGCTGAAAAGTCCAGGCTGATTGATGTGCCAGTTCACATGAACGAACATATGCAGGCGATTGACGGTGCTGTTCGTGAAATTGAGGCCGTAAGAGGTGTCGCCGACGCCGAATCAATTGGTCAATTACTCTTTGAAAAATTTCAAAAAAAGGGTGGAGCCAAGGTTCTGAACATTAGTAAAAAGGATGGAAAGATAACGGTTGAGGATGTCGTTGAACGAGTGCGTGACATCCAAGTTCATATGCGGACAGTTCGAACCGTTTCGATGGACAAGCCAGTGGGCGATGAAAAGGACACAAACTTGGGTGAATTTCAGCCCGATACTTCGATTCCTGATCCAGAAGCGCGACTGTATGAAGAGCAGGTTGCCCTTAAGGTGCGCGAGGGTCTTGCCGAACTTGATGATCGAACCCGGCTGGTAGTGGAGATGCGCAATGGATTCCATGGAGCGGCGTATAGCCTGGATGAGGTGGGAAAAATACTTGGCTTGACTCGAGAACGTATCAGGCAAATTCAGAGAAAGGGCGAAGCAAGGCTCAAAGCTTCCAGCCACATTAACAAGCTACGTGACCGTAATCTGACAGCGTAGTCTATACTTATAGTTATGGCGACAGAGGTGAAATCCGGGAAAAAGCTGGTGGTGATCGACGGCAAGAGTGTTTTTTATCGTGGTTATTACGCGATGCCGAATCTCAGTACCCAGGATGGAACGCCGACTGGTGGTGTTTTTGGCTTTGCTACGATGGCGCTGGAAGTGCTGCGGCGACTGAAGCCTGATTATGTGGCCGTGGCCTGGGACAAGCCAAAGACCAACATTCGTCGCAGGTTGGAACTTTACCCGGAGTACAAAGCTGGCCGCAAACCGGCGCCGGAAGACTTCAAATTGCAGATCCCAGTGCTCCAAGAGTTGCTCCAAGCTTTTGGTTGGCCGCTGTACGAAATGGACGATTATGAGGCCGACGACATTATGGGCGCATTGGCCGTGCAGGCTAGCAAAAAAGGCATCGAAACGCTGCTGGTTACATCTGATATGGACATGCTGCAGCTGGTGAATGATCACGTGCATGTTTATGCGCTCAAAACTGGACTCAGCAACATAGAACTTTATTCGCCTAAAAGTTTTGAAGCTAAATACGGCATTAGTGTTGACCAATTTTTGGACCTAAAATCTTTGAAAGGTGACAGTAGCGACAACATTCCAGGCGTGCCGGGAATTGGCGAAAAGGGTGCCATTCAACTTTTGCAGGAATACAAAACACTGGATGGCGTTTACGAAAATTTGGCGCTGATCAAAGAGACCTTGCGTAAAAAATTGGAAGCCGGCAAAGAGCTGGCATACCTCAGCAAAGAACTTGCGCGAATCTGGACAGATGCGCCTTTGAAGCTGGATCTCAAAGAAGTTGATGGCAGTAAGTGTGACGCCGAAAAAGTACTAAAGATGTTGCAAGATTTGGAATTCAAATCGCTGGTGGCACGCTTGCCGGAAGTTATGCAAGTGAAGATTGACGAGCACCAAGTCGCAACTGGTGCGGTGACATTGAAAGCCGGCAAAAACGTGATCATTGATTCCGATGCCAAAGCCAAAGACCTCAAACTCGGCGATTCGGAGTTCTTTTACATTCATAGTCGTTCGGCGGGCAAGCATGGCAAAAAACCAGAAGTGCTGCTGGTCAGCGTCGACGGCAAAGATACGTACACGATTGATCTACGTAAAGTCAGTCACCAGCTAATTGCCGACAACTTCAAAGATGTGCGGCCACTCGTTGGCTACGACATTAAGTCGACGCTGGAAGTCTTGCTGGAACTTGGCGTCAAAGAGTTTCCAGAAGTTGGTCACGACGTTTTGGTCGGGTCATTCCTGCTAAATTCTTTGCGCCGCGAACAGACGTTGACCGAGCTGGCCGAAGCCGATTTGGGTTACGAAGGTTCGCCGTTTGAAGACATCGACACCGATGAATTTATAACCCGGGCGCCGGAAATGATGGCCGTCATCAAAGCCTTGCACGTTGCCCAAGCCAAAGACCTGAAGGCGATTCCAAGTGTCGCAAAGCTGGCGCAAGACGTCGAGTGGCCGGTGATTCCGGTGCTGGCACGTATGGAATATGTTGGCATTGAGCTCAACACCAAATACCTGGAAAAGTTCGCCGATGAAATCAGTGACCTAGTCAGCGATTACGAACAGCAAATTTACGGCCATGCCGACCAGGAATTCAACATCAGCAGTCCGACCCAGCTGGCTGAAGTTTTATTCGACAAACTTGGGCTGCCAACACAGGGCATTAAGAAAGGCAAAACCGGCTACAGCACCGCGGCCAGCGAACTCGACAAACTACGCGGCCAGCATCCAATCATCGACTTAATAACCCAATACCGCGAAGTAACAAAACTAAAAAACACCTACGTCGACACCTTGCCAAAGCAAGTTGATGAGCATTCCAGGCTACACACGACATTTGCGCTGACGGTTGCGCAAACCGGCCGGCTGAGCAGTAACGACCCGAACTTGCAAAACATCCCAATCCGCACCGACTTGGGCAAACGCATCCGCACAGCGTTTGTGGCTGGTAAAGGCAATAAGCTGGTCAGCGCTGATTACTCACAGTTCGAACTTCGCTTGGCTGCGGCGCTAGCCGACGAAAAAGAGATTATCGAAGCCTTCAACCGCGGTGCTGACGTGCACACCGTGACGGCCGCCCAAGTCTATGATCGCAGCCCAGAAGACGTTACCAAACAGATGCGCCGAGCCGCAAAGGCCGTCAACTTCGGCATTATGTACGGCCAAGGCGCGCACGCACTGGCCGAAGGCACCGGTATGACTTTCAAACAGGCCAAAGAATTCATCGACAAGTATTTTGAAGTCCGGCCGAAGATCAAGCAGCTGATAGAAGACACCCGTAAACTGGCGAACGACCAAGGCTACACAGAAACTTTGCTGGGCCGCCGCCGGCCAACACCGGATGTAAAATCATCCAACTTCGTAGTGCGCGAAGCCGCCCTGCGCGCCGCCGTGAACATGCCGCTGCAAGGCACAGCCGCCGACATCATGAAACTGGCGATGGTCAAAATTGACGAAGTTCTGCGCGCCCAGCATAACGATTGCAACATGCTGCTGCAGATCCACGACTCCGTTTTAGTAGAGTGTCCAGCTGATGTTGCCCAGCACGTCGGTGACTTGATCAAAGACATTATGGAAAACGCCTACAAACTGCCCGTCCGCTTAGATGTAGACGTTTCCATCGGAAACAACTGGGGCGAACTATGATTAGCCGAGCCTGCCCTGAGCGAGCGCAGCGAGTCGAATGGGTCAGCATCGGTGATAATTGGGGCCAACTATGACCACGGCCATCGGCCTAATTGCCAGCTTCCTGACGATGTTCAACCTCTTTCCGCAGTTTTTGAAAGTTTGGCAAACCAAACACACCAAAGATCTATCTTTAGCTACCTTTGTGAGCGTTACTGTTTCGGCTGTGCTATGGGTAATTTACGGGATATTGAAGAACGATTTGGTGATCACTTTCGCCAACAGCGTAGTATTTTGTTTTTCAGCCTACATTTTGGCAGTCAAGATCAAGCATGGCTAAATTGAGCGATAACGACAAGACCTTGCGGGTTTATGAAGACCATGCGGCTGATTATGTGGCAGCTAATGACGCTGAGCCGAGCGACGGGATTAAAGATTGGATAGATAGAGCGTTAGCGTTGATCCCAGAAAAAGGGGTGGTACTGGAGCTTGGCAGCGCTTATGGACGCGACGCTGCCTATATCAAATCCAAAGGCTATAGCATCATCTGTACGGACGCTGCTAAATCGTTTGTGAGCCTTCTCGAGCAAGCTGGTTTTGAAGCCCGTATTTTGAATGCACTAACTGACGACTTTGATTTCGACCAAGATATGATCCTGGCCAACGCCGTATTCCTGCATTTTCACCGGGACGAACTAGCGCAGGTTTTAAACAAAGCTTATAAATCGCTCAAACCAAATGGCGTTTTAGCCTTTACGGTCAAAAAAGGCGATGGCGAAAACTGGTCATCTAACTACCTGAATGTACCTCGTTATTTCTGTTTTTGGCAGCTGGATGCTATCAGTGAACAGGTTCGCGCAGCGGGATTTAAGTTACGGAATGTGACGGAACGTACTTCTTCCCACGGTGCCGAATGGATAGAGATTATTGCCCAGAAGCAGTAGGTCGGCGGCGTTGGCGGGTGCGGACGACGCGGCCAGTGCCGGCACGCATCAGCCGGAAGGCAAGTATGATCACCCAAATTGCCAGAACTATGTCCACAAAGCTGGTAATAAAGCTAAGCGCGTCAGTTGCATGACGGATGTTGATCACTAGAGCAACGGCGATTACCAGCAGCTCGGCGCCGATCAGCAGCTGTGCCAAACGTTTGTTGCGGCTGCGCTGGGCGATCATTCCCAAAACCCAAACGGCCGCGAACCAAAAGACCACCAGCATGTAGAAGACGACAGAGGTCAAAAGGCTGACTGCGCAGCCTTGTTTGCAGCCAGTTACGGCTTGGTTAGCTTGGTCGCCGATGTTCAAAAGACTTAAAACTACAAATTGTATGAAGGTGGCCCGGCCGGTTTCGTAGGTTAAACGCATGCTCCAATTATACTGCTTTGTCATCCTGAGCGAAGCCGAAGGATCTCGTAGCTAATGGTGTAGTGTGCGGGATCTCTCGGCAAGCTCGAGATGACATCACTAGCTTGCGGAATTTGCCTAAAAATGGTAGTATATATTTAATCGCTCTAGCGAGGTAAAAGATATGCGATACTTCTTTGGATTTTTAGTAGCTGTCGGACTGATAATTTTTATCATTGTCCTGATGTTTGGTGGCGGTGGTAGCCACCAGCCAATTACGCCTAGTAACATCAAACCACTGGACAGCTACGCAGGCACAGATGCCGAAGTCAGCATGACTATTACCGGACCGGTTATAGCCGACCAAGACCACAAATCGCTGCGAATTACAGTTGGCACAAACAGCGTAGTTTACCAGCAATTCGACGGATACGACGGCAAAGTCGTAAATTCCAAGGTCTTTCACAACAGCGAGGCATCTTACCGGACATTCTTGCGGGCACTGGCCTATGTTGGTTTTGCCAACGGCAACAACGACAAAAGCCTGCAAAACGAATCTGGCCGCTGTTCGCTAGGCAAGATTTTTAGCTTTGACATGCGCGACGACGGCAATCACCTGGAGCATTATTGGATCACCTCTTGTGGTGGGCCAAAGACTTTCCTGGGCAATTCCATAGCCACGATTAGCTTGTTTGAAGCCCAAGTTCCAAACTACGGCAGCCTGACCAGCAATCTCAATCTCTAGCTCATCACGTACAATAGAAGTATGATCAAAGCCATTATCTTTGACTGTTTCGGCGTGCTGACCAGTGATCGCTGGAAGGAATTTTCTGAAGCTTTGCCGGATGAACAGCGTGAGCCAGCCCGCCAGTTGAACCACGCCTATAATCGCGGCCATCTTACCAAAGCTGAATTTTTGGACCAGATCGAAGAATTGACCGGCAGTCAGCCAAACTACGTTGACGATATGCTGGACAATGAAACTACCAAAAATAACCAACTGCTTAGTTACGTTGCAGACTTGAAGGACAGGGGTTATAAAATTGGTCTATTGAGTAATGTGGCGACTAATTGGATTCGTGACTATTTCCTAACTGAAGAAGAGCAGGGTTTGTTTGATACGTTTGTGTTTTCTTTTGAAGCAGGAATGACCAAGCCAAATCCTCAGATTTTCCAATTGACCGCAGAGCGGCTCGGGCAGGATGCAAAAAATTGTGTGCTGATCGATGATGTTGAAAGCTACTGCAGTGCCGCTCGCCAAGAAGGCATGAAGGCGATTAATTATACAGATTTTGAATCCTTCAAAACCCAGCTCGAGGAACTGCTCAGCCAGTCCTAAACCATACTGTCGTCCCGCATTTATTGCGGGATCCAGACGGAATATTTTTTGTTTTCTGGATCCCCGAATAAAGCCCCGGGTTGACCAAACTTTTTACTAGTTTCGCTTACGACGGTTCCCTCGTGTCTACAGAAAATGCCCACTGGGCATTTCTGGGGGACGACAAGACTAGCCGATTCTAAAAGTTAGGCGTTTGGTCAGTTGGCACCGGCGCTTGATGTCGGGCGAACGCAGGCGCAGGGCATTAGCTAGTGACGCGCTGCGCACGCTCAGCACAATGTCTTTGTCGCGGATCATTACCGTTACGTCGGCATCAAACTCATCATGCACGTACTTTTTTATGGCCTGCATTTCCGGCGGTTCGTCGAAGTCTTTGCGGCTAAGGATGCTGTTCAAACTGTCCATGACCTATTAGTATAGGCCACATAGCCACTCTTGACAAAAGCAAGCATAAGCGCTATAATATAACTATATGCCAAAGATACCAAAAGTTTATTCCCACGAAACCGGCGTCAATCCTGCAGTCTATACGGCAGCGGCAGCTGCTATGGGCGTAGTTTTGGTAGGCGCTGTCGCTAAAGGTACACTTTCTGATCATTCTGATGGTGGCAGTTCGAGTCCGGGCACGCTGTCAGCAGCTGAATCACTTTTGGGAGGCAAGCCGCAATTGCCGCCACTGCGAATGGAAGCCACTCATAAAGCTCACAAAAAAGTTACGCCGGTGGATCTGCCCAACTTCGGCATAACCAAAAAAGACGGCCAGCTGAAAGGCCAACGTGGAATTGCCCAGCGCATTGGGGCTTACGCGCAAATTGGCATCAAGCACCATGATGTTTTACCGGATAGCACGATTGTGGCTTTCCGGGCTACTGATAAGCAGGGTCATCCTGAAACGGTATTGCTGGAGTCAATCGACGAAAGTGGTGCCGAGGTTCCGCTGGACAAGGCAACCAGCCTAACGGCAATTATCCAAAAGGGTAGCTTGGCCGGCATTGATGAAAAAAACATTATCGAAACAGTTCAAGTTTCGCTCCAGGGCAACCAGCCAGTAGTCACCACCAGCAAATTTTCGGATGGCAAAATGACTGCCAGTTATGCCAGCGCTGACGTTTCTGGCAGCCAATACGATCCCGGCCTGGCTATGAGTAGTGCCGCCGAAACATTGAACATGATCCAAGACAGCGTTAGCTATCCGCACTTGCCTAAAGCCAGCTAGCTGATTGGTATACTGGTTACATGCCGGAGTTACCAGAAGTTGAGACTGTTAGAAGTGGGCTAAGCCGTTTGCTGCCGGGCCTTGTAGTGAAGTCGGTGGATTTTGACTGGCCTAAATCTTTTCCAAACGCCACGGGCGACGTGGAAAGATTTTTGATCGGTGCTGAAGTCACTGAGGTCAAGCGTCGCGCCAAGGTTTTATTGATCGAACTTTCCAGTAAGTATACGCTGGTAATTCACCTGAAAATGACCGGCCAATTAGTCTTTCGTGGCAAGTCAGAGGACTTCGGTGCTGGCCACCCCAGCCAGAGTTTGGTCGGCGACTTGCCAGACAAATCCACCCGTGTAATTTTCACCTTCAAAGACGGCAGCAAGCTGTTCTTCAACGACCAGCGCAAGTTTGGTTGGGTGCGGTTGATGCCAACTGTTGAAGTTATGAACCTAGACTTCTTCCAAAAGGTTGGGCCGGAACCTTTGGCCGAAGACTTCACTTGGCAACAGTTCAAAGACCGCATGCTTAGGCGCAAAAACAGCAACGTCAAAGCGGTGCTGTTGGACCAAACGGTCATTGCTGGTGTTGGCAATATCTATGCAGACGAAAGTTTGTGGGGTGCCAAAATTCACCCACTGACTTTGGTCGGCCAGCTAAAAGACAAGCAGTTCCAAACACTTTATGAAGAACTGGTGTTTGTCCTGAAACTTTCTATCGAAAAGGGCGGCTCGACCAACCACACCTACGTCAACGCCGAAGGCCAGCGCGGCAGCTACATGAAATTTGCACGTGTGTTTAGGCGTGAGGGCCAAGCCTGTTCGCGCTGTGGCACAACCATTATCAAAACTCGCGTAGCCGGCCGTGGCACGCACCTGTGTCCAAAGTGCCAGAAGCTTAAGCCTAGGACAGGTTCAGGTTTTTAAGCAATTCCAAAACAGCATGGCTGTCGCTGACGCGGAAGCGGGCATTGCTGCGGCCGCGCCCGACTTTGATGGTATAGGCTGACTCACGCAAGGCTTCAAACAGTTGTTCGTCGGTGTAGTCGTCGCCAATTGCCAGAATGTAATCATAAGCTGCGCGCACCCAGCGCTCGACAGCTACGCCTTTATTGATGCGTGGGTTTTTGATCTCCAAAATTTTATTGCCTTGGTATAGCACCAAGTCGTAAGTTTTGAGGATCGGTTTCAGCGTGCGTTTGATGATGGTCACATATTTTTGGGCGTAGTAGGGCGGCGATGCGCGGTAGTGCCAAACCAACGAGTGGGGTTTGGTTTCGACGTGGGCTTTCGGTGTTAACTCGGCGTATTTTTCCAGCTGGGGTTTGATGATGTACTGCCAGTCAGCCTCGGCACGCTCTACGGTTTGCCATTTTTTCTGGGTCTTTAATTTATAAGTTGCGCCGTGCTCGGCCACCATGCCAATCGGCAAATTGCCAAACCATTTTTGCAGATCTGACGAGCTGCGGCCGCTGATCAGCACCACATCATTGCGCGGCTCGGACGCTAATTTATTCAATGTTTTGATGACACTTTCCGGTGGTTTGGCTTTGGCAAAATCCTCGCGGAACGGAACAAGAGTGCCATCGTAATCAAACAATAGTAAACGTTTGCTGGCCTGCAAATAATCGGTCATTAGCTTGGTCTCGTGGCGGCTATTGAGCGTCTGCGTACGCTGGCGGGTGGTGCCGGGAACCGGCTTTTGCAAGGTGTCCAAAAAGGTTTTGGCCCAGTTGTTGACGGTGTTGATGGACAGTATGCGGCGCATGTATTTTAGCCGGCGGCGCAGTTCGCGCCTGGACATCGTCAGGGCTTGTTCGAGTGCAGCGACCATGCTTTCCTGCTGGCGTGGATTGACCAGCAACGCGCCTTCGCGCAACTCTTCGGCTGCGCCGGCAGTTTCGCTCAAAATGAGCACGCCTTTGCCGCGGTTGCTGGCCACGAATTCTTTGGCGGCCAAGTTCATGCCGTCGCGTAACGGGGCGATGAAGGCCACATCGGCTATCTGGAAGAGCGCCGCGACCTCTTCGAATGGCTGGGCAATGTTCATATAGTCTACCGGCTGCCATTTTGGCGTGCCGAACTTACTGTTAATTTCGGCGACAATTGAGTCCAGGTCTTTTGACAAGTTTTTATAAGCCGGAATGTCAGTGCGCGACGGTGCGGCTACCATGCTAAAAACGACTTTGCCACGATATTTGGGGTGTCGTTCTAAAAGTTCACGATAGGCTCTGAGACGGCGGCGCAGGCCTTTGCTTGGATCCATTCGATCAACCGCTACGATGCGCTTCAGCCCCCTGTATTTGCGGCGATATCGACGAGCGGCAGCTTGCACGACTTTGGTGCGGCCAGCCAGCGCGTATTTTTTGTAATCAATACCCATCGGCAGGCTGGCAACTTGAACGGTACGTCGAGTCAGTTTGATCTGGTGATCAACAGCAATCCCTTGGTTTTGGGCAGCACTACTGGCTTCAAAATTATGGATGTAGCCTGGCGTGTGGAAACCAACTAAGTCGGCACCAAGCATGCCATGCAGCAAACGGGCGGCCTCCGGCAAACGACTAAATGATTTAGCCGAAGGGAAGGGAATGTGCAAAAAGAAACCAATGCTGGCCTTCGGCCGTTCGGCGCGGATCAGCGACGGCACCAGCAATAACTGGTAGTCGTGAACCCACACATGGCTACCAAGCGCGCCAAAGTTCAACACGGCTTCAGCGAATTGGTGGTTAACGTTACGATAAGCTTGCCACCAGCGTTTGTGGCGGTCGGCGTCACGGTTTTGGGTAGGCAAGCTGTGGAACAGCGGCCATAGCACAGTGTTGCTGTAGCCGTTATAAAAGTCGCGGATCTGGCGTTCCGTCAAAAACACCGGCACGCAATTGTTTTTGGCTAGCCGTTCGACAATCTCTTGGCGTTCATCGTCAGTCAGGTCGTCACTGGCAATGCCTGGCCAGCCGATCCAAATATTATGCTTATCTCCAACATAAGAAGACAAACCAGTGGCCAACCCGCCGAGACTCGGGTAGAAATGGAGACCATCCTCTTCACGTTTGACGCTGATAGGTAGACGATTGGAAACGATGATAATCTGCGACATGAAAGTACGGTTTATTTTAACAGATACCATCAGATTACGTGTGGCAAACCTAACAGTTGGCGTAAGCGTAATGCCGGCGATACAATTGAAACAATGATCACTTTGACGGGAAGCAATGGCTTTGGGTTGAGCGCCGAGCTCAAAAAATTGGTTGGTAATTTTGTGGCCGAGCAGGGCGATTTAGCTCTGGAACGCCTTGATGGCGATGAAGCTGATTTGGCACGAATTAGTGAAGCTTTGACCAGTTTGCCGTTTTTGGCTTCCCAGAAAATGGTCGTGTTGCGCGGTGCGAGCAATAATAAGGGCTTTTTGGAGCAAGCTGAACAACTTTTGTCAGAAGTACCGGAAACCACCGAAGTTATTTTGGTCGAACCGCACCTGGATAAACGCACCAGTTATTACAAATTTCTGAAAAAAAGCACGGATTTTCGTGAATTTAATGAGCTTGATCCAAATGCTTTAGTGAACTGGCTGGTGGCTGAAGCAAAGACCAAAAACGGGCAACTGAGTTCGACCGATGCGCGGTTTTTGGTCGAGCGAGTTGGCGCCAACCAGCAGCTGCTAAGTAACGAGCTGGAAAAGCTGCTACTGTTCGACCCAAAAATTACACGGGCCAGCATAGAAGAGCTGACCGACGAAACCCCGCAAAGCAGCATCTTCAATTTGTTGGAAGCGGCTTTTGCCGGCAACAAAAAACGGGCGCTGGAACTGTATGCCGAACAGCGGGCGCTCAAAGAAGAGCCGGCCAAAATTATCGCCATGCTGACCTGGCAGCTGAACGTGTTGGCTATCGTCAAAACGGCAGGCGAACGGTCTGCACAACAGATTGCAAGCGACGCAAAACTGAATCCGTTCGTGGTCCAAAAGAGCCAAAACATTGCCCGCAAACTATCAATCCCAGATCTAAGAACTAAGATCCAAGAACTACTCCGAATCGACGTCGCCAGTAAGCGCACCAACCTCGACACCGACGAAGCGCTGCAGCACTACCTGCTAACGCTAGCCTAATTATGATTTACATTGATTCCACCCTGAAACACGAATGGAACTTAATGTTTAATGAAATGATTTGTGCGGTGCTCGAAGAAAAAGGATTAAGCTGCTACTTGCCGCAACGTGATACTGACCAGACTGCTGGTAGGAAAGCAATATTTGAGCAGAATATGAAAGCTTTAGATCGTTCGACTCACTTGCTGGCTATTGGCAGTAACGAAACGCCAAATTGGGGATTTGAGATTGGACTTTCTTACGCCACGCGGAGAGTCGTAATTTTAGCCATGAACAATCACGCTTTACCCCTAATGAATGAGTTCGCCGCTGATGAGTTAATGTTGGTTGATGATCTAGACGACATCAACAGCTACATAGACAAACTTACCAGAATTCTAAGCTAATTATTTCTTCTTGGCTGGAGCTTTTTTGGCGGCTGGCTTTTTAGCCGGGGCTTTCTTGGCTGGAGCGGCCTTGGCAGCAGACTTAGTCAGTTTTACGCCGGCGGCTTTGGCGCGCTTGGCGGCTTGGGACTGCAGGCGAGCAGCTTTATTTTTGTGGATCACGCGCTTTTTGGCGGCTTTGCCAACGGCGCTTTGGGCGCTGCTGTGGCTTTTGCTGCTGGGGCTTTTGGCGAATAACTTCAGCGCGCCCTTGAGACTGCGCTTGGTTTTGCTGTTGCGTACGCTGGCCTTTTTGGCGACACGGACGCGTTTTTTGGCTGATTTGATGATTGGCATTTGTCGTTCCTAAATTACTTTATAAAACTCAGTCAGTGACTATAACAGATGGGAGAAGTGGTTGTAAAGCGAGTTTTGGGGAGTGATAAAAAAACAGATTGTTTTTAGGGGTGGACAAACTTAAGCGTTTATGCTAGTCTGATATTTGACAGTACTAAAACAAAAAACCAATAAAAATAGACAGCTATGGACGACGGCCAAACCGCTACAACAGACGCTAAAGACGCAAAATCGCAACTTATCGAGACGTTGAAGAACGCCAACAACCTGTTGGTGACGGTTAGTCGCGACCCTTCAGTTGACCAACTATCGGCTTTGATTGGCCTGACGCTGTTCCTCAACAAGCAAAACAAGCATGCGGCTGCCGTGTTCAGCGGTGAAGTGCCGTCGACGCTAGAATTTTTGCAGCCCGACAGCACTATCGAAAAAAACACCGACAGTTTGCGGGACTTCATAATCGCTCTAGACAAAGCCAAGGCCGACAAACTGCGCTACAAAGTCGAAGACAACGTCGTCCGAATTTTTATAACACCCTACAAAACGTCAATTACGCAGGATGATCTGGAATTCAGCCAAGGCGACTTCAACGTAGACGTCGTCGTAGCCATTGGCGTGCACGACCAAGGCGACATAGACGACGCCATTACGGCGCACGGCCGGATTTTGCACGACGCCACGATTACCAGTGTTAATACTGTTGCTGACGGCGACATTGGCAGCATAAACTGGCATGATTCAAATTCAAGTTCGCTAAGCGAAATGGTCACCGAATTGGTTGAAGGCCTGGATGGTTCACTGATGGACAACCAGATTGCCACGGCACTTTTGACGGGCATCGTGGCCGAAACAGCCCGCTTTAGTAACGATAAAACCAGCTCGCACACCATGAGCATGAGCGCCATGCTGATGGCTGCCGGTGCCAACCAGCAATTGGTTGCCAGCAAGCTGGAAGAAGGTGAGCACTCCCGCGAAAACGGTGAAGGCGACCAACCACATGAAGATGCCGGCACACTGGAGATCAACCACCCGGAAGGGGAAGGATCTGACCAGCCCGCCGAAGAACCAACTGGCCAAAACCCTGAAGGCGACAACAACTCTGACAATAGTGACAGCTCCGAAAACAATGAAGAGCCAGCTGAAGGCCTGAACTCCGGGCGAATGGCAATTTCGCCGCAAACCGGTGGCGTACTGACGGCTAGCACCCAAGACGGTGGGAACGCCGCACCATTCAACCCAATGAATCCAGGTGACGTAGGTAGCGGTAGCGCCGTACCATTACTCAGTCATGATGCCGGTCCATCTCCTATGCCGGCAGTGCCACTTACTGATGTCGGTTTTGCGCCAACCCCCCAGGCAGTACTGGATGATTCGCCAGTTCAGCCACACGAGACCCTTAGCGAGATAGAAACAGCCGTTGACAGCCCACATTCTGCCCCGGCTCCTGACAGTTTGGAAGCTATTTTGAACCAGAACGATGCTGGTGCAGGACAGTCCTTAGCACCTACGCCAGTTGCAGGCTCGCCTTTTGGTAACCCTGTTAGCGCATTGCCAGATCCAACCCCGCCGGCTGGTGATGATTCAGTTCCAAATCCAACCCTGACGCCGCCCGAAGCTGCCAGTGCTGATGCTACCTCGGTATCTCCATTTGGCGCGACAGTCACTCCATTGGGAGCGCCAGCAGCTCCAGGCATGCCCACAGACCAGCCACCAGCCGGTCCGTTAGCGCAGCCAGTAGAGCCCACCACGCCATCAACTGACGGCACTACGCCACCACCGGTGCCACCACCAATCCCATTCCAATTCGGCGGCCCATCCAATCCCCCAACGCAATAAAATGTCTATAATTCGTCCACCTCGCCCAGAGGATGCACCCGATCTTTTAAGCGTGCATTACAGAAGTTGGCTAGCCACCTATCCTAAATATGTTGAAGGGGTAACAGAAGAGACTATTCGTCATAAATTTGAAAAAGAAGATGGTGGCCTCAAAGCACGGGAAGAGCGCTGGCGCAGCTGGATTACTGATCCCGAGCCAGGTAAAACAGTTTTTGTTGCTGAAGATGGTGGTAAGGTCGCCGGATTTACGATTACCCGGGTTAAACCAGAGGATGAGTCGTCGTGGATTGCGGCAATGTATGTCGATCCCGATGTCTTAGCTCGTGGCATTGGCAGCCAGTTAATGCGAGCAGCGCTAACTCAGCTAAATGCCGAGCAAAATGATGTTCGGGTCGAGGTCGCTGAAACAAACATTCCTGCCGTATCTTTTTATAAACATCACGGGTTTCTGTTTGAAAATAACCTGCCGGCATATGAAAATAGTAATATCAAGATGCCGCAGGTGGAATTACGGCGTCCGGCCGGTCGTATAAACTAAAAACATGCCAGGAATTTTACTTGTTGATAAAGCGGCTGGTTGGACCAGTTTTGACGTGGTCAATAAGATTCGCTTCCAGGTTGCTAAGGCCGAAGGCAAGAAGCCAAAGAGCGTAAAGGTAGGCCACTGCGGCACGCTGGATCCGTTCGCGACAGGCTTGCTGGTCATTCTGGTGGGCAAAGAAAACACCCGCAAAGCCGAGCAGTACAGCAAGCTCGACAAAACTTATGAAGTCACAATGAAACTGGGCGAAACCAGCACGACCGGTGACCCGGAAGGGGAAATTACCACTGTCTCAGACCGTAAACCAAAGATTGAAGAGATCGAAGCCGCACTCAACCAATTCGTTGGCGATATCCAGCAAACGCCGCCGGCTTTTTCGGCCATCAAGGTCAACGGCCAGCGAGCGTACAAGTTGGCGCGCGAAGGCAAGGAAGTCGTGTTGGAACCGCGCAAAATCACAATTAACAGATTAGAATTGGTTGATTATAACTATCCGGAAGTTAAATTCACAGCCGATGTTTCGTCCGGAACATACATCAGATCGTTGGTTGAAGACATTGGCAAAGCTCTGCAAACCGGCGCGTACACATCAGCACTTCGCCGCACCAAAATAGGTGACTTTTCGATCAAAGATGCCAAATCGGTCGCGCAGCTAACGGCCGTGTTATGAAGTGATAGCCGCTTGGCAAATCAACTCCCCAATCATCATCACCGACGTCACCTGTGCAATCAACTTCAATGTCGCGACGTATAAGTGCTGCCCGAGCGATCCGAAGAGTGTTGAATTCGTTAATTTCAGCCTCTTCAGCAAAAATCTCGGCTACTTCGACGGACAGGAGGGGTAGTTCTGGTTCTTCCTCTTCCTCAGGGTCGTCACCATCGTCTAAATCCTCGTAAGGATCAGAGTAATCTTCGTCTTCGTCACCTTCCGTCTCGTCATCCCACCAATAGTCAGCTTCATATTCTGACTCGCGGGTGTAACCATCGGCATCCACAGCTCCGTCATCATCTAAATCTTCGAGAGAAGTCGGAACTTCAATCGATCCTTCGCCAATTACAAGACCGCTAGCGCCAGGCAAAACGCCCACGAGTCTTATTTTGTCTAGAGCTGATGGGCCTTGTTCGGGTGAGGTTGGTTGCGGCATATGATTATCTTTGGCTAAACAAGATGAAAGCCAGTCTCAAAGGTTTCGGTTACCGTGCCTTCGTATCGATTTCCAGCATTCAAGTGATACGGTTGGCCACTGAGCGCGGCGTCAAACTCTGAGAGTACGTCCGGGTCGGCAATAACAGGGACGTGAGTGTCTGTAGCATAGAGCATTCCAGCTTCCGCACCGGTACTGTAAACCGGCACAGATTTAATAGAATTAACGCCGTTAACCGCCAAGGAAGCCAACGCCAAAGTTTCAATTTGCTTAAAACTTAGGCCTTCCATAGGAGTGTGTTGAAGTATCGCCATACGTTCGTCAGGAGTTTCGGCAGTAGCTAATAGATCACACAGTTCCTGGAATCGGGCAACTGAATGGTCGATTTCTTTATCACCAACTTCTTCAATAAGTGGTCGTGTTAGTTCGGCCGGCTTGTCTGGGGCAAGCATATCGGCTGTTTCTTGTTTGATGTGTAGTTCGGGTGAGGTTAAAGCTGATTTATTCATAATCGCTAATTGTACGCCCAGTTTTGGTAGCGTCAACCATAAGGGGTATAAATTAAATTTTGGTGATCTATATCACCAGGAGTACAATTACGAATTATGAAAAGAGAGACTATCTACATTGATCTTCATGGCGGAAAAGAAAAAGCCCAAAACTATTCACTAGCCAGGCGAGTGGCTTCAGCCACACTTTCTGTCGCAGGTGTAGTGGTAACAGCTGGCGGTGCCGGCGTGCCCGCGCCAGAAGCAAACTTTGGATTTTCTAGCACTGTTATTCCTTACGGGGAAGCTGACCCCGATACCGTTCCAAGTGTTGGTCCAATACAGGAACAACGTCAGGGCGGCAGCCAACAAAACTCTCGCGTCAAGCAACCAGCCTAAACATTGACAAAACAGCATTTATTTGCTATAATTATATCTGTTAATCAAAAACAAATATGTCAGAAGAAGCCGGCTTTGAAGGCCCACCACCACCAACTCCAGATATGCCTGCAGAAGTAGCGCCTGATTCGCCAGAAGCCCCGGCGCACCCGACTGCCGATCAACTACTAGGTCTAGGTACTAAGTGCCTAGAAGCTTCTCAGCGCGACGATTTGGAAGCTGTAGCGGCTGCACACGCCGAAAAAACAGGGAAAGATAATCCAAACTCCCACCGCACTGGATTCTTCACGGGCGAGGGTGAACTACCAATGTCCGCCGACAGCGTTTACCGATCTGTAGACGTACGAGGTATTGAAGACTTGGCAGAAAGCGGTGTAGTCAGGGGTGCCTACACGGCTACTGATGGTGAGCGGGCTCAGACGAGCGGCCATACGACATATTGGAATCCAGGCAATCCGGACAAAAAACATCCCTTCAAGAAAGAAGGCGCGTTTATTATCGAAGCACCAAAAGAGGCGGCTGACGCCGGCTGGGTGACCGCCGACAAAGTCACAGCCATCCATACTAAAAACGAAGCCGGCGAAATTGTTGACTTGCTAGGCATGGCTCGCGAAGCTGCTGCCCGTGAAGCGGTTCCGGCTGCCGAGACTGCGGCGGCAAGCGGCGTTGAATAAATTTTAGATTGTTTGAGTGTTGCAATAGATCAGCTGATCTGTTAAAATCTTTGTACATGATCGGAACGGAAAAGAAAGCTGCCGCTATCAAAGGCGTGCAGGCACACAAGAATGACACTGGTAGCGAAGCTGCTCAAGTTGCGGTGCTAACTGAACGCATCAAAGAATTGACCGAGCACATGCAGGCCCACAAGCACGACTTTATGGCGCGCCGCGGTCTGCTACAAATGGTTGGCAAGCGCCGCCGTTTGCTGCGCTACATTGCTAAGCAGGATTCGAAACAATATTTGGAGTTGATTCAGAAACTCGGCATTCGCCGCTAATTGTTTAGATTTTGGACCTTGGATTTTAAGGGTTCCCGGGAAGTTTTAAAATCCGTAATCTAGAATCGAAATCACTCGACATTCTAGCTCATTATTAAAGTGGGTGATGAAGCACAGGTTTCCGTTATAAACACGGACGCTTGGACCTCATTACTCACAAATTACAGAGAGGAATCCCCTAGATATGGGACAGACAATCAACCCAATGGGCAAAGATATTATTAAGGTCGAGACTGAGCTGTGCGGACGCACGCTGAGTCTTGAAGTCGGCCGCGTCGGTTTTAGGACCAGCGGTTCGGTAATGGTGCGTTACGGCGACACCGTAGTGCTTGGTTCGGCGCAAGTCGGCAGCAAGCCAATTAGCATGGACTACTTCCCGCTAAGTATTGATTACGAAGAGAAGATGTACGCCGCCGGCAAAGTCAGCGGCAGCCGGTTTATTAAGCGCGAAGGCCGCCCTAGTGACGACGCCATCCTAATTGGTCGTTTGATCGACCGTCCGATTCGCCCACTGTGGCCAAAAGGTTACCGGCACGAAGCCCAAGGTGTTGCAACTGTACTGAGTATGGATCCAAGCTTCCGGCCGGACATGGTGGCGATGATCGCTATGAGCACGGCATTTATGCTGACTGGCGCGCCATTTGAAGGCCCGGTCGCCGGATTGCGTGTTGGTCTGGTAGACGGAAAACCGCAAGCTTTCTTGAGTGCCGAAGACCTCGACACTGGCGTTCTAGACCTGGTTGTTGCCGGCACTAAAGACGGCGTGATGATGGTTG
>DASZPJ010000020.1:0-19863 GCA_035550295.1 Saccharimonadales bacterium (SeqCode)
AGCTAAGGACGAAAATATCCAAGTTTCTGACGAAGCGCTGCAGCTGATCGCCGAACACGCCAGTGGTAGCTTCCGAGATAGTGTTAGTTTACTGGATCAGGCCAGCAGCCACGGCGACAAAGTGGAAGCCGACAACGTGCGACAGTTACTGGGAATTCCCCCGACAGAAGCCGTAGTTGACTTGTTGAAAATCGTTAGTGCCGGTGGAGAACCTGCCAAACTGGTCAGCCAACTTGAAATTTTGTTCCAGCAAGGCTACCAAGCTGCGACGATTGCCAAGCAATTGGGGCAACTAATCCGAGGTAAACTGGTAGCCGGCCAAACCAGCGAGACCCAATTGAAGTTATTAACTGACCTACTCGACGTGCCTGTCGCGCTCGACCCAGCCCGCTATTTGGAGATTTGTTTGCTAAGAGCTTTGCCGCAAACCAAGCACGACACACCGTTTGCGGAAGCTGAAGCCATACCCGAACCGCAAACTATGGATGAAGCGCCGTTGCCGGAGCAGCCAGAGGATCTGGAAAATGTGGTTGAGGTGGCCGAAGAGCCACTCGTAGAGGAAGCTAAAGAAACCCCAGCTGAAAAAACTAAGAAAACTGCTAAGTCGCAAACATTGAACGACCAAATTTGGCCTGAAGTTTTAGCTGCGCTAAAACAGCGCCATAACACCTTGTATAGCGTGGCCCGTATGGCCCAGCCACGGTTTAGCGGGGATGGTTCGTTAGAGTTGGCCGTGGCCTTTGGGTTCCACCAAAAGCGCCTGAATGAGACAGAAAACCGCCAACGCCTAAGTGGCATCATCAAAGACCTGACAGGCCAAGCTGTGACGATCAGCGCAATTGTTGATAAAGCTGTTGAAAAGTCCACTGCGCCGATAGTCGTTTCATCTGAGTCAGTTAAGGCTGTAACACCTTCAACCGAACTGACAACCATTAGCAATATTTTTGGCGGCGGCGAACTGATAGAATCATAGTTACCCCTTGATTCAAGGCCAGACTTATGGAGCCGCAACAAACCACCCAACCACCACAAAACAGTGAAGCCGAAGCTTCGCTTTTGGGCGCCTTGCTAATTGATAGCGACGCCATTGTGAAAATTGCCGACAGCGTTTCTGCTACTGACTTCTTTGAACCGCGCCACCAGAAAATCTACGAGGCCATCAGCCAGCTTTATGAAGCCCACCAAGCGATTGATGTACTGACTTTATCAGACAAGCTCAAAAATGGGGGTTTGCTGGACAGTATTGGCGGCTCGGCTTACCTGACCGAACTAACTAACTTTGTGCCAACTGCGGCCCACGTTGAGCAATACGCTGATATTGTGTCCCAAAAAGCCATGCGCCGGCGCTTGATCAGTGCTTCCAAGGAAATCACTGGCCTTGGTTATGATGAATCAAAACAGCTACGTGAACTCATTGAAGAAGCCGAAACACGCCTTTTTGAAGTCAGCCAACAGCATATCAAGCAAAACGTCATCAGCCTGGAAACAATATTGGCTGAAAGCTTTGACCGGTTGGATGATTTGCATAAAGACAAGAATAAGATTCGCGGCATTCCAACAGGCTTTAAGGATATAGACAATACTTTGGCGGGCTTCCAGCGATCTGACTTGATAATCCTGGCGGCTCGGCCGTCAATGGGTAAAACGGCTTTGGCCCTGAACTTTGCCCACAACGTAGCGGTTAAGGCCAACCAGCCAGTTTTGATCTTTAGCCTGGAAATGAGTAAAGAGCAACTGGTTGACCGCCTGTTATCTATGGAGTCCCAGGTTGACGCCTGGGCGCTCAGGACAGGTAACTTAACTGATGCTGACTTCGAAAAAATAGGCCAAGCTATGGGCACGCTTAGCGAAGCCCAAATCTTTATTGATGATACGCCGGGCATTACCGTTAGCGATTTGCGCACCAAAGCCCGCCGAGAAGCTCACCAGCGGCCACTAGGCCTTATTATCGTGGACTACCTGCAGTTAATGAGCGGCAGTAGCCGTTTTGGCGGCGGCGAAGGCAATCGCGTCCAGGAAATCTCAGAAATATCGCGTGGTCTCAAAGGTGTAGCTCGTGAATTGAACGTACCCGTCCTGGCACTTAGCCAGTTGAGTCGTTCGGTGGAAAGTCGTAGCCCGCAAATTCCACAACTAGCTGACTTGCGTGAATCTGGCTCTATCGAGCAAGACGCTGACGTAGTGGCATTTATTTACCGCGAAGAGTATTACAACCCGGAAACCGAAAACAAGAAGATCGCAGAAATTCATATTAAGAAACATCGTAACGGTCCGACCGGTAACGTTGCCCTGCGTTTTGAGAATGAGAAACAGCGTTTTTACGATCTGGATACTCGCCACCAAAACCCGTTTACTAACTAGGGTAAACCAGAGTTTATCGCTATAATAGTCGCAGATGAAAATTCTGAGAGGGCTGTGGCGGAATCGTAAAAAACTGGGCTTGGTAACCTTGGGCCTGGGCCTTATAGCCATGCTTATGTTTTATAAACTAGGTAGCCTAGTGGGCGGGTTAAGTTCTGGGGAAAAGCATACTGCCAGCTTGCCAGTAGGCTGGCAGGGAATTTACCACAATGCCTTTTGGCTACCGCTAAAGCTGATTCAATCATTAGTTTTTGGACTTGTGCCCAGCCATGGACAAACTTTGAGCCGCTTGCCCAGTATTTTACTTGGCGCCTGTGCAATTATTGCTTTTTTCTTGTTGTTGAAGTTGTGGCATGGCTGGCGAACTGCACTGTTGGCTGGTTTGCTGTTTGCGACCAGTGCCTGGACCTTACATATCAGCCGTTTGGTTGCCTATGACGTTGTAGATCTTAGCCTGTTGCCAATTTTGTTGCTGGCTAACGTTTGCTTGCATAGGTGGCCGGCAAATAAGTGGTTGGGTTTTGGATACCTGGTACTTTGTGGGCTACTGCTGTATGTCCCGGGCGGAATTTGGCTGGTGGCACTTAACAGCTACTGGCAATGGGAAGATCTAGTTGTTGGCTGGAAAGCCATGGCCGGCTGGTTCCATAGAAGTCTGTATATCTTCACTGGCTTGGTATGGCTGCCGTTGCTTGGGATCCAGCTCACTCGTCCTGGCGCGCTAAAAACTTGGCTTGGTCTTCCGGCTCACCTTCCTGGAATAGTTACTTGGCTCCAACAACTGGGTAAAGTACCACTGCACCTGTTTGTCTACGGGCCGGCTGATCCTACCCGCTGGCTTGGCAGGATGCCAATCCTGGACATATTTAGCCTTGTCTTATGCTTGATGGGTGCCTATTTCTACATACGTCACTGGCGAGCCTTTAGGTCACGGTTGCTTGGGAGCTATTTTTTACTAGGGATTTTATTAGCTAGTCTTGGCGGCGGGGTTAGTTTGAGCCTGTTAGTGCCGCTGCTGTATTTGGTTGCTGCAACTGGAGTGGCTTATTTGCTACACGAGTGGCTAACCGTCTTCCCCATTAATCCCCTGGCACGAACCCTGGGTATCGGACTGGTGGCCCTAGCTATTGGTTTGAGCTGCTTATATAACCTAAGAGCTTACTTCATCGCCTGGCCACATCATCCGGGCACCACCCAGAGCTTTCGCTATCACCGGTAGCTGGGGTATAATATAGTCAAATCAAGGGAGGATACATGAGTCGGTTTGATCAAGTTAAAATGCTTGCCAAAGTAAAAAAAATCCAAGGCGAACTGCAGAAGATGTCAATTGTTGTTGAAAAAGGCGATGGTGCCGTCAAGGTTGAGTTTAACGGTGAACAAAAGCTGAAGAAAGTCATGATCGATCCTGACTACGTTGATTTGGACGATATCGGCCAGCTGGAACGTTGGATCGAGGACGCCGTAAAGGAAGCGATCCAGGAAAGCCAACGGGTAGCAGCGGAAAAAATGCAGCCCATGATGGGCGCCCTAGGCAACCTAGGCCTTTAGGCGGATCAGAACTATAAATGTTGCCGCCAGCACTGTCGGATTTAATTGATGCCTTTGGGTTGTTGCCCGGCGTAGGGCCGCGTACAGCAGAACGCTATGCCTATTATTTACTGCGCCATAGCCAGGATTCACCGGACCGGCTGGCAGCGGCTTTGCAGGCACTCTCGGGAGGCATTGGTTACTGTAAAAAGACTTTTGCGTTGGTGCCCGCTGGGCAAGAATTGTCCGACCTGTATACCGATCCCCGCCGTGACAAACAGGTTGTGGCCGTAGTAGCCGAACCATTTGACCTAGTGGCCTTAGAAAAGACCAATAGCTTTCATGGCACTTATCACGTACTCGGCGGCTTAGTTTCCCCGATAGATAACATCGGGCCGGAACAGCTGCACATCAAGGAGCTGGTTAAACGCCTAGATGAAGATAAGGTCAAAGAGGTTATTCTAGCCACTAACGCCAGCGTTGAGGGCGAATCAACAGCTCTTTACATCCAGCAGCAAATCGGTGACCGAAAGGTCAAAGTTACGCGACTGGCCCGTGGCTTGCCAATCGGCGTAGACCTGGAATACGCCGACCAAGTTACACTCAGCCGTGCCCTAGAGGGCCGCCAAGCACTTTAGATTTATCACTTAAACACCTACAATATACCCAATGTATCCCGAAGCTGACCAAATCAAAACCATCCTTGGAACTGCTAGCACTATCGTAATTGTGCAGGCTGACAACCCGGATGCAGATTCGCTAGGCAGCGCATTGGCCTTGGAGTATATTTTGGGTGACATGGGTAAACAGCCGTACATGTACTGTGCGGTAGATATACCAGACTACTTACATTATTTAAATGGCTGGGATCGAGTTCAAAAAGACCTGCCAAGCCAATTCGACGCCAGTATTATTGTGGATGCATCTACTCTGACACTTTTTGAAAAGTTGGCGAACAGCGGTCAGCAGGGCTGGTTGGCGAGCAAACCCTGCATTGTACTGGATCACCACGAAGTCGTAGAGAACCCGATTAGTTTTGCCACCGTCAGCATAGTGGATCACCAGCGAGCTTCAGCCGGGGAGTTGATCTACTTAATCGCCAAGCAACTGGACTGGCCTATGTCAGCCGATGCACAGGGCTATTTGATGAACTCAATCCTGGGCGACACCCAAGGCCTCACCAACCAGCTAGCCTCGGCTGAAACCTACCGAATTATGGCTGAGATGATCGACGCAGGCGTGAGCCGGACGCAGCTAGAAGAACAACGTCGTGAATATAGCAAAATGGCACAAGTTATCTTCAAATACAAAGCAGAGTTGATCAATCGAACCCGTTTTGATGCTGGTGGATCAATTGCCAGCGTTGATATCCCACAAAGTGAAATTAACGAATACAGCCCGCTATACAACCCAGCCCCGTTAATCCAGAATGATATGCTTCAGACTGTAGGTGTGCGGCTGACAATTGTTTTCAAACATTATGATGACGGCCGTGTCACGGCTGCGATCAGGGCTGCAAATGATGCGCCGGTAGCCGCCCAACTAGCTGAAGAGTTTGGCGGTGGCGGCCACGCCTACGCCGCCGGTTTTAAGGACACTTCTGGTAAGCCATTCGAAGAGATTCGTGACCGTTGTTTGTCCAAAGCCACAGAACTACTTGCTAAACTGGTAGCTGAATCATGAAACTATATAACACGCTAACCAAACAAGTTGATGAGCTAACGCCCCTGGAACAGGGCAAGATCAAACTGTTCGTTTGCGGGCCGACGGTGTATGACTTAGCACAGCTTGGCAACGGCCGAACATACACTACCTTTGACGTGCTGGCGCGGACTCTTCGGCTGAGTCAGCTTGACACTTTTTACCTACAAAATATAACCGACATAGACGATAAGATCATTAAGCGCGCCGAAGAAAAGAACATCGATTGGAAAGAGCTGACGGCCCAATACCTTGAGGACTATATGGCGGACATGCAATGGCTGGGTAATACTAGCGTTAGCGAGTATGCCCGCGCGACCGATTACATAGACGACATAGTAAAACAGGTACAAGGCCTAATCGACAAAGGCTATGCGTACACTATTGATGACGGAGTTTATTTTGAGATTACTAAATTTCCGGACTATGGTAAGCTGTCTGGCCGCCATGATGTCCAGGAAGATGATGCGCAGTCCCGAATTGACCAGAGCGACCAAAAGCGGGGCTGGAATGACTTTTGCCTTTGGAAATTCTCAAAACCTGGCGAACCCGTGTGGCAAGCGCCGTTTGGTGCTGGCCGCCCCGGCTGGCACATCGAAGATACCGCCATCACAGAGCATTTTTTTGGACCTCAATATGACATGCATGGTGGTGCGATCGACCTTATATTTCCACACCATGAAGCCGAATTAACCCAAATGGAGTCACTGTCCGGCAAAGTCCCGTTTGTTACCACTTGGGTGCACGGCGGCTTTTTGACCGTCAATAATAAGCGTATGGGCAAAAGTATGGGCAACTTCGTAACGATTAGGGACGTCAAGAACCGTGGCTATGACGCCGCCGCCCTAAGGTTGCTATTCCTACAGGCGCACTACCGTTCACCACTAGATTTTACTTGGGAATCACTGGACGCAGCTGCAAACCGTCTAAGTGGCTATAACGAACTTGCTGACCTGCGCTGGCAGACAGTTGCCGACGAGCAAGCACAGGGCATGGATAGCTTTAGGCAAACCAAGGCCGAGCTCTTGAGATGCATGCAAGATGACCTGGACACACCGTCAGCGCTGGCAGTGCTTAGCGCTTTTAGTGACCAAGCAAAAGACAGTCTTGTGAGCCAGGAAGATGAATCCAGCCTGGTCGACTTACTAGAGTTTGTAGATGATCTATTTGGTTTACAGCTTGCTAAGCGCCCTGATATTTCAAATCACCAAAAGCAGCTGATCACCGACCGCGAACAAGCTCGCGAAGCCAAAGATTGGCAAATGTCCGATGAAATCCGCGACCAACTAAAAAAGCAGGGAATTGGACTTAACGACACTGGACACGGCGCTATTTGGTTCCGTTTTTAAGGTCTTTGTCGACTTCGCTGGTTTCAATAATCTTTTTGCTGCGTAAGTATTCCAAGGTCAAAATGCGCAAACAACCAGCGACAGGGATGGCGAACAAGCCGCCGATCAGTCCGCCAAAGCTAACACCAATGACCACTGACATAAAGACCAGCAGCGGCGACATATTGGTTGAATTAGCCTGGATACGTGGTTGGATGAGATAGTTTTCGATCTGTTGGTAAAGAATGTAGTAGACCAAAATGATGATGGCAGCCGATGTGGCATGGAAGAGTGCAACTAACGTAACAATTATGGCCCCGATCGTATGGCCCACCATTGGGATTAAACCACAAATAAAGATAATGACCATAATCGCTACCGGGTAACTAATGTGTAGGAGCAGTACAGCCGGCATGATCAGGACTGATGCCAATGCTGCTAGGGTTACCTGGCCGTTAGCATAACCCGCAATCACCCTATACATCTCGTGCGCCAGCCGATCGGCCGTTTCATGATGATGATCCGGGATAACATCACGCATAAAAGCCAACCAAGCTGGGCCTTCTATCAGCATCATAAAAGTCAGCACCAGGATCGTTAATAGTGAGAAAGCGCTGCTGCCAATCTTTTGCGCCGTCGAAAGCGCGGCACCACCAACGTTCTTTAAGCGCGCAGATAGCTGTTTTGAAAAGCTATCAACTTGTTTTTGCAGGTGATGTTTGCGTATAAAACGTCCTGTCTGGCTGTCCTGGCTGCGGAAGTCCTGCACAAGGTTGGGCGCGGCCTTAATAAAACTGTTTGTTTGCCGGACTAATGGCGGCGTAATACTGGCCAAAAAGCCACCCAACAACAAGATAACAACTAGGAATGAGATGGAGGTAGCTAATGAGCGACTGCCTCGTTTTTTGCCTGGCAAGTGGCGGCTAAGCCAGTAAACCGGTCCGTTTAAAGCTAACGCCAGGAAAAAAGCGATGAAGATTAGCAACAAAGCATGGGCAGCTTTTTGGGCAGCAACCAGCAAAATGATTGTCAAAACCGTCAGTCCGGCGAGCCGAAAAAAAGTCTCGTTAGTTATGGTGATAGCAAATTCCGGTAACTCAACCAGCTTTTTTAGTCTAAACATGGCTTTCATTATCTACTGAGCCCGCCGCTTATGCAACGCCTGCCCATAAATTGATACCAGTTCTCTACCTACAACCGCTACGTCAAAACCCGCAGAGTATTTAGCGCCCCAATCTTGTAGGCGATGGCGTGAAGCAGCATCCACAAGATAACCTTTAAGCTTTTCTGCCAGTAAGTTGGCGTCTTTAGGGTCAAATAAGGTTTCTGTTTGGGGTGACATTACCGATCTGTAGCCCGGGTTATCCCCGGCCAAAACTGCGGCTTTGCCGCTGGCCATGGCTTCTAACAATACTATCCCAAAACACTCACCCCCACTGCTGGGAAAAATGCTAATATCTGCCGAGGCATAGTAGCGTGGTTTGTCAGCTTCATCTACAAAACCGACAAATTCGACGAGCTGAGCGATGCCATTTTGGCTGACATAGGTTTTTAGCTTGTCCAGCAGGGGGCCTTTGCCGCAGATAACCACTCGAAAGCCAGGCAGGCTCTTGTCCTGTGAAAGTATGTGTACGGCTCGCAGCAACAGCTGGCAGCCCTTGCGTGGCACCAAACGTCCAAGAGACAGCAGGGTCAACTTCCCATCATCGTATTTAGCCAATGGCTTGGCTGTATGAAAAAGTGGGTAATCGATTACATTGGGCAAAATTTTTGAGTTAACCTTGAAAGTGTCTTTGGCGAAATCACGAGCCACGCTGGAAACGCTCAAAATCTGGTCAAACCGCTTCAAGGAGGGCCGTAACCAATAGCCCAGCAGCCAGTTACCCCAGTAGACTAAGCTGTTGTAGGGGGCTACATGGAAAGTACCAATAACAGCGGTCTTGTCATTAGCCGCCAAGATTAGCCGTTGCGCCATAAAAGGACTATGCGGAATTTGGACGTGCAGTACATCAAATTGCTGCCGCTCCAAAAAGTCACGTAGCTTATGACGGCTAGTAGGCATTGGTATTGTTGTTCGATTGCCATTAAAACGCACATTGAAGTTACGGCTAAGACTGTGGATATTGGGCAATTGGCGTGTGCGCGTTTCGCCAACCAGGTAATGCACGTCGTGGCCTTGGTTGCGTAGCCATTCACCCACTGTCACTACATATTGTTGG
The DNA here is from genome assembly GCA_035550295.1 of Saccharimonadales bacterium (SeqCode). Classification (GTDB taxonomy): domain Bacteria; phylum Patescibacteriota; class Saccharimonadia; order Saccharimonadales; family UBA4665; genus DASZPJ01. The sequence continues at coordinate 9,137 of DASZPJ010000020.1, forward strand.
ACCCCGTCCATTGGATCCAGCGAGGTGTCGAGCACCATGCCAATCTTTAGTCTTTTACTGGCCATATTGTTTTAGGGCTTCTGTGTAAAGCGCCTCGTATTGGTCCACCACCGCAGGATAGTCAAATTGATGAACGTAATCTTTTGCCCAGTCCTGCCAAAGTTTTCGTAAATCTGGCTCTGTCAGCAACAGCCTCAAACGGCGCGCAAACTCTGGAATGTCTGCTGGGTTAACGACAGAAACCTGGCCAAGACCCTGCATTAGGTCAGCATAGCCGGAATTATTGCCAGCTATAGCTACCGTACTGCTAGCCATCGCTTCCAACAGGACTATACCAAAGCTCTCGCCATAAAGGGCAGGCGAGCAAAATAAGTCGGCGTTGGCTAGCAGGCGTAATTTTTCCGACTCTTCGACGTACCCCAAAAAATCAACATTTGGCAGTTTTAAATCTTCTGCCAGTAACTCCAGCCGTTCCCGTTCCGGGCCGTCGCCGGCAATTAACAGTCTCGCATCCGGCAGTGAGTTCAAAAGCTCTGCATATGCCTGCAGGAGATACATGGTGCCTTTACGTTTTTCCAGTCGACCTATAAACAAGATTGTTTGGCCTGGCTTGGCATCATCTTTCTGGGGCAAGTTGCTGTACTTTTGGAGATCTATACCGTTGGGGATGATAGTAATTGGCTGCTCAGTCATAGTTGACACGAATTCTGCGCCAGATGGGGAGACAGCCGTTAAAACATGCAGGTACTTCATAACCGATTTGAGGTACGGGTTAACTACCTTGAGCACTGAACGCGTGGTGATGGCATCTGATACTTTGGCGTGAAAAGTTGCTATATTTACAGACCGGGATCGTTGTAGCAGCTGGCGGCTTAGCAGGGGATTCCATGGTTCGTGGAAGTGCAAAATATCAAACCGCTCTTTGTTGAGTATCTCATCAATCAATTGGTTTTCGGCCGTGCTAGAGACTTGCGAAGTAGTTTCGCCAAAAGACAGTGTCCGAAAGTCAGTTGAAGTGCCAAAGAAAATTACATCTTTATCTGGCTCATCAACATGGCCCCTTGGCTTTGGAGTGATGATTTTGACCTCATGGCCACGGGCCACCATGCCGTCACGCAACATCAGCACAATCTCGAGCACGCCGCCGTGCTTGTTTATGCTGTACGGACAAACTAGTCCAATCTTCATCTTAAAAATAGTATATCACCTAAGACTTGCGGAGAGCACGCTTCAAATTGGCTGGGACCATCACGGCCAGGCCTTTTTTGTCGGCCACAACGCTAGGCGTGTGGGCTTTCGTGTTGGAGAGAGCCAAAGTGTAGTCAGTAAACACGGTTAGCATGTGCTGTTTGACATTTTCGTTATTGAACCAGTGGTCACCTTTGGAGGCCATATGCCAAACAGGCAGATCAATTCGCTGGCGGCAGTTGTCAAGGTTCAAAAACTCGCTGGTGGTTAGCCAGTGTGTCCGGACATCGTTAGCCTGCCATAGTTTTACCTCGAATTCTATCATCTCTTGGAATTCAAGGGGCTCCACTTCTACAAAGCGCTTTTTAGCGGAAGGTAGTTCCTTGTACAAAGTCTTGATAAACCACGAGTTCAACCCCACATAACGGATAACAAAAGCCATTCCCCGAGTGGCAAAAAGTCGTGTGGCAACCCTGTAAAACTTTCGTGTTTGGCTGGGCATCGAAAAGTCATCGCGGTGCATAAAGCCCACCCCAGCTACAACCAAATCTACTTTTTTTGCCAGTTCGGGGTAACGTTGCAGCATCCGTGTTACTACTACGAAACCAAAAGAAATAGCATAAATCTTAATTCGTTTGCCCTTGTAGCGTAGCTTTACGAATGCCGCTAAGTAGTCCGCAAAGTTATCAATGGTCGGCTTTTTTCCGATCTTGGCAAAGCTGTCCATGCCACCAAATCCCGGCAAATCAGGCATTGTAACGTTACCGTAAGGCCGCAGGTTTTCGATCAATCCCCACCATCTTTCGATCAAAGCATGATGGCCGTAGATCAGCAAAATTTCGCTTTTGTTTTTGCCGGTTGCCGGCGCTTTGAGCATACGACCGTCCAGCCCATTGATGTTTAGGGGCACTATATAATCGACCGGGTTTTGGGATTGGTGGGGCATAGCGAGAATTCTATTCATTCTATCAGATATAGAGAGTTGTACGAAACGTCGCTTTAAGGTAAAATCTAATCTGTTTACGACTTACTTGATGGGACGTGGCCAAGTGGTAAGGCACCGGGTTTTGGTCCCGGCATTCGGGGGTTCGAATCCCTCCGTCCCAGCCAAACATATCTATACCTATGAGCAGAGAAGATTGGGCTAAGAAAATTCACTGGACCAAAATTATTTGGGCCGTAAGCATAGTTAATCCACTCATGACTTTGCCGCAATTAATCCAGCTTTGGCAAACACACCAGACAGCCGGGCTTTCATTCGCATTTTTAGGGATTCTGTTTTTTGTGCAAGCAGGATTTTCTGTCCACGGCTTCTTTATGAGAGATCGATTTATTCTTAGCAGTAACGGCCTAGCTGCCACAATGACGCTAGTAACGGTTCTTTCTGCGCTCTATTTGCGCTAAATGCTAGTTTGATTCAATCGTGCCGCAGGCCAGGCGGGGGCCACCGCTATGGCCAGAGCCTGACTCGCCCGGCGTATACGGGTCTACATTGCCATGGATCATCAATGATGTGCCGTCTGGCGTGTCGATGATGGAGACCGGGCCGGGTGAGAGCGTTACACGAGTGGTAATGGCTTCTAATTCGCCTTCACCATCTTCATCTATCGTTATCATAGGCAAATCGCCAGCATGGAAGCCATGGTTAGCGTCCGGGTCAGTATTGCCGTTTGGTCCAGGGTCAAAGTGGCCGCCGGCACACTTAAAGCCTTCGCAGTCGCAGGCTGCCTTTTCGTGAATATGCACGGCGTGTTGGCCGGGCTCCAAGCCTTTAACTTCTAGATGTAGATGGACGTACTTCCAGCCATCAACATCATATTCGGTGAAGACTGCCTCGCCAGAAACATTGTTTGGTCCAGCCATTTTGGCCCTAGCTTTGGCGGTTTCTTTTAGACTGTTGGCGTTCAATCTGACTTGCATTATTTTGAACCCTTCGTTTGGCTAAAATGATAGGTCACTGAGCCTCCTAAGCCCATACCGGCGATAAATAACAGTACGTGCTGTAGCCCATGATGCCAGCTGGCAGCTTCCGCCCAATCGGCCAAAACGAAACTGGCGACCAATCCGATAACAATGGATACCAACAAGGTTCCGGCCACAACCAGTCTTGGCGCAGGGATAGATTTCAAATTTTCAGAACGCACAACCAGCATGCAAGACCTCCTGTTAATTGTTTTTAGTATAACTCAGTCGTCCACACCGGCCTGTGAAGAACTAAACAAAAGACCAGTTATGGCGGCCACCACAGCAGCTGCACCGCCGACTGCAATCCCAGCCCGAGGACTTGCATGATCACCAATGTAGCCAATTATTGGTCCGCCAATTGGCGTGGTACCCAGAAAGGCCATAGCCCATAACGATAAGGCACGACCGCGCATTTCAGGACGGCTTCGTAACTGAACCAAACTCAGCCCTGTTGACAACAAGCTAACAGACAGAGCCCCAGCTATTAACAAGACCACAAGGCTGAGGTCTATTGTTGGCATGAAGGCTAACAGAAGCAGGCTTCCGCCAAAAGCTAAGCACATATTTAAGTAATAACGCAGCGTTGGCTGGGCCTGGCTGGCCGTTAAGAGACCCCCAACAATGGCACCAATACCCATAGCCGTCGTCATGGCAGCATAAGTTTTTGCATTACCATGCAGGGTCTGGGTCGCAAAAAGGGGAAAGATCACCGGAAATTCATAAGCCAGGGTGCCTACGACAAACATCACCAGCACTGTGATCCGAAGTATTGAACTGCCCCATACATAACGCAAACCCGCCATTACCTGTCCCGGTTCTTTTTCGGAGCGCGGCGTTGGCCTGAGTTCGCTGCTACGCATACTAAGTAGGGCAAAGATAACAGCAGCGTAAGAAACGGCATTGATGATAAAACACTGTCCAGTGCCGACAGTTACGATCAATATACCAGCGATTGACGGGCCGATGATGCGAGCCACATTCACCATCATGGAGTTTAGTGTAACCGCGTTTCTGACCCGATCCGGCCCGACCATTTCGATAATGAATGACTGCCGAGCGGGGCTGTCCAGCAGCTGTGCAACACCCAGGCCAATCGCCACTGCGTAGACTTCCCAAAGCTGTATATGCCCAGTGACCACCAACAAGCCGAGTACCAAAGCTAAAGCTCCAGAAAGACTTTGCGTAAAATACATTACGTGGCGCTTATCAAAACGGTCGGCTATGACCCCGCCATAAATACCAAATAGCAAAACTGGCAAAAATTGCGCAGCCACTACAAAACCAATTTGTGTTCCCGAACCGGTTATTTGCAGAACCAACCACGAAAGGGCGATTGTTTGCGCCCAGGTGCCACACAATGACAACCCTTGGCCGAAGAAAAATAATCGAAAATTGCGAACTTTGAGAGATTCAAAAGTCCTGCTAACTAATTCCAAAGCCAGCCTTTCTGTTAAAACCCTGTGTCAATTATAGCGCCTAACCCTAGGAGCTAATCAGTCTTCTTCGCCCTTGCTAATTGGAGTGATGTGTTTTGGCTCTAAACGGAACAGTCCCTCGTCATGACGGCGCTGGTCAAAGTAATGCGCCATAAAGCCGACAGAGCGTGACAATACAAATAAGGCGTTGAAGGCTTCGGCATCCAGCAAGCCTTGAATGGCGGCTTCGTCCAAGCCTTCGCTGAATTGTAATAGGTCCAGTAAAACTGCGGCAATCGCGCCATCAACGTTGAGGATCAGGTTGGCTTTTTTGGCACTGGTTTCGGCTTCTACGGAAAGGGCAAAGTCGCTGTAAGGGTGCCTATCAAGCGCCAAACTGAAGTCCAAAAGCTGTTTGACCCGCGGGTCAGGCTTGTCGGTGCGGTATTTGCGGTGGCCGATACCGGAGATGTATTGCTTTTTGGCGGCCATTGACTCTACTAAATCAGCCGCCTTTTGGTGGTCATTTACCGCTGCAAACCAGGTAACTGCGGCTTGGTTTATGGCACCACCAAAACGTGGGCCGATGGTCAGTAAGCCGCTAGCCAAAGCCGATACGAGGTCGCGTCCTGCCCGGGCGGTCACCATTGTGTTAACAGCGCCAGAAACGTACGGGCCGTGGTCAACTAACATCTTGAGCGTTAGGTCGGTGAACTGCTCTAGCGACTCTGATTTGGCCATACGGCCTAAGATCATCGAAATGACTATTTTGGCGAATGAATTGTCGTTAGCCAACTTTACTGGATCTTGGCCAAGCACTTTTACATCGTCGCCTTCGTCGTGTGAGATGGCGTTTACGAATAGGCCTGGTTCGGGTCGTTCGAGTGGTTCTGACATAATTTCTCCTTGTATAGTAGCATCGGCTGGCAGGGCGGCGATAGCATTAATAAATTCTCCGTAGGTGGCGCAAGCGTGAGCTCCGGCAGCTCGTAAGGCATCAGCCTTGGCACGGGCGGATTCGCTTTTGCTGGCAGCCATGGCTTTGGCGTGGCCGAATTGCGGTGGGCTGGCAAATAATTCGGCTACGCTGCCAGCAATGTATGCCAGAACTGGTTTGGTAACTTTACCTGATTGCAACAACTCAGCTAATTGGTACTCATCTTCGCCGCCAAGTTCGCCAAAGTAGGCTATCGCCTTGGTGTTAGGATCTTCCTCGGCTGCCAAAAAGGCATCAGATGGTGTCAGCATCGGGTAGCGCTCTCCACCAACGGCGACGGCAAACGACACGGCATGGCCACTGGTGGCAACACTGCGGATTATTTCGTTGACCATGCCTCCAGATGACGAAACCACAGCGACCGAACCCGGTGCAAATAGCCTGGAAGCCTGCATATGGTCTGCTTCAATACCGCCAATCGCGCCAAGTTTTACCACACCGGGCACAATGACACCAACGCTGGCTGGGCCGGCAATCCAAGCATCTCGCTTTTCCGCCGTCTTTTGCAGGTCAATTGCGTGACGTTCCGGAACGCCTTCCGCAAAGACGTTGCCACCGACGAGGTTAGGAAAAGCTTCCAGAGCAGAGGTCATATCAGCTTGGACGCGGCGGCCAGAAGCTACATCCAATGCCAAGTTGACCTTGTTTTGTAGGCTACTTGGCAATACATCAGGGCTGTTGAACACTGGGATCACTATCTCTACCGGACCGTAAGCATAACGCTCTAGACTGCGCCCAGTAGCTACGATCGCGACAACACTGGGTTTGGCTCGCCCAACTAAATAGTCAAAATCAAGTATTGACTGAATAATTCCGGGGTGGCTGCCCAAGGCTACTATGGCTGGATCGACCTCACGTAAACGTTTTATGTCGAAGCTCATGCGCTCTCCAGTAGTGCTAACGCAGCACTGACGCTTTCAGCTAGTGGCAAATCGGGTCCGTGGACTTCGCCCAGCAAGCCATTTTTCTCTAGACAGCGTTCCATCGCGGCCAGGCCTTCGGCTTGATGTGGTCCGCCGCGACGAACATAGACGGTGACACCTTGGTTTCGTAGTGGTTCGGCCAGTTCGTCAATGGCTTTGATAACACCGCTAAATGTCGATCGCACATCGGTAAAGTTAGCTACTGCGCCAGCAATAACCAATACTTTTTTGGGCGCTGTCGAATTGAGCAGGGTAGTTAACAGCTGGTGAGTATAAACTTGGGTTTCGGCAGCGCTCGGGTTGCCACTGTACTCGCCGTAATTGCCAAGTGATTGGCCGAAACCACGATTATTGACCTCGTCGGCGACCACAATGCTGGCGCCGCCACCAGATAGCAGCAAAAAGACCGAGCCATTTGGGTTGATCACTTCGTAGCGCAAGCTCGCCCGGCTGGTAGCCGCCAGTTCGGCGATCGCCACTTCTTCCGGGGTTTGGCGACGGTAGACACGCACATCGTCCGCTGACCAAAAATGATGCGCCAAATGCGCGGCTTCACCATCAACTTGTAGCGCAACATCCAAAGGCATCAGCTGGTCGTTGTTAACAACTAGTGGATTGATCTCCAAAAGGCAGGCATAGGTTGTCTCAAAGAGATCCACTAGTTTTTGTAACTGATCAATTGACAACTTCAGGGCTTCTGAAACTGCACCCAAACCGTCTGGATCGGCCAAAACATGCTGCACGTCGTTGGCTTCTTCGACGTCAATTCCACCGCTCAAACTGTAGGCAACTTTCGTACCTTCGCGAGTCAGTTCCAATGAAAGATAATGCTCTGAGCCCTCGGCATGGGCCTGAAAAGGCTCTACCAACAAGTAGCGGTAGCCTTTGCCGGCCAATTGTTCAATGGCGCTTGGTAGTTGGTCAAATGACTGATCTAGCAAGATCAAGCCTTGCTTCATGCGTTTTTTGACCGCTTGGTCGACTTTAACTACAAAGTGACCGTCTCTGGCCAAGATTTCAATCTGTTGATCGACCGGCTGCACAGTGTCTATTTGGCAGCCAGAATAATCCAGCCCAAGGGCCTCAAAAACCAAAGTCTTAGCCCGAAATTCGGATAAAGTGACACGTGCCATTAGGGTTTATTATAGCATTAGCACTAGCTATTTTGATCTGGCAAAGTCATAAAAATGCGGGTGTCATCGACCGACTCACCATTTGGCCGCGTGCGCTGGACCTGCTCGCTGCCAACATCTTCAAACCCAAGCTTGTGGTAAATGTGCACTGCGCCGGCATTTGATTGCCAGGCCTCCAGCCAGAAGTGACTGGCGCCAAAGAGGGCCTTTGTGGCTTCGATGATAACTTGCGAATAGGGTTGAGCCAAGCCCAGGCCCTGGTCATTTTCGCTGACCCGCAGGGCAAAGGTTGTCTGCCCATCATTTACGTGCTCGCTGGTTTCGTGGCCACTCCAGCCATAACCGGCTAAATGCCCGTCTTCAGTTTTAATCAAAACAAACATCGATCGCCCCTTATTCAACCAAGCTTGGGCAACTTCCTCACTAGCAAATCTCTGGCCAGCGTCACGGGGGCAGTACTCGGCAATACTGGGCTGGACGGCTAATTCTTTGATTTGGTCAAGTAAATTCACGGTCAGGCCGCAGCGAACTTCGTAGCCCTTTTCATTAAGCAAACTAAGAGCTTCTTGGCCGGCTTGGCTTAAGGTTGCCGGATCCAAAACCCCTAATTCACTCGCAAAAAACGTTGGGAAGTCCATTACGCATGCTCCTGTAGCAAGTTTTGAAGTTGCTCGGCTATTTGTGCTGCCTTACTTTGGGCATCCGGCGCTTCCACCATCACGCGAGCCAATGGCTCGGTGCCTGACGGCCGGATCAAAAGACGTCCGCTTGAACCAATCTGAGCAGTTTGCTCGTCAATGTATGCCTTAACTTCCGGTCGATCCAACAAAGTTTTATCCGTAAGGCTAATATTCACTAAAGATTGTGGCAGCATTGGTACTTCCGCGCGCCAATCCGCCAAGCTTTTGCCTGATTCTTGGAGTGCTTTTAGGACTTGGACTGCAGCTAGCAGACCATCGCCAGTCTGGAGTAGCTTAGGCAAAACAATGTGGCCGGATTGCTCACCACCGAGTTCATAACCAGTTTTAGCCAATCCATCCAGCACATAACGGTCGCCAACGGCCGTGCGAACTAAATCAATGCCTTTAGCCTGCAGAGCCTGCTCAAACCCCAAGTTGGACATCACGGTGGCCACAACGCCTTTAAGGCCATTTTGGACCGCCAAAATGTACAACAATTGGTCACCGTTGACTTGGTTGCCCTGGTTGTCGACAAATATGAGGCGGTCGGCATCCCCATCAAAGGCAATTCCAATATCCAAACCTTGGTTGGCTACGGCCTTTTGCAAAGCGGTGGTATCAGTCGCACCACAATGATCGTTAATGTTTATTCCATTTGGCAGGTCAGAAAGAGCAGTTAGGTTAGCGCCTAGTTGTTCAAAAACATTTTTTGCAATTGAGCTAGCCGAACCGTTGGCCGTGTCTACGGCGATTTTCAAGCCGTGCAGGTTCAAGCCTTCAGCACTGTGCACCAAAAAATCTACGTATTCCTGGACCAGCTTTGGTTGCTGTGAAACTTCACCAGCTGCTTCAGCCTTGGTAGGTTCGGCTTCGATGGCAGCATTCAGTGCCGCCTCGGTTTCGTCACTAAGTTTGCCACCGTTTCGGTCAAATACTTTGACGCCGTTGTACTGGTAGGGATTGTGGCTGGCTGTAACCATCACGCCGGCCACGAATTCATCGTGCTGTCGAGTTAAATAGGCAAGGCCAGGCGTAGTGATCACTCCGAGATTTACCACATTCAGCCCAGACTCGACCAATCCTTCGCAGAGCGCTCCAACGATTGAAGGTGATGATTCGCGGGTATCTGCACCAATCGCTACTTGTTGGCCAGGCTGACCAAACAATTTGGCAACTGCAGATCCAATCCGATGCAGCCCGTCGCCATCAAGCGGGTGTTCACCGGCCAAACCACGCACGCCGTCAGTGCCAAATAGATCCCGGGCCATTAGTCTTCTATCTTTCGCATGACTTAGATTATACTTGAGGTTAACTATGGCAGAAATAGAACCGACAGCAGACATCGCCGTAATCGGCATGGCCGTGATGGGCCAAAACCTGATCCTTAACATGAATGATCATGGATTTACAGTGGTGGCATTTAACCGTACGGTCAGCAAAGTCGACGACTTTTTGGCCAACGAAGCCCAAGGCACTAACGTAATTGCTGCCCATTCTGTAGAAGAAATGGTTGCCAGTTTAAAAAAGCCCCGTCGCGTCATGCTGATGGTCAAAGCCGGTGAAGCGGTCGATGAAACAATTGAACATGTTTTGCCACACCTGGAAGCCGGTGACATCATCATTGACGGGGGCAACTCATTATTTACGGATACGGAAAGGCGCGTCAAAGAGCTAGAAGCCAAAGGTTTGCTATACATTGGCACCGGCGTGTCAGGCGGCGAAGAAGGTGCCCGCAACGGACCGAGTATCATGCCCGGCGGTTCGCCAGCTGCTTGGCCGCACGTCAAAGACATTTTCCAGGGCATTGCCGCCAAAGCGCCGGATGGTTCGCCATGTTGCGATTGGGTTGGCGAAGGCGGCGCCGGCCACTATGTAAAAATGGTTCATAACGGCATTGAATATGGTGACATGCAGTTGATCGGCGAAGCCTATCGGCTCTTGCGCCAACAGCTGGGTGACACGCCCGATCAACTAGCCGATATTTTTTCTGAGTGGAACAAGACCGAACTTGACAGTTATTTGGTCGAGATTACCGCTGATATTCTACGATTCAAAGACACTGACGGAACACCACTGGTTGACAAGATCCTTGATGCTGCCGGCCAAAAGGGAACTGGCAAATGGACAGTCATGAATTCGGCTGAACTCGGCCAACCGGCCACCGTTATTGCAGAAGCCCTGTACGCCCGCTGCTTGTCGGCACTTAAGAACGAGCGCGTCGCAGCCTCAAGAGTTCTGACCGGGCCCCAACTGGAATTTGCCGGCAACCGCGACGAATGGGTTGAATCCGTCCGTCAGGCTTTGTACGCCAGCAAAATCGTCAGCTACGCCCAAGGTTACATGCTGATGCGCGCTGCCGGCCGCGAATATGGCTGGAACCTCAACTACGGTGGCATTGCCCTGATGTGGCGTGGCGGCTGCATTAT
>DASZPJ010000021.1:0-11569 GCA_035550295.1 Saccharimonadales bacterium (SeqCode)
GTTTTGGATAATTATTGGCCAGCAAAGTTTGCAGGCAGGTCTCCAGGTCCTCGGTTTCATTACGAGCCGGAATGGCTACCGTCAGGCTGGGCAAATCACGGTCAGCCACCGGTTTAATTCCCCGCGGCGGACGGGTCGTCTTGAGATGCCTGACTGTAGAACTCAAAATCACCAGGGCAATTAATAGCTGGAGTCCGGCAACCCCGCTCCACCAAAGCAGGCCCGACGGATTATAGATATGGTTCAGCCTGGCTAACCCGAGTATTACAGCTTCCCATGTCATAACATGCCAACTGCTACGTCGCGCTACACGGAACAAGTAATCACTGGCCGTGCGGCCTTCGATTAAACGTAGTAGGTTGATCACCCGGTATGCGTTAAAGAGCAAAATTAACAGGGTCCAAAAGGCAACATCAGTCCCCACTAAAAGCCCGCTGATAAGAGCCAGCGCAATCGTCAGTACGCCAGCTAGTGGCTTGCGCCAGCGCCAGAAAGGCGGTAGCCACAAAGCCAGCTCGATAAGACTCGCGGTCGCAAACTCAATAAGCACAAGCTCCATGCACCAATCATACACGCCCTTGTCATTCCGAGCGAAGTTGAGGAATCTGTTAAAAGCACAAATAGATCTCTCCACTTCGGTCGAGATGACAGGAGAGCGGGGCTTGATCTTAACAGTTGGTCTTGATATACTTGACAGAAGTTGCCTACAGAATATGTAGGCTTTTTTAATTGGAGAGACCTTGTGGCCGACCAACCTGCCAAGAAGAAGCGCATTGTTAAAAACCCCGAGACTTTTCGCGAGCGAGCTGTAAAAGCCAGCGAAGCCGGCGACAAACCGACCCGTCGTACTCGGGTGCTGTCGCCAGTTGGCCGCTTGTTGCGCCTGGTCGCCAAGCCTTTTGTGTTGCTGGGCCGCTTGGTTGCCCGCATCCCCGGCGTCAAATTATTGCGCCGCCCCTTCCGACTAATTGGCCTGATTTTAGTGCCAAAGTACTTCCGTAACAGCTGGCAAGAACTCAAGCTGGTCAAATGGCCAAGCCGCCGCGACAGTCGCCGCCTGACTTTTGCCGTTATTATCTTTGCTACCGTCTTTGGCGCCTTGATTGCCATCGTCGACTACGGTCTCGACAAATTATTTAGAAACATATTGCTCAAATAAGCCTCACGGAAAGGGATATAAATTATGAGTACAAGCAAACGTTATGACACCAGCAAACAGTGGTACGCCATCCACACCTACAGCGGCTACGAGGAAAAAGTCGCCGAATCGATTCGCCAGCGCGCCGAGTCTCTGGACATGAAGGACAAGATTTTTGAGGTCTTGGTGCCGAAGGAGAAGATGATCGAGATCAAAAACGGCAAGCGCCGCGTCGTCGAAAAGCGTATCTTCCAGGGCTATGTTTTGGTCCACATGAAGCTATCCGAAGATGCCTGGTACATTGTGCGTAACACGCCATCAGTCACCGGTTTCGTAGGTTCGGGCACTGACCCGACTCCTGTCGAAGCTGACGAGATTGAAAAAATCCAGAAACGTATGGGCCTGGAGCAGCCGAAGCACAAGATCGACTTTACGGTTGGCGAAGTTGTCAACATAATCGACGGCCCATTCAAGGGCTTCGATGGCAGTATCAACGAAATCGACGCCGCCAAAGGCAAGCTCAAAGTTTTGGTCAACATGTTCGGCCGCGAAACCCCCGTCGAACTCGACGGTTTGCAAGTCAAGCGCGTTTAGTGTATAAGTATAGTCAATATGTCAGGCGAGTTGAATAAAGTTGATCGCACTCCAGTAGCTGAAGCTGATCTAAAATGGCTACCAAGAATGGGCCACGCGTTATTTGTTCCTAGCGGTTGCTTAGAGTGTTCTGTCCTGACCGTGACTAGCGCTGCCCAAAAAGCTGGGGTTCGCGTCTTGACAGGGTCTCTAAACGGCAAAGAAGACAGCAACTATACAATGGTAGTACCTGGTGGCGAAACGGCGGCTCAAGAAGTTTTGGATAAACGAGCGTTAGCAGCTGCATCTGGTGCTTGTATTTATGCTGCGAACACTCCAGGCTGTTGGCGTCAGATTGCAGAAGCTGGACAAGGACAGCAAACTCAAGTATAATTACATCTGTTACGCACTAAGGTCGCAAGCTTCAGCGGCCGTGCAAGAAAAGAAGGTTAAGATTTATGGCTAAGAAAGTTACTGCTAATTTGAAGATGAAGATCAAGGGTGGCCAGGCCAGCGCAGCGCCGCCGGTTGGTTCGACTCTCGGTCAGTACGGTGTCAACATGATGGATTTCATCCAGCCGTTCAACGACGCCACCAAAGACATGCAAGGCCAGGACGTCACGGCGCACATCGCCATTTACGACGACCGCAGCATGGACTTCCGGGTAGTTGGCCTGCCAACTGACGACCGTATCCGCAAAGAACTCGGCATCCAAAAGGGATCGGGACGACCTAACAGCGAAAAGATTGCTAAAAAACTGACCGATGCCCAACTGACCAAGATCGCCGAAGAAAAAGCCCACGACATGAACACTGATGACATCCCGGCCGTCAAGAAAATGGTCGCCGGCACCGCCCGCAGCATGGGCGTTGAAGTTGAGGGTTAACCGTGGCCATCAGCACTTTGGCAGAGAGGGTTTATATCGACCTTGACGACCTAACCGAGGCTTTGCAGAACGCTGCCCCGAATAGTGATGTAGCTAAACACTGCATGGCGGAAACAGAGCGTATTCAGCACCAGTTTCCAGATCTGTATGCGGGCTACTTGGCTTCACGGACTACCAAGGTAATGGAAAGCAAGAACCTAAGCGATTTATCGTAAATAATTAATTTGTGGGAGGCTGTGACCCAGCCGCTAGCACCACGAAAGGAGAGAAATTATGGCAACAAGTAAAGCAGACCTGCTCAAAGAAGCACAGAGCATGGGTCTTGAAGTGACCGAGAAGAACACCGTGGCCGAGATTACGGCAGCCATTGCCGGCATGAGCCAAACACCGGTTGAGCCGGTTGAAGAAGGCAAACTCGAAGTTGCTGAAGCTGGCGAAGAAATCCAGGCCGAAGAAGCCAAAACTGCCAAAGCCGGCAAACGCAGCGAAAAAGGTATCAAAGCAGCCGAAGAAAAAGTCGCTAAAACTGAAGCCCAGCACCACCGCGAAGATTCAGAAGCTGACAAGGGCGAAGCCGCTCCTAAGAAAGTCGTAAAGCCCGCCCGCAGTCGCCTCGAACGCCGCGGCAAAGGTTTCCGCAAAAGCGCTGAACTCATCGAAAAAGACAAAGCTTACACTTTGGAAGAGGCTGTCGCATTGGCCCAAAAGACCAGCCACGTCAAGTTCGATGCGACCGTTGAACTGCACGTTAACCTAAGCGTTGACCCACGCCATGCCGACCAAAACATCCGCGACAACCTCGTCCTCCCAGCCGGCACCGGCAAGAAAGTCACCGTCGCTGTGGCTGACGACGCTCTGCTCGAAAAGCTAGAAAAGGGCACCGTCGACTTCGACGTTTTGGTCTCGACTCCGGAGTTCATGCCAAAACTAGGTAAATACGCCCGCCTGCTTGGACCTAAAGGCCTGATGCCAAACCCAAAGAGCGGCACCGTAACGACCGATGTCGACAAAGCCGTTGCCGAAGCCAAAGCCGGTCGTGTGGAGTACCGCGTCGACAGTGCCGGTATCGTTCATCTAGGCGTGGGCAAAGTAAGTTTTACGCCGGCCCAGCTCACCGAAAACATCCAAGCAGTTTTAGCCAGCATTCGGGCTGCCAAACCAGGTAGCGTCAAGGGCACTTACCTGAAGGCCGCTTACCTGACTACCAGCATGGGTCCATCAGTTACCATGGATGTCGCAAACTTAGGCTAATTCAGCTAAATCCATGGCATACTAAAGGTATGCCTAAACCACAACCAATTCCGGATGGGCTAATTGTAATGTTTGAAGGCCTTGATGGTGTTGGCAAATCCACCCAACTGCGTCGGGCCGCCAAAGCCCTAGAAAAACAGGGCTGGCAGGTGCATACCACCCGCAACCTGGGTGGTACTCCAATTGGCGAAGCGCTGCGCGAAGCTATGCTGGCTAAATTAGCCCGGCCTGCTGCCACGGATTTTTATATCTCCCTAGCTATCCAGGAGGCCTTGATTGCCGAACTAGAAGCCCAACGCCAAGCCGGTAAGCTGGTGTTGATTGACCGTGGTCCGCTGTCCCTGGCTGCTTACCAAATATATGGCAGTGGATTTGACGAAGCCCAGGGCTGGCAAGCGGTTGATAACGGTATGCAAAGCATCCATCCGGAACTGATTGTCAGCTACAAAAGCCAGATCAAGACGGCCGTCGAGCGAGCCCACCATGAATCTGGCACGCCGGATTATTTTGAGAGCAAACCGTTGGACTTTTTCAAGCGCGTTGCCCATGGCTACGAAGTTGCGGCCGAACGTTACCCGATTCGGTTCATTAATGCTAATCGTTCAATTGAAGCAATTCACGAAGACACTATGCAACTGATTGAGGCAGCTATAACCAGCAAGCTAAGGTACTCCTAAAATTAAGCATAACCAGTTACACCCCACATTTGCGTAAAAATCACATTATTATTGTGCTTGCCTTACCTAACAGTGGCCGGCTACAATAAATGTTATTAGGGAGAAGCCGCGTGGGAGTCTACAGTAACACTCAAATTCGTTCAGCTATCGATGACGGGCACATTGTCTGTCATCCGTTCACGGCAAAAAACGTGTCGCACGCTAGCCTGGATGTGACGCTTGGCTTTTACTACTACCGCATCGAGAAAATGAACGAGCGGACTATTTACAACCCGTTCGACAAAGAAGACGTCGAACGTTACTTTGATGGGCCTTACAAAGCGTTGTCTCATGGTGAATGGTGCAAACTAAATGGTTTTAAGCCAGTCAACAACATTCCTTTGGACCATCCGGTCATTAGCCTGAAACCACGCGAGCGCATCCTGGCGCACACCCACGAATTCTTCGGCATTTTGCCACCTGGTGCTTGCGAGGTTCGATCCCGCTCCAGTTGGGGCCGTAATGGCATCGCCGTCTGTTTTGACGCTGGCTGGATTGATCCTGGCTACATCAACCGCCTGACGCTCGAGATTTATAACTTGAACGAACGTGAAACCGTATTACTTCCAGTCGGTGAACGCACGGCTCAGATCATTTTCCACGAAACCGGCCCGGTTGACGGTAATTATGGCGCTGGCCGCGATGCTGGCTATAGTGGTAAATATCAGCAAGGAACTGACCTCGATACTATCATCCAGACCTGGTCGCCGGACATGATGTTGCCAAAAGCCTACAAGGACATTCGTGCTATGCCGCAAAAAGTCGAAGGACTTAGTTATGACTAGGGGCCGCTACATCGTCCTGGAAGGCCCGGAAGGTGTCGGCAAAACCACCCAGTTGGAAGAATTGGCGCGCCGTTTGCAAGCCGCTGGCTTGCCAGTCCGCACACTGCGTGAGCCTGACAGCCAGAGTGATTTAACCGCCCGGGCAATTCGCCAGCTTACACAAGACCCGCGTTACCCAATGAACACCCGGACAGAAGTTTTACTGTACAACGCTGCCCGTTCGCAAAGTTTGCAAATCATTAAAGAAAGCGTCGAACATGGCGTGATTTGCCTGGTCGACCGCAATTACTTAACGACTTTGGCGATCCAGTACTACGGCCGCGGCGATGTGCCTGATTACCAAACTATCAACAGCATCATCAATTTTGCTGTCGGTGGCGTCGAACCGGACTTATGCATCGTTTTAGATGCGCCAGTGGATGTCCTGCGCCAGCGCTTGGGCACTCGCTACAGTGGTGAGCGCTTTGACAACTTAGACGACGCTTTTTTGGAACGGGTACGAGCTGGCTACTTGTGGGAAGCCAAGCAACGCCAGCTGCCAGTAGTTTTTGCCAACGAAGCTTCGGAACATGTTTCTGACCAAATTTGGAACCTAGTATCAGCCAACTTAGCATTGCGGACTCCGAATGCTGCAGCCGCCACCGAGCCTGTAGCATCCGTGCGCGAAATTATGGAGCAGAAAGCCGAAGCCGCTGCTGCCGCTGCGCGTCAAGAAGCTAAAGACCCGGATGAAGCATACGTCGAAAAATCAGATGACGGTAATTACACCATTACCGACGCTGGCCATGCCTACCTACATGAGGCTGTAACCAGTATTGAGGGTGACGTCTATGCCTTCACCAACAAGCTCAGTCCTGTCACTATCGCTGCTGCCATGGCACGTCTCAGCCGCCGTGGTGATGACATGCGAGTCACCATTTTGGACGAGTTCGCCGGCAAAGCCGACAAGGATGCGGAACTATTGCAACGCGTTATTACCGCTTTTGGAGATGATTCAGTCCAGCAACTTGGCGGCATTCACTTTGTGGTTGAAAACGCTTCTAACTGGCTAACCAAGAAACTAGAGTGGGGCCGGTTGGCTGCATATTTGGAACAGTCCACTCGTTATATTTACTTCGACAAAAAGGACAAAAATGGCAAGTATCGTTATTACACGCCGCCGCAGTTGAAACCCAAAGTACGTGAGCAGTACGAACAGGCCATGAACACCATCTTCGACCTTTACTCAGCCATGGTTCACCAGCTGACTGATTACGTCCAGAGTAATTCCAAAGTGCCGGAAAAAGAACGTGATATTGCCTGGAAAGGCGCTACCCGCGCCCAAGCCTGTGATGCTGTTCGGGCTGTTTTACCGGTGGCCGTAACTTCAACAGTTGGCATTTACGCCTCAGGACAAGCCTTGGAAAGCCTGATCATGCACCTGCTGGCCGATGAAATGCCAGAAGCGCGCCAGGTCGGCGAAGATTTGCTCAAACAAGGCCGCGAAATCGTCCCAATGTTCCTTGAACGGGCCGACAAGCCGGAACGCGGCGGTGCCATGGTGGCCTACATGGCTAATACCAAGGCCGAAGTTAAAAAGCTTGCTGATGAATATCTACCAGCCAACCACGCTACCGACTCCACCGAAGCGGTTAATTTAATTGACTACTGGCCGAAAAATGAGCTGTTGCTAGTGCCTGACATGCTTTACGAACACAGTAATTTGTCACTGGAACAGCTACAAGCTGAAGTCAACAACTGGCCATACGCCAAAAAGGCAGAAGTTTTAAAGACATACATTGGCGATCGACTGAACCGGCGTCATCGTCCTGGCCGCGCTTTGGAAAAAGCCCACTACAGCTGGGACTTAGTATGTGATTACGGTATTTTCCGCGACCTGCAGCGTCACCGTATGGTTGACGACTTGCAGTGGCAGCCACTAACACCACGTTACGGCTATGAAGTTCCGGAACTTGTCGAACAAGCCGGCCTGACAGAGCAGTTTGAAGCCTGCTTTGATATCAGCCTAAAGCTCTACAGCTTGCTACAGTCTACTGGCTACCCGTTGGAAGCCCAATATGCCACACTACTGGGTCACCGATTGCGTTGGAAGATCACCTATAACGCCCGCGAAGCCTTCCACCTCCATGAACTGCGCACCAGCCCTCAAGGCCACCCCGGCTACCGCAAATTAGTGCTGGAAATGCATGAAAAACTGGCTGAAGTCCACCCGCTGCTGGCCGAAGGCATGAAGTTTGTTAACACCGATGAAAGCCCGGAACTAACCCGTCTAGCTGCCGAACGCTACACCCAGTTCAAACTGTCACAGTTGGATAAACAAAAAAATAAAACTAACTAAGATACCGGCACATTAGGGTCAAAGTCGCTCAAAGGCTCTGTCGATTTAAAGGCAACAGGCTTGTCTAGCGCTATATAATCGACCGGCATACGGGCAGCATAAGCGTCTTCTACAAATTGGCGTGCTTCGTCACTCATACCAGATGAGTCGATGTCTTCTAGGGCGCTGCTGGGCTTACGCTCAAAGCCATCGCCACCCTCATGTAGCAGGTACTCAACTCGCGCGTCAGCTTTCAGGCAGCGAATACTGAAGCCAAGCTCTGCCATACGCTCCAGCCATGCCTCGTGAGCTGCATGATCATTAGGCAAAAGGTGTCCTTCACCGACCGACGACTCAGCCCCCAAGTTAAATGTCAGCCGTCTCTGAACCCCAACTGGGCCCTGTTCAAGCATTACTAGTGCGATGTTAGCCAGTCTTTGGGCATTGTGCCTAATCCGCTGACGCTCAGCAACCAAGGCCCTTTGGCGGTTTCGACTAATTTTATTGGCGAGACTTTCACCTACTTCAAAATTGTTCATTAATAGTATTATAACAACAATATATACAAAAGTCAACAGTTTTCGGTCTTGTTTTGCATTCCCTGATCTGTTAAAATGATGACTAAGTTGCCGAAGACAGCGACGTCCTGAACGCGATTCAGGATTAAGAATGTCGCCTAGGTGCAAACAGTCTATTTAGATAGTTTGAACGTCTTTGCTTCTAAACAAAGGCGTTTTTGTTTGGCAACGATAGTAAAGTTCTCAAGGTCGATACTTTACTTAACAGATCATTTTAGGAGATCATTTATGGCTCTTACCAAACAAGAAAAGTCGGATCAGGTCGCCGAAGTCAGCCAGTTATTGGCCGATTCCCGGCTGACAGTGGTCGCCAAGTACCAAGGCACGACCGTCAAAGCGCTGCAACAGCTGCGCCGCGATGCCAAGGCCAATGGTACCAAGGTCAAGGTCGTCAAAAACCGCTTGGTCATTAAAGCCCTGCAGGCTTCTGACAGCCTTAAAAGCGTTGAAACTGGCGCGCTGGAAGGCATGCTTTTGTACGCCTTCAACAGCGAAGACGAAGTTGCTCCAGCCAAAAGCTTGAGTGATTTTGCCAAAGCCAACCCGTCGATTGAATTCGTCGGTGCGATCACGCCAGAAGGCACTTTCCTGGGTAGCGACGAAGTTAAATCTTTGGCCGCCCTGCCAGGTAAGTCTCAGCTGATTGCCCAAGTCGTGGCAACCTTGCTGTCACCTGTGAACGACGTAACAAGCGGACTTTCCGGCAACCTACACGCATTGCTGGATGGCGTTGAAGCCAAGGCCGCTGCTTAAACTAACGGAAGGAATTAAACCCTATGGCTGATGTAAAGAAACTCGCCGAAGAACTGACAAAACTGTCTGTCTTGGAAGTTAACGAACTAAAGAACGTCCTGAAGGACGAATACGGCATTGAACCTGCCGCTGCAGCTGTCGCTGTCGCTGCTGGTCCGGCTGCTGGCGGTGACGCTGGTGCTGGTGCTGCCGAAGAAAAATCTGAATACGATGTCATCCTGAAGGATGCCGGTGCTCAGAAAGTTGCTGTCATCAAGGCCGTCAAAGACATTACTGGTCTTGGCCTGGGTGAAGCTAAAGCTATCGTGGACGAGGCTCCAAAGCCAGTCCTCGAAAAGGCTAAAGCCGAAGACGCCGAAGCCGCCAAGAAAACCTTGGAAGAAGCTGGCGCTACAGTCGAATTGGCCTAATACGGCCATCGACCACATCAAGACCCCTGTTTCGGCAGGGGTCTTTTAGTTTGCTATAGTGATCGTTATGAAACCTATCAAGCATGTTTGGTTCGATATGGAAGGTACGCTCACTGTTCATACACCAAAATGGGAATCAGCGCACAATAAACTATTGCTAGAAACCTACTCGGAAGTTACGGGAAAGCCAGTTTCAGACCAACTCTGGAGAGAGTATTGCGCAATTTATGTGCAGCAAGGCACACACTCAGCCGCTTTTCGTTCGCTCGGTCTGCCTTCAGATTTTTGGCAGCTACGCTTCGCGAAACTTGACGAAGAAAAATACTACGCGCCAGATGAACGTGTGTACGCTACATTAAACAAGATTAGAAATGTAGTACCGATCTCGCTGTTTAGTAATGCAAAACCTGATCGAATAGCGCGGACGCTGAAGGTTATCGAGGTTGATTCCGGGTGGTTTACGCATATTTTAAGCGGCGATGAAGTTCCGGAGCGTAAGCCAGAGCTTCACGGCTTCCATAGATTGATTGAACTCAGCGCACTGGATCCGGGCGAAATTCTCTATGTTGGTGACCGCGTAAAAGCTGACATTGATCCGGCAAAAAGCCTTGGCATGCAAACCGCATTAGTTTGGAACAGTGATGTAAGTGCGGACTACAGTTTTGAAAATTTTGCTAATCTAAAAACACTGTTTATCCACAGCCAGTAAACAGTTCTTTGACTTCAGTTAATGAACATGATAAGTTGGTGGGGATAAGTGTGCTAATAAACACTTCATATAGAGACAGATATACTACCGGGAAAATTATGGCCGACGTACCAGACAAACAGGTAAAACGATTGCGAGCACTAATTCAGGAAGCTGAAACTAGTCTTGCTGCTGCTACCGAACTTTTGATTAGTTTAGTCGGCGACGACGAAAAGGTCGCACCAGTTGTTCGTGAAGACACTTTAGGTAAGGTGATTGAAGGCGTTTTTGATGGCCAGAATATGGTTGGATCTGACGGCAAAATGTATCCAGTTCCTGCCAACTATGCCAGTAAATCCAAGCTGGTTCAGGGCGACATCCTAAAACTTACTATTGCTGAAGATGGCGCATTTTTGTACAAGCAAATTGGCCCGATTCCTCGCAAACAAGTTGTGGGGACATTGATGCTCGAAAACGGCCACTACTTTGTGGATGTTAACGGCAAGAAACTCCGCGTTCTGCTGGCCAGCGTTACTTACTTCAAAGCTAAGCCAGGCGACCAGGTTAGCGTAAACGTCCCAGAAGATGACTCCGCATCTGAGTGGGCCGCTCTCGAAGCCGCACTTTAAGCCCGATAAGCGCTGGTTACTAGTTTTAGCTATTGTTCTCGTCCTTTGCGGATTTTTTGTTCCGATCCAAACTAAAATTGCCGATGTTCAAGATCATGATTGTGGCAGTTCGCAGGGGAATACTATCTGCAACTCCTTATGTATTGGCTATACCACACCGGACGGCCTACCGCCCAACACGCCGTCAAAACGGTACAGTTTGTTGGGCGGTGGACTAAGGAAGTTTCGCAGCTTACCTAACTTAAATGCTCCCGGTGAATGTTACGGTGGTTTGCGCATCGTCAAGGCCAAACTAGTGGTGTTGTAAGCTTAAAACTCCTTTTAAGCGCTCGATCGTTCTATAATGAAATGAGCTATGGGACAAGCACTGTATCGTAAGTACCGTTCGAAGTCGCTTAAAGACGTTGTCGGGCAAGAACACATCACCAAAACGCTGGAGCAAGCGCTCAAGCAAGGTCGGATCAGCCATGCCTATCTGTTTACCGGCCCCCGCGGGGTTGGCAAAACCAGTGTGGCCCGCATTTTGGCGCATGCGATCAACGATTTGCCTTACACCGACGATGAGCCACATCTAGACATCATCGAAATTGACGCGGCTAGCAATCGCCGGATCGACGAAATCCGTGAACTCCGTGACAAAGTCTACACCGCCCCCACCAGCGCTAAATACAAGGTCTACATCATTGACGAAGTCCATATGTTGACCCGTGAAGCCTTTAACGCGCTTCTTAAGACTCTGGAGGAGCCACCAGCCCACGTGGTCTTCATCTTGGCCACGACCGACGCCCACAAACTGCCCGAAACCATCGTCAGCCGTACCCAGCGCTTTAGTTTCAAACCAGCC
>DASZPJ010000022.1:0-3082 GCA_035550295.1 Saccharimonadales bacterium (SeqCode)
TAGCGGTCGCCGAACTGGCTTTTGTACCAACTGGCAATTTCTTTAGCTTGGTCGTATTGGCCTTGGCGAATAGCATCGCCGACTTCACCGTTGGCGCAACCGCTCAGGCAGATTAAGCCTTCGTTGTGCTCGGCCAGTAACTTGCGGTCAATCCGCGGTTTGTAATAGTAGCCTTCAAGATTAGCGATGGTGCTGAGAGCCATCAAATTTTGGTATCCAGCGTGATCCATTGCCAGCAAAATCAGGTGGTAATACTGCTTGTCTTTGCCAGGTTCTTTGTCGTAGAGACTGCGGGCTGCTACATAGGCTTCGATGCCGATAATCGGTTTGATTCCGTGGGATTTGGCTTCTTTATAAAATTCAATTGCGCCCGAAAGAGTGCCGTGGTCGGTCATAGCCACGGCCTTCATGCCGGATTCTTTGACGTGCTTAATAAGATCGGGCACTTTGGTTAAACCATCCAGCAAACTGTACTGGGTATGGTTGTGCAGGTGTACGTAATCGCTGGCTTTCAGCGAAGTTTTTGTAGCCAAACTTCCCTCTTCGTTATAGCTCAATTATAACGCGGCACAAGAGGTGAAGTCTATATTTATGCCGTTAACGGCCAACTTTTACAACAGCGACGGCTACGCTTATAGAAGCAACTACTTCTTCAGATAGTCGCGGAGGTGTTCCAGGGCGTCGGTGGCATCTTTGACGGCTTTCTTGAGGTCTTTGTCTTCGGCATCACCTTCGTGGATGGCGCTGAGCATTTCGCGGGCTTTTTCTTTGGTGTCCTTAGCCTTGTCAACCAGTGCATTCAGCTCCTTTTGGGCTTTGCCGCTGGCTTTGTCGGCTTTTAGCTTAGCTTCAGCTACAACCTTATCAAGCTGCGTATGGAGTTGCTTGAGCTGCTTTTCGGCTTCCCGGTAGCCAGTTTCGGCAGCGTTTTTGATGTCTTTGCGCGTCTCTTTACCACTCTTTGGCGCGGTTAGGATGCCTGCTACAAAGCCGGCAGCAGCGGCTATAGCGCTACCAATTGCAACATTCTTCAGGTTACTCTTTTTGCCCATGCTATTTACGCTCCTTTTTGGCTAGCTTTAAAATATTACGGATAACTTTTACGATGGCCAATTTACCTTGGGTCTCTTTGAAAACTTCGGCGGCCTCCTCTACTGACTCAACAACGCTTTCAGCCTTGGCCACCACGCGTCGCACGCTATTAACCAGTTTGATGACGATAATTGTCAGCACAATACATAGCGTGAAAAACAGGCTGAGAAGTACTGTCAGGATGATCAAAAGAGTCGTGTCGGTTGTTGTCATAGCTTAATTATAGTATAGAATTGTGGCCGTTACTGTAATTTTTGTCGCAAATACTCTTTGAGCGCCGGTCCAATATCATCGCGCTGCATGGCAAAATTGAAAACCGTCTTGAGGTATTCCAGCGGATTACCAGTGTCGTAATAAGTGCCGTTTTTGATGTCCAGGCCATAAATGTGGTGGCCGTCGTTGATCATTTGCTGCATGGCATCCTGGATCAAAAATTCACCTTGGGCTGGATCGTGGGTTTCCAGCTGCTTCTGCAAATATTCCAAAATTACCGGGTCAAAAACGTAGCCGCTGACAGCTGCGTACTGCGAAGGCGAAGCTTCGCGGCTGCCCGGTTTTTCAACCACCGTCTTAACATCAATCAGTCCGGTTTCCAGTTCATCGCCACCAACATAGCCATAGCGCTTATAATCGGCGTCGTTATCGCGCTGCGAACAAGTAATAACCGATCCGCCGCGCTCAGACTGCATATCCACCAGTTGTTTAAAACGTGACGGCGAAGCCTCTACGAAGTCATCAGCAAAGGTGTAAATAAACGGTTCGTTGCCAATCAAGTGCGCCGCGTTGATAATCGGCGTTCCGGTGCCATATGGGCCTTTTTGGCGAATGTAGGCAAAGTTGGCCAAGTTAGAAATTTTGCGAGTGGCTTCAAGTAGTTCCGCCTTGCCGGATTCTTCGAGATTAGCGCGCAGCTCGGCACTGGTGCGATCAAAATGGTCCTCTATGGTCCGTTTGTGGTAGCCCGTCACGATAACGATGTCGGTTATACCAGCGGCAGCCAGCTCTTCAACAATGTGCTGGATGATTGGTTTGTCGACCAGCGGCAGCATCTCTTTTGGCATAGCCTTGGTCTGCGGCAAAAAGCGGGTACCAAATCCCGCTGCGGCAATAACGGCTTTGCGAACTTTCGTATCGGACATTACTTCCGATTTTACCATACCGCTGTATCTTGAAATTTTCGCGGTTTTAGGTTATAATTTAAGTATATGCGCCTTATTACGCCGGACACTGTACCGTTATTGGACATATCGCTGGATCCGCATGACTATTATGAAGCTTACGACATTGGTAAACGTACCGGTCTTAGCGGCATGCAATTTGCAGATCTTTGCGAAGAAGCTGCTGAAGATTACCCTGACCCGGCAACTCATCCCTACCATTGGCGGGGTCACATGTACGAAAACCTGCGTGGCAGCATGAGATGGGCTGCCCACCACGAAGCCCAAGGCGCCGACGTCAACTGGCCTGTCGCCGTAATTGCACCACTGCAGCACGACCGTTATTACGGTGAAGAGAACTTCGCTGAACTGGGCTTTAAATCCAAAGAGCAGCGTTCTGCCTTGGCTGGTTGGCACTCGACACTAAAAATAGGCCAGCCCCTGGTAGTAGCCAATGCTGTCGCCCGCAGCGTACTAAAAACTAAAGTCGGCGAGATCCCGGAAACCGTCAACGACGTTATAGAGGTTGAAGGTGATCTAGACAATACGTCAGATGAAGACTACGAGGGCGTATTCATACACAGCAACTTGCGTTTTGAAAAGGAAAAGATAATTGAGCTAGGCACAAAATTTAGCCATGCCGGCTTTGAAGACACCGGCATACATGTCCTTAGCACCTACGTCATTAACTTAGCCCACTGCGGCCTTGTTGATGTTTCCGCCTTTACAGATGCTGCCGCCAGCAACATATTGCATTGGAGTGCCGAAATCGCCGAATCGCGTGATATGCCACAAGTCGAATACTTGCGATCAGTGCCAGACTTTAACGGGCG
>DASZPJ010000023.1:0-17655 GCA_035550295.1 Saccharimonadales bacterium (SeqCode)
ATCTTGCGGGAAGTTGACGACAGCGGTGCTGACTATGCTGAAACCTATTACAGTGCGAGTGGCGACATTGATCCAGGAACAGTGGTGGTGAGCGACCCTACCATCAAGGCGGGCGTAAAGAGCTCAACTACGCCTTACCAAAATGGACTAATGGGTATTGTCTCTACGCAGCCAGGCGAAATTGTTGGCGACGGCACTAATAGCGGCACTCCGGTCGCTTTGGCATTGGCCGGCCGCGTGCCTGTCAAAGTTTCAACCGAGAATGGTCCGATCAAAGCCGGTGACTACCTGACATCATCATCAACTCCGGGTGTTGCCATGAAAGCCACCAAAGCGGGCAACGTGATCGGTACCGCCATGGAAAATTACGATGCGGCTGGCGTGGGCAGCATCACGGCGTTTGTCGGTAACGGGCAGTTTGCAGGTGTCTTGCCGCTGAACAGTGACGGCTCAAGTCCGGACAGCGACCAGCTGCTTGCAGAATTGATCGCCGGTCAAGCCCAGCCTGATCAAAACTCTGGGGTTTCACAAGTCTTTGCCGATCATATCGCCGCTAGTATTGATGTGGTAACACCAGCGCTAGTGACTGACAGTGTTGAAACCAACAACATTGTGATTGGCAAAAACGGCATTAACTTTACTGATGGTGCGGGTAACATCGTGGCTTCCATCGATAACTCCGGAACCTTCCATGGCCAAACGGCCGTACCAGCAACTTCAACCAGTTCAAGCCAGCCAACCAGCAACCAGGTTGTGGCAACCGACAGCGGCTTTAGCCTGAACGATCCCAGCGGCAGGCAACTAATCAGCTTTGATGCGGCTGGTGATGCCAGCTTTAGTGGCGACCTGAACTTTGCCAGCGCCGTGGCCAGCGGTGGCTTACAAATTGGGGGTGACCTAAACGTTGGTGGCCTCAGTAGCTTCCAAAAGCTGGCAACCTTCTTTGCCAAAACCATCTTCCGCCAAGACGTTGAATTCCAAGGTCACATTACGGTGGCTAATGATACAGCAGGCTACGCCCAGCTGCGCCAAGGTGAGAGCAGCGTTCATGTCAAATTCACCAATGCGTATGACGCTGCGCCAGTTGTGACCGCTAATTCGGTAGACGGCCAATTCCTAAGCCTGTCAGTTGCCAACATTACCAAAGATGGCTTTGACATCAAACTGCCCGTTCCGGCCAGCCAGGATACGACGCTGGATTGGACGGCATTAGCCGTAACGAACCCACAAACTGCCACTAACCCATTGCCCGCGACTGCTGCGGCTGGCCAATAGTTTGCTACAATAGATCAAAAGAGGTGTTTGCCCTAAATGGCCCGACAAACCACAACTTCCACCAGAACTTTTAAAACCTCGCTTGAGGTAGAAAACCAAGCGCCCAAAAAAACCAAGCGCCAGCTCAAAGTGCCGTCAATCCAGCTGCCCTGGGCAATAGTCATAGTCCTGGTGCTGTTCAGTGCCTTTATGTACCAGCAGTACCATGAGGCCAAAACCAAATCCCAAGCTTCTTCCAGCGCAGAAGTTAACAGGCAAGCCAACAATACTATTAGTAAAGTTCAAAAGCTAGCGGCCGTACCGACCAATGAAGTGCCCACTGTAGCGCCCATCAAAGACCTCAGCAAGCTCAAGAGCCAGAGCTTTTTTGCACACGCTAAAGTCGGCGATGTGGTCCTGGTGTATGGCAAAGCTAAAGAAGCTGTACTGTATCGGCCGTCCACCAACCAGATTGTCACAATTTCCAACGTCAGCGTTGACTCGACGAAGCAGTAACTCCTAGGCAGCTACCGGCTTTTTGGGACTTGTTTTGTTACGCTTAATTTTTTTGGCAGCTGGCTTGGCCAGAAGGGAATCCGCACTATCCAAGCGATAGCCGAGTCCATGCACGGTTTTGATAAGTGATGATCCAAACGGACGGTCAATCTTGTCGCGCAAGTACTTTATATGGACATCGATAGTATTAGTCCAATTATCATCTTGGCCTTCCCAAGCATGATTGACTAGCGTGTCGCGGTTTACGACTGTACCGGCGCGCAGCATCAAGCATTCCAAAATAGCAAATTCCTTACGTCTAAGATCAACCATCACGCCGTTGCGGCTAGCTTGGCGCTTAGCCCTGTCGAGACGTAGATCGCCAACAACCAGTTCGGCGGTGACTGGCAACTGTTTGACATTGCGCCGGTGCAGAACCCGCAAACGAGCCTTCAGTTCGCCCAAGCTGAACGGCTTGGTTAAGTAATCGTCAGCACCCGCGTCCAGGAGTTTTATCTTGGTCAGCACGCTGTGATCATTGCTGATAACTAAAATCGGGGCCGTGATGCCCCGATTTCGTAATTCTTCGCAAACTGCCAGTCCGCTTTGGTCGGGCAGGGCGAGTTCCAGGATAATCGCCCCGTAATCTTCGGAGCCGGCCTTTTGCAGACCAATTTCGCCACTGGCCGCCAAATCAACCTCATAGATAGAGCGGAGCGCTTGGGTTAGCGGCTCGGTAATGGTTCGGCTGTCTTCGATGAGCAACAGGCTGGTAAGCGTCGCCATGGCAGGAATTATGCCTTACGATTATTAAAAAATCATTAAATAAACAATTTTTTGCAAGAATAGCAAATTATGACAAAAATGTCTATAGTCCGAGCGTGGGCTATCCTAGGGGTTACTCGGTGACGACCCGGGCTAGCTCACACGCTTCACGGCCAATTGCTGGGACTTCCGGTTTGTAGAAGAGCATTACCTGATCTTCGTCTTCGGCGGCATAGATTTCCCGTTCACCGTCGACGGCGACTAATTCACCGCGCACGAGAGTCTCAAAAGATTTAAACTCGCGCGCGAACCTAAATGCATCCTGGGTGCGGACAATAGGGCTATTTTCGTCGACTTGAATAAGTGTCGGATTAGAGTGCAAGGGGCGTAGACGTTTACTTGTTAATGACTGCGCTGCCAGAAATCGATCAACGGTTTCTAGGGCATATACTACATTGCCGGCCGTGAATTGTTTGCCCATCGGACCTAGTTCGTAACAGATGGCCTCGATGCCATTGCGGTATCCGTAGTCGTCAGTGCCGCCGGGTTCAGCATCTGCAAAGCCATGAGCTATGAAGGGCGCGCCAATAGCCCGTGCCGTCTCCCGGCTGGGCCGTTCAGTAATTATAAATGGCGTGCCTTTAGGGTCTTCGAACTCATGCAAGTCTAAGATGGCGTCACATTCATCAATGTAGCCAATCAGTTCTTGAGCCCGGTTAGCTTCATATGGCAGGTCAGCGCGAATTTTTTGATCGTCGCTTAAATGACGGAACCAACGATTTAAGTTGTGATTTACTGCGTCCGTGCTGGGCGCAGATTGCCGCTTTTCCGCATCAATTGCCGGCAGATTGCCAAGCATGACAATTACCCGGCCAGCCTCAACTGCCAGGCTGCGGGGTAAAAGGTCTGCGACTGCAATGCCACTGAACTCATCGCCGTGCACGCCGCCCAGAATACCGACGGTTGGCCCATCTTTAGGCGCGTCACCAATCATGACGCCATCAGCGTAAGGCGCTTTATGCCACTCGAGGTTGGTTTCTCCTGAAAAACTCATTAATTGGAATTATAACACTTATATATTGAAATGTCAATATGCTTATGATTATATTTTCAGGGGTGTTGGGGTTGGCCAGCGCCCTGCAATCCCGGTGGCTGGATGGCGCTGCCGCGGAAGCAGCTGACCGAGTAAGGAAAATCTTCGGTCATTACGTAGTGGTACATTGTGGCTTTTTTGCCATCTAAGGTAATTTGGCTGGTGATGCCGTGGCATTCGTCCAGGTCGCTGGTTGTTAGGTAGTTATTGGTGCCAACCTTCGGACCGGTGATCGGGAAGCCATCTAGGGCGAAGCCAATTACATTGGAAACCCCGACATCTTTGATGCAGGCGCTCAGCGTGTGGTAGTGGTATTCGCCTTCTTTTTCGGGATGGCCGCTGCATTTGTCCTGGACTTCCCAGGCACCGGCGTCGCGGCCGCCAGCGTCAAAAGCGTTGAACAGTGCCACGCCGGTTAGCATGATGCCTGACTGGCCGCCCATACAGCTGGGATCGCCATAAGTCGGGTTAGCGGGTAGAGCAAACGTCAAAGTTTGGCCTTTGATGGTATTCGGGTTGCGATCGTAGGCGTAGGCCGGATCGGTATTGGCGATCGGGAAAATACCTGTTGGGTGGTCCGGCAAATCGTTGGTGATAAGCGTCCGGGTGTTGCCGCTAAGTTTTTCGGTAAAACTGGCTTGCCACATTACGCTGCCATTTACATGGGTCTTTTTGTTAACGTCATATTCGGTATTGTTGTCCATGAACCACGGCCCACGGGTGCCGGCGCCGCCCTGGCTGCTGGTCAGGTTTTGGGCATACTGGCTGCAGGCGTAAACATAACCTTTTTTAGCTGTCGTCGTACTATATTTGCCGTCGCCAACCGGCAAAATGCCGTTGGCGTACTTATTGCCGTAGTTTTTGCTGGGATCTAATTGCAGGCCGTGGGCGGTATTAACTGTGCTGGATGTTGTGGTTTTCGGAGTGGTCGAGCTGGTAATCTTTGGAGCTGGGTCCGAAGAAGTCTTACCGGCCTGGCTGACCAAGTAGCCGCCTGCGCCAATACCCAGCAAACCAATTAAAATTACCAGGAAAATCGCCCAAAAATTGGATTTTGCAGTAGTCGACTGGCTAAAGCCTGGTTTTTGATCCATAAAACCTCCAAAAGTTAGCTTAAGTATAAGAACTTAGAGGATGTTTGGTCAATTGGCCGCGTTCAAGACTTCTGGTCCTTTTCGGCAGTTTGGCCGACTTCCATCAGCTCGTACATCACTTTGATGTAAATGCTGAATTCCACCGGGTCGACCCGCGAGTAGATAGCTTTGCGCAAGCCATCGCGCAGTTCGGCTTCAATAGTTTTGCACTTCGGCAGGAAGCTGGGCGAAACGGTTACCAGTTTGGAGCGGCTGTCTTTGTCGTTGGCTTTACGTGCCAGCATGCCTCGAGATTCAAGTAAATTAATGCTGGTCGTCAAGTAGGGAATAGTCGTGCCAAGTGTTTCGGCCAGGTCGCTGATGCGTGCGCCTTTCGACCCGGCATCAAGGACGGAGCCGATGATCATCCACTGCATTTTGGTCAGTCCAAAAGGCTTAAGAATTTGATCGGACTGTTTTTGCAGCAAACGGTGCATCGCCGCTTGGACGGCGCCGGCTTGATAGGTGGTAATTTTGCTTAAATCGTATTTATCCACACATAATCCTTGACTTGTTTGTACCATAGGCATAATATCAAATTAAGTTTACTTAGTAAAGTAAGCTAAATCATTAAAACTATTTATTAATCATTAATAACCTTAGAGGAGGTTACTATGACAAAGCTCAATCAGAGCGGTATGGCCGAAATGGCCGTAGGGGCAATTGTAATGCTGGTGGTTGGTTTCACCGGCGGTTACGCAATTGGCCATCACGCCAAAAACAACAAAACAACTAGCGAGAGCGGCAGTAGCAACAGCCAGACTACGGCTGATACTGACGGTGTGACTGTTGGCGGCGCCAAAATGGTTGCCAGCAAGGACATCGTAGCTAACGCGCTCAATGCCAAAAACGTTACGACTGTCGTGGCCGCCGTAAAGGCTGCTGGACTCGTGCCTACTTTGCAGAGTGCCGGTCCGTTCACGGTCTTCGCGCCCAACAACGCTGCCTTCGCCGCTTTGCCGGCTGGCACGGTTGACACGCTGCTGAAGCCTGAGAACAAAGACCAACTAGTCAACATCCTGACTTACCACGTGGTGCCCGGAACTTACACTTCGGCCGCGCTGAAAGTCATGGCTGAAAAAGGCCAAACTTTGACTACCGTGCAGGGTGAAAAACTCTCACCAGTCATGCACGACAACCAATTGGAGCTGAAAGACGCCAAAGGCAACTTTGCGACGATTCAGACTTCGGATGTCATTTCCAGCAATGGTGTGACCTTCGTCATCAACAATGTGTTGATGCCATAACAATACTTTTACGCTGGTTACGTCCCAACTTCCACTGGGCGTAGCCAGCGTATACTAAGGAGAACCCATGTTATTATTTTTTACCGCCTTTATCGCCGGACTCCTCACCGTCCTTGCGCCCTGCGTCTTACCGCTTTTGCCAATCATTATTGGCGGGTCAGTCACGGGCGACACAAAGGACAAGAAGCGCCCGGTGATCATCGCCGCTTCGCTGGCAATTTCGATTATCATCTTTACGCTGTTGCTGAAAGTCAGCACGGTGCTAATCAATATTCCGCCGCAATCCATCACTTACTTTTCGGGCGGAATCATCATCGCGCTTGGTATTGTTACCTTATTCCCAGGACTTTATGCCCGGGTCATCGGCAGCCTGAAGATTGAAGCCGCCGCCCAAAAGGCGCTCGGCAAAGGCTTCAATACCAAAGGCGACATCGCCGGCCCGATCATCATTGGCGCGGCGCTTGGGCCGGTTTTTTCCAGCTGTAGTCCAGTTTATGCTTACATTTTGGCAACCGTTTTGCCGGCCAACTTCGCGCAGGCCATGGCTTATATGGTGTCCTATGTTCTGGGCCTGGCCGTGGTGTTGTTGGGAATTGGCTATTATGGCCAGAGCTTTATTAGTCGAATTAAATTTGCGGCTAATCCTAAAGGTAAGTTCCAAAAGATCGTTGCCATCCTGTTCATAATAGTGGGCCTTGGCGTAGCCACTGGCTACAGTGTCAAATTCCAAACCTACGTTTCAGAACACACACCATTCAACTTTGACAGCCTAAGCCGCCGACTATTGCCAAGCTCGCATCGCAAAACCGATAACAGCAAGCTGTTCAATATCACGCAACCAGTAGCAGCCCCAGACTTTACCGGCATTACCGGCTGGGTCAATAGCAAGCCGCTGACTATGCAGCAACTGCGTGGCAAGGTCGTGCTGGTCGACTTTTGGACTTACACTTGTATCAACTGCATTCGCAACAACCCGCACCTCGAAGCCTGGTACCAGCGCTACAAAGATGAAGGATTTGTGATCGTAGGAGTCGAAGCGCCGGAGTTCTCGTACGAAAAAGTCTTAAGCAATGTCCAAAAAGCTGTCAAAGACCAACACATCACCTATCCGGTGGCGATCGACGCCAGTCTCGCGACCTGGAATGCTTACTCTAACCAATCCTGGCCAGCCGGTTATTTGATCGATGCCAGCGGCCAAATCCGTAATTTGCACGAAGGCGAGGGCGGCTACAGCGAAGAAGAAAAAGCGATCCGCCAATTAATTACGGACAATGGACACGACCTGAGTAACGTCAAGCCGACCGAGCAAAGCGACACCGTGCCGATCAGCCAAAACCAGACACCGGAAACGTATTTTGGATTTGACCGAGCCAGTGATTATGAGGGCTCACCAGCGCTGGCGGCCAAACCGACCAATACTTTCAAGCTGCCCAGCCAGCTCGATAGCCACAGCTGGGCGCTAGGTGGCAAATGGCAGGTCGATGGAGACAAAATCACAGCTCGCGGCAATAGCACATTGCGCTTCAAACTGTCGTCTAAAAATGTTTACGTGGTTGTCGGTTCGGACGCTCCAGCCAGTGTTGGCGTGACGCTGAACGGCAAACCAATTAGGTCGACCGCCGCCGGCAGCGACGTCAAAAACGGCCAGCTATTACTACACGGCCAACAGCTATACAACCTGATAAGTTTCCCGAAGTTTACTAGCGATCAAACAGTCGAGTTGAGTGTGCCGGATGGCGTGATCCTCAACACCTTCACATTCGGCAGTTAAAAATAAGGAGATATAAAATGACCATCACAATTTACTCAACCACTATCTGCGCCGCTTGCCACAGCCTGACGCAGTGGCTCGACAAAATCGGCCAAAGCTATGAAAAGAAAATTACCGATGCCGACCCAGCTGTAATGATGGAGTTCATGAGCGTTAACGATGGCCACATTGGCGTGCCCTTCACGGTCATAAAAGACGACGCCGGCAATGAAACCAAGATCAGCGGCTTTGACCAACCGGCCTTCAAAAAAACGCTCGGTATTTAACTTTTCCGACCTTTACAGCACCACATACTCGGCGCTATAGTTAGGCTCATGAACCCCACAGATCAAACAGACAAAAAAGAGCAAGACTATGGCTCCTGGGCCAAAATCGTCATCGTCGAAGATGACGCCGCGCTGGCCGATATTTACAAAACCCGCCTGGAAGTACTCGGCTACATCTGTTTCGTCGCCCACCAAGGCATTGAAGCTCTAGAGCTTATTGAACGCGAACGCCCAAGCTTGGTGCTACTGGATATTATGATCCCGAAGGTCGCCGGCGACCAGATATTGAAGGTGCTGCGCAGCAGTGATTGGGGCAAAGACATTAAAGTCCTGGTAATCAGTAACCTCAACGAATCTGATGCCCCGGCTGGCATCCGCGAGCAGGGAATTGAAGGCTACGCCGTCAAGGCCAACCTTAGTAACGACCAGCTCGACAAGATGGTTGACCGCATCCTGAAGCCCTCCGACCAAAATGAAGACGTTTCGCTGGAGACCGACCCCAGCGCCGTTACAAGTTCGCCGGGCGTTCCTACCCAAGCTGCCGACATTCCCGTCCAGCCAGCACCGGCCGAGCCAACGGATCCAAACCAAGCCTAATTTGTCACTGTAAAACTGCCGTTCACGACGTAGTCCTGCAGATGGTCGTGAAAATAGTAGTTGCCGGTTTTTGTAAGCACTACGCTTAGGCTTTGGCCTTGGGTTAGCAATCTTTCGGTCACACCATTATAGGAAACGTGATGATCTGGTTTGCCAAAAGACATCAGCCGGCTGACGGCGTCCTCATTAGTAATCACTAGACGGTCACAGCGTTTAGCAGTGGTGTGTTTAGGTACCACTTTGTTATTTACGACGAGTACTTTATGGTTTTGGCCAATCTGGCTACAGGCTGTGGCAGCTTGATGTTCATCGTTCGATAAAAATCCATTTGCCAATTGGTAGATGCCAAAACAGGCAACGACAACTATTACTGCCAAGCCAGCACCTAACCATAAACGCTTCATTCTACTAGTATAACTTATAACTTCGGGCCAAACAGCAAATCGCCGGCGTCGCCTAGGCCCGGTACAATGTAAAAATTTTCGTCGAGTTTATCATCGACTACACAAACCACAATTTCGGCTTCCGGAAAATGTTCAGCCACATAATCTATGCCTGGTTGAACGGCAATCACGGCTGTGAAGATAATCTGCTTTGGCTGTCCATGGGTTTTGACCAACTGCTTGGTAGCCGCGACCAGACTGTGGCCGGTAGCTAGCATGGTATCCGCCATAATCAAAACCTTGTCGGTCAAATCCGGCCCAGCCTCGTAGCCCAGCTCTACGCTAACGTCATCCTTGGCTTCATGTCGCGCCGCACCCACAAAAGCCAAATCTGCATTCGGAAAAACCTGCTGCAACCCACGCTGCACCGGCAAACCGGCCCGCAACACCGTACCAATCACAATCCCACCTGCCGGCAAAGGCGTACTGGCCGAACCGAGCGGAGTTTTCGTCCGGGGATCTTTATAAGCAAGTTGTTGGCTCAATTCATATCCAAGCAAACTTCCCAGCATTTCTAAGTTGCGGGCAAAGCGCAGCCGATCTTGCTGTAAATCAACATCCCGCAGCTCCCGTAAAAAAGAATGGATAATCGTCGACTTATCACTTAGCACCTGAACCATGAGTTAATTCTAGCAAACTAATGCAGGCTTAAGATCATCTACACTGACGGCTGCGAGTTTCGCAGGCATCCTTATTTCTCGGCCAAGCGCCTTCAGCACAACTTTTCGTGACGTCGGTTTGCTATTTATGGCGCTGGCTTTGGCCGTCTGAATGCGTTAGTCTTTGGTTGTCGACAGAGAGTATACGTTCTGGGTTACCAACGAGTAGGCCTGTGCTTCAACCTTATCAACAGTTAGCGCTTCACTATCTACCAAGTCGCGAAGCAGTTGGTACATGTACAGAATCGTGACGTTTTTGCCGTGAACTTCAGACAACAATTCCCGTAGCTGCGGAGCACTACTAGGGCCATGTTCGCCTAGCAGGGACTTTATCTGGCTTGCTAGTAAAACAGGGTCGGTTTTATTGGCAAGCGGCGAAGAACGCCGTGCTTTCTCAACCAGCGCCATAAATTCGTCAGGATTAGCAATAATCTCTCTAGATCTTTGGGAAAAGTACTCAACATGATCAGGCTCAGTAATTGTTTCTATGCCTTCCACCAGCTCTATTATTGGCTGCTTGGCTGCATCGACAAATTGAACATTTGACTGCTTACCGTTGGCTAGGCCATTGTTGTCAATTCGTCTTAGACCAGGGTATTGATTCCTGCTATATAAGGCGCGGGCTAATCTCGCTCGCAGGAGGAGTGCGTCGATACTTCCGTCGCTTAGAGTTGCATCGTCTAAAAGCTGCTCTACAGTAATTATCTGACCAACTGTGTAGCCGGCAACGGCTTTGTAGAGTGCTTGTGTTTCGGCGCTGGTATCTTCAAGTGGCATGAACTGGCTGTTATAAGTATTATCAACCACCTCTATCAGCGGATTGTATTTTACGCGGTTGGTATTTTTCTGAAGAATGCCATAGCCGGTTAACATGTTTATCTGCGCACTAACCATGGCATGTCCGTTGGGAGTAGTATCTCGTCCGGTGGCGTGACCTATTTCCTTCAAAGTTGGTGCATCGCTGCCCGTCATGAGAGCCAAGTAAATATCGTGACGAATCTTTGGCGATCTAATGTCACTAGCACTGCCGCTTTTCCCGTAGGCTTGCTGTACAGAAATATCTCCCCAGCGGAGACTCCAGTCACTAATAAAACCAGACACGGCTAGCTTAATATCCAGGTTTTCTTGCGCCGCTTGCCAAGCGTCCACCAGCCGTCCATCAAATTCCTCAAGCTCGCTCTTAACCACTGCGCCAACTGGCTCTAAGCTAACCTCACAGAATTGCGAAACGCTCTTTTTCTTAATTTCCCAAGCCCGATTTTCGCCTTGTCGACTGTTCATTTCATAAGTCATGGTAGCTGGGCTATAGGCTTGAGCAGGGTGGGTGAGGAAGATGGAACTTATAAGGTTTTTTACCTCGTGGTTCGCAGCGCCATCAATATAAGCAAAGACTGCGTCTTGTGGACTGCAGGTCTCGGGTGAGCCAGATTCAGGGGTGGACATCTGTATATAATAACATATAAAGCAGTATAGATCAAATAAAGTGTACGTGAGATACGTCAGCTTTTGCTGCGTTGGCCGTAGGCTAAGCCTGGTTCTCGCGTTGGGTCGAGTAGGACGCCGTTTTTGGAGACGTCGGGTTCGGTGCAGAGGTTGCGGTTCCAGCAGCAAGGCCGGCGCCAGGTGCTTTCCATTTTGGAAATGCCGACTTTGATGCGCCGCTCAAAAGTTTCGTTATTGCTGGTAGCGCGCGCCCAGCGGATCCACTCCCAGCGGGCCATTGGTGTGATGTCGTTCCAGCGCGCACTAGCTTTGGTGCTGCCGGCCAAAGCCTTCTTCCAAATGGCTGGCACTTCCGGCTCTGGCCATTCTTTGGTAGGCGTAACTTCCACAGAAACGGTGTCGCCGGCTGTGACACTGGCGGCTTTTTGCAAATCAGAACTCACCCTGAAGTAATGGCCAAGGTCGCCAGTCGGTTCGAGCGGTGTTTTCAGATCAACACCGTTAAAGGTGCCTTCCACCATGACCTGGCCGCGCGACGGTAACTGTTTGCTAGCCTCATCTGGCAATCGCAAAATCACTGCCGAACCAATCTTAAAAAGCTTGGTTTTAAAACTAATATTCGCTGAGGTCGCTTGCTTCACAGGCATACTCCTATGATAGCAAAATCGAGGAAATTACCAGGGGTTCGAACTGCCAGGCATTTAAGGTATAATAAATCGATTATTGGGGATTGGCCAAGCGGTAAGGCAACGGGTTCTGGTCCCGTGATCGGGGGTTCGAATCCCTCATCCCCAGCCATACAGAAAGCACCGACATTTGTTGGTGCTTTCTGTATTGTTGAGATGCGGGCTACTGAACTCCATGCCAAGGGCATTAGGGTTCGGTGTAGCGAGGACGCGCGCAGGAATTTATTCCGAGCAAGCCACAGCGGAAAAGGCCAAGGCCGATATCCCTCTGTCATAAAACCTTTGCAACTTAATGACTATTCATGCGTTGTAGTTATAATGAGTCGCACATGAGTTTAGAAGAAGAACAAAAATTAGTCGAGAGGGCAAAGGCAGATCCGCAAGAGTTTGGGGTGGTTTTTGATCTGTATTATCCAAAGATTGTTAGCTATGTCGTGCACCGAGTGGGCGACGCGGCGGCCGGGCAAGACATCACATCTATAGTTTTCTTTAAGGCCTGGCACGGGCTGGATAAGTTTGAGTGGCGCGGTTTGCCTTTTTCGGCCTGGCTGTACCGGATTGCCAGCAACGAAGTGAACTCCTACTTTCGACAGAAAAAATACCAACCGACTTCGCTTGATGCGCTGTTCGAAGAAACCGGCTTTGAATTGCCGGACGAACATGATGTGGCCAGTGATAGAATCGCTTTCGAAGACGCGCTGGCCCGGCACGAAGATTTTGTTTTGGTTCAGGCGCTGGTTTTGGAACTACCACTCAAATACCAAGAAGTTATAGCGCTAAGATTTTTCGAAAAGCAGCCCGTTAAAGACATTGCCGCGATTACCGGCAAAAATATTAACACCGTCAAATCACTGCTGGCCCGTGGTACCGCAAAGCTACAACGCAACTTTAATAAGCAGCGAGCGTTATAAAGTTATGGAGAAAAGAAGCATGGACGATATAACCCAAGACAAACTTCACAAGTTGGCTGTCCCGCCAGTCGCTATGAAGTCGCACCAAGTGCAACTAAAACAAGCGTTACTCGCCGCTTCTCATCCTAAGACCAAAATAACTAACAAGAGATGGAGTAATCTCATGAGTAAACCAAAGTTCATAGTATCGGGCGCCACGATGGCGGTGGCGGTGTTGGCAGTTGTGGCATTCAGCCTATTTACTAGCCTTAAACCCGTATCAGCCCAAGAGCTAGCCCAGCAAAGCCTTAACAAGGTTTCCCAGTTATCGCCGCAAGGCCTGCATGCGCTGGATATGCGGGTAAATGCCGACCCGAAGGCCGAGTTAAAGGCTGCAGAGAAGGCTAAAGATCTACAAATATTAACTTACGACCAGCTGCAAAAACTCGATGCCAAAAATGGCATGCCCAGTACGGTTCGAACTGAATCAACTGATGTATCCAATGATGGACCATCGAGCATGAATCCGCGCAGTCTAAAATATTTGCGCTACACCGACAGTGATGGCACCATCCACACCATTGGCGTGGGCAAGGACGGCTTGCCGGTAATTGTCATGACATTCCGCAATAACGGCGATGGATCGAGTGAGGGCTCGGTTCAAGTCCAAGCTGGCTCAGCTGGCCAAATGACTACCGGCGGTGCCATGGGTAGCGGATCTGGCCCAATGCCTGCTGGCATGACCGCCTGTAATGCTGGCAGTGACGGTAAGGTCACCTGCACCAATAGTGACGGCAGCGCTGCGCCTGCACCAAACTGTACGAGCACCAGTGCAGGCCAGATGACCTGTTCCGCATCCGGCTCAGCCCACATAGCCAATCCCTAAATTGGTTTAAGCCGGGACTAAAGTACGCATACCTCCTGCCGACAGAGCCTATTCACATGATTTTAATAAACTCTGGTTTGTACTTGCCAACTTGCGAAGTTTCAAAATCAGAATACGTCATCTCGTCGCCAGTGACCTTAAATATGACATATTCTTTGCGGACGCCTGGTTCCAATAAATTAACCTGGGGTCTAGGCAGGCTCTTATCGGCATAACGCAACTTCATGAGTTCGTGAAGAATGTCGAGCTCGGCTTCTAGGTCAGTGACTTGCTCGACGTGGCCGGTAAGCTGGAGTTGTTGCAGGCTGTTGGCGCCGGCAAACATCATAGCGACTTGCGGATCGCGCATTAGGTTTTCATATTTGCGGCCTTCGGCACGGGTCGTGAAGTAAATTGATAAATCGTGGTGAACAACGACGTAAACCAAGGCTATATGCGGCAAGTGGGCAGCGTCGTTGGTAGCCAAAGCCCCAGCGCGGTTTTGCGCTATGAACTCCCACGCCATCTTGTTGATTGAACGCTGCTTACTCCCCGGCATCACAGGCTCCCTGACGATTATTATACGCCGCCAGGAAACAGTTGGCCTAGGAGTTGTTGCCGTGCATCGGTATTAACTTGGACTTTTCATTGTAGTCGGTATAAAAGGCTTTAGTGGGTGTTATACGAAAGACGATAAAACTACCATTGTGCAGTTGCGTGACAGGAGGAGTAAGGCTTTCACCCTGATATTGCCGCGGCCGCACCAGCTCGTCAAAAATAAATCGTTTTGTTTCCATGTCGCCTTCAATGCTGGCTTTGCCCTGTAACTGCAGAGTTTTAATTTCGTCCAGGTCGAAGATTGTCAGGGCAACTTGGTGGTGGGCAAGCATATTGTGTGCTTTGGAACTGTCGGCTTTGGTAAGTATGTAGAAGTTGCCATTGATATAGCGATAGTAAATAGTTACCCCTTCGACTTTATTGTCGCGAGATAGCGTTGACAAAACCGCGGCTTCATGGCTGGTAATAAATGGTTCGGCCTCGGCCGGCACCACGCGCTTCATGACTCAAACACCTTTTAATTTATAAAATCGTGCGCGGAATGGATGCTCCATGCGTGGTTCACCAGGGTGTGGTAAATAATCAATGCTGAGGCTCAGATCTTTCATGACATCTCCTTATTTGCTGACGGGCTTGATTATGGAACTGCCAGGCTATCATCACCATGAGAGTTGTCATGTTGCCTGAGTGATTTCGATCAATGCCTTATAACCAGGCGAGTGGTTGAATGAATGCAGGAGGTCGCCATGACACACGTGATCAATGATTTTGCCGATCGAACCACACCGCAAACGCACCACTTTCACGCACAGCGGCCAGTTCCAAGTGACCTGCTAGAACACGTCAAGCAAGAGCTGCGCCAACGCGGTGCGGTCGCTTACGACCTCTGGCTACCAGAAACCAAGTACCTGCCACATTTGTTGCATAAGGACGAACACGTGCTCGGGTCAGTTTTGGCAAATATAGTGGCGGTCGCGGGGCATTAATTGCCACCAACCAGCGTGTGATATTTCTGGACAAGAAGCCGATGTACATGCACGTCGACGAAATCACCTTCATGATTATTGGCGGCATCACCTACACCAAGGCCGGCTTTATGAGCTACGTCACACTGCACACGCGGCTTGGTGATTACAAATTGCGCACTTTCAACATGAGAAGTGCCGCCAACTTTGTTGACTACATCGAGACTAAGTGCCTGCAGCAATCCTTCCCGCTTGGTGATAAATACGACAACGTAACTTAACTAAAGGAGTAATAACATGACCTATCACATCAGTACGGCTTGGGAAACCATCATTGGCTTATTGGCAATCTGGGATCTTATCTGGCGCGGCCTGGCGCTCTGGCGGGCTGCCCAAAAGCAGCAAAAGGCTTGGTATGTGGCGATACTGGTAGTTAACTCGGTCGGAGTTCTGCCCATCATCTACTTGCTAACAAATAAGGAGAAGGCATGAAAGCAATTATGGAATTACTAGATCTTTCGAATAAAACGGCCATCGTTACCGGCGGCGCGGTTGGCATTGGTTTTGGAATCAGCCAGCGGCTTGCCGAAGCCGGCGCGAATGTGATGGTCGCAGACGTTAGTCCACAAAATCTCGAGACTGCCCGGCAAAACTTCACTGATCCGTCGCTCAATATCGAATATGTGCAGGCCGATGTCTCCAAGCAAACGGACGTCACTAAAATGGTCGAACAAACTCTTGACTGCTTTGGCAGCATCGATATTTTGGTCAACAACGCTGGCATTTACCCCAACATTTTGGTGATGGATATGACACTCGAAGATTTTGACCATGTGCTGTCGGTCAATCTCAAAGGCGCATTTATGACGACCCAGGCCGTAGCCAAACAGATGATCCGGCAAGGTGACGGCGGCAAGATCATCAACATTACTTCTATCGACGCGCTTCATCCGTCGTCGGCCGGATTGGCTCATTACGACGCTTCAAAACATGGGCTCTGGGGCTTTACCAAAAACGTTGCTCTAGAACTGGCGCCACACAACATTTCGGTGAACGCCGTGGCGCCCGGCGGCGTGGCTACGCCCGGCACGCAAGCCGCCCAGGCCAACAGTCAAGTTCCACAAGGCGTCGATATGGCAAAGCTGATGGCGAGTTTCCTGCAGCGAATCCCGATGCACCGAATGGGCGAGCCGGATGACATCGGCAAAGCCGTATTGTTTTTGGCATCCGACCTGTCGTCTTATATGAATGGCAGCCAAATAGTCGTCGATGGCGGCGTTTTACTTGCCTAAGATAAAGGAGAACCAAATGGATCACACTAAAAATAAAGCCAAACTCAGCGAACGACAGTTGCGCATCTTTAATTTCATCGACCACAACCGCGCAGGTGTGCTGGCAAGCGTTGACCCGAACGGTGAACCGCACGCCGCCGTTGTCTACCACAGCATCAATAAGCAGGACTTTTGCGTTTCGTTCCTGACTAAAACCGGCACCAAAAAGTACGACAATCTCGTCCGCAACAACCATGTGGTGCTAGTCATCTTCGAGCCGCTCAGCCAAACAGTTGCCCAAGTGATTGGCGAAGCCCACGAGCTGACTAACAGCGGTGAAGTCAACGACGTGGCAGCCACAATTTGCGAAACCAGCCTGGAGAGCAGCCCAAACGGCATTATTCCGATTGCCAAACTTGATGCCGGCGAATACACAGCCTTTAGAATTGAGCCCAAACAGATCCGAATGGCCTGTTATGCGCGGCCGGACTCCGGCGATTACAACCGCATCTTTGAGTCAATTGAGTCATTTGAACTTAAGCCCTAACTAGTCTTCTACGCCAGCTTTTTTGCTGAGCGCAGCCAGATCAGTCACGACAATACCTTTGCTGGAAATGCTGACCAGCCCGTCGGCTTTTATCTGCTTCATTTCGCGGCTGACCGTTTCGCGTGACATGCCGGCGCGGGCGGCCAGGTCGACTTCGCTGATGTCCAGGTCATAACTGCCCTCATCATTCTTTTTGCCAAAGCGCCGGCTTTCGATCATCAATTCATAAAGCAGCCGACTCTTGGCCGAGCCTGACATCAGTTCTACCATCCGGCCCAGCAGCCCTTCCATGCCGCGGTAAATCCGGCTCAACAAGTCGAGCATGACGTCCGGGTTGTCTTTCAAAAATTGTAAGGCGGCATCGCCAGGT
Organism: Saccharimonadales bacterium (SeqCode); assembly: GCA_035550295.1. Classification (GTDB taxonomy): domain Bacteria; phylum Patescibacteriota; class Saccharimonadia; order Saccharimonadales; family UBA4665; genus DASZPJ01. Next base: position 17,319 of record DASZPJ010000023.1, read on the forward strand.
ACAATGTGCAGTTCAGTCGCCAACTCTGTTTTATAAAAGAATTTGTTGGGTGTGTGGTTGATGGCTTCGGACATTGGGAAGAAGGCCGGTGGCTTAAAAATATTGACGATCACTTCATCGCCGCGATACGACACATCGTACTTCCGTACCCGGCCTTTAGTTATATAAAAGATGTGCTCCGGTGACTCATCGGCAAATATAAGTATTTGGCCCTTTGGATATGACCTTTTTGGATACTTGGAAAATTCGTCGTCTATCTTCTTAGATATAGGATCCACGTCAGCTGCTCCCAGGTAAACTATACCAGAAATAAGGCACCGCTGGCGTTGGCTAGAGA
>DASZPJ010000024.1:0-29457 GCA_035550295.1 Saccharimonadales bacterium (SeqCode)
CAGATAGCTTGCGATTGCTGGTAGAAAGCCTGTTGGCTAAGAAAAAGAGCATGGTAAGCGTTTTGCCCAAAAATAACTTGCCCGGTAATTGGTCATTAGAACAGGTAATGATCCAGCCCTTTAGATACGCTTGGGAAATTAGCCTGCCGCGCCGCTGGCTGAACCGCCCCCCAGTACTTAGCACCTGCTGGATAATAACTGCTGAGGCATTGCACGCCGCCGGCGGTTTTAAGGCGGTCGCCAGTGCTAACTCACCGGAAAGTTATTTTGCGAGGGCAGTGGCCAAGCGCGATGGATATAGTTTCCTGGCTAGTGATACCCGCCTGGGCATTAGCTGCCAAAAGGCGCTTGCTGACCAACGTGATACGGCCATCCGAACCCGCTACCCTCAACTACACCGACGACCGGAATTAGCCGGATTACTCACCCTAACAGAGCTCTTAAGCCTGGTTGGTCCGTTGGTTATGGTAGTTTGGGCACTGGTATCAGGCCACGACCTATTAGCGGCATTAGGCTTTATAAATGCAGCCATCGTCATCGTCAGTTATGGCCTGGTAGTGGAACTCACCTACCGTCGCAATCTGCTCCGCAGCCTATGGCTATTGCCGTTCGCGGCAGCGTACGACGTCAGCCTGCTGAATTACTCGATGTGGCAGTATGAATTCGGCGAAGTGATCTGGAAGGGCCGCAACGTTTGCATGCCAATCATGCGAGCCTACCCGAATTTGCCAAAAGTTTAAAGAGAAGTTATTATTTGCCTAATTGTGAGTGAAGTACCGATTGACTTGCCACGGGCAGAAAACTCCTCGCCAGTCGAGCACCAAGAACTGAGTGCTTGGCAACGTGTAGTTCGTGTAATTGGTGGCACGGTTATTGTAGCGGCCAGCATAGCTTTTGTGTGGCACGAACACGTGGAGGGCGATGGCAGCAGCGTGCCTGCTCCGGAATTAGGTGGCGCCGGCATAGTTACCGGTGGCTATGTTGTCCGAAGTGGCATTACCGGTAAACGATTCAACGAGCTTTAACTCTCCAGGTTCGGAATAAAGATCATAAAGGTCGAGCCTTTGTTGAGTTCGCTGGTTACGTCAATCTCGGCATGAATCAGCCGGGCCAGCTTCATGGTTACATATAGGCCCAGTCCGGTGCCGTTGGCCTTGCGGGTCCGAAAGTCCTCGCTTCGGAAAAACTTATCAAAAACCCGCTCTTGGTCGGCTTTGCTGATGCCGATACCGGTATCGGTTACGCTAAATCTGACGCCTTTAGGATCGGCCTCGGCCGCTAAAGTGATGCCGCCCTTTTCGGTGTATTTGATGGCGTTTGTTATAAAGTTTTGCAAAACTTCGCGAACGTACAATTGGCTGCTTTTGAGCAGCTCTAGTTTTGGATCTAACTCAAGTTGGAGCTTAAGGCCTTTTTGTTTAGCTTCCAATTTGTAGGCATCGGCTAGCTCTGTCATAAAATCATGGACATTAATGCCTGTAACTTCAACTTCCAGCTTGCCACGTTCGGCCCGGCTGAGAGTCGACAGGTCGTTGATCATGTCGGCCAAAAACAGCACTTGGGTGTGGGCTTCCTTGAGCGCTGGTTTGATCTTGGCTACATCCTTAGTCTTATCCATCACAAATTCGGCGTTGCCGATATTGCCTTCGGCGATGGCAATTGGCGTGCGCAACTCGTGGCTGACGACACTGATGAACTCATCACGTTCCTCCTCTAATGATTTTTCGCGTGTGATGTCGCGCAAAATCACCGTGTAACCATTATTGGCCGACCGGCCGTAACCGAGGTAAATCGGATTGATGCCGACAAACAGGTTGGATATGCTGCCGTCTTTGTACTTCAAGCGCAGATCGCGGTTGATGGTCGGGGTTTCAGTGCCAGATAGTAGTTCTTCAACGTCAACGGTTTGTTGTTCGGCATTAATGGGATTGAACAGTTCAGTCAGCTTTTTGCCCCGGATATTGATGTTAACGTCCAGGATGTCGAGGGCGGCGGCGTTATAAATATTAACCCTTAGCAAGTGGTCGACGGCAATCACGCCATCGGTAATGTTGTTGATCAACGACTCTACGCGCTGCTGGTTAGCTTCGACCTGACTGGTTGATCGCTCCAGTGCGTTCAGTTCTTGTCGTGACAACTGCAAGTAGATAATCACGTAGTATGTAATTGTCAGCGTAAAGACGTAAGTCATGAGGTAGTTCACGAAGTTCTGGCGGTCATGGTAGGAATATTCCTGGAAGTAACGCAGCGTAACAAAGGCAAACATGGCCAGCAAAATATAGCTCATGCGGCGCAAACCGAATTCCTTATAAACCAGCACGCCGACAATTGGCATCAGCACCATATATGGGCTAGGTAGCGGCAGTAAGAACCCCAGCGATACGATGCTGGTCAGGACTAATGCTAAATACTGGAACTTGCGGATGGCTGCCGAGGCGTGTCGCTTGAATAACTCAGCAATAATGATGGCTATGATTGCCAAGCCGGTAATAAATAGCGGGATGATTTTATAGCTGCGGTAATTATCAATAAGTGCGCTTTGGAAAAAGCCCATAATTATGGCCACAGTTAGCGGGAACAATATCGCCTTGCGATGTTCGGCATCGACGTGAGCCTCACGTAGCAGTGTGATCTTGTTGGCCATGCCTGCCATTATACAGAGCGCTTATGTTTGTCTACAACGCTTCGTTGGCAATCGGCCAAACAGTCGGCCGAAAAGCCCGAATTGCCCGCCGGGCTTGTTTGGCGGTTGGCGCCTTGGCCTCCAGCGCAGTCCAAAAGTCCGGGCCATGGCGCAATACGTTAGTGTGCGTCAGCTCATGCAAAATGACGTAGTCAATTAATTCCCAGGGCAAATTCATTAGGTATAAATTGAGCACGATGTTCTTGTGCTGGTCGCAACTACCCCAGCGGCTCTTGAGTTTTTTGATGCTAACGCTGCGGTAATTAAAGCCGTGCTGTTTGGCCAGATCCGCCACCCTGTCCGGCAGCAACTGTTCAGCTTGCTGGCGCAGGGCCCGTTCGCACGCCGCTTCAGCCATAGACTGTAATTTGCTGTCATTAAGATCTAGTTCAAACGGATAGTAAATCGTGACCTCGCTGCCTTTTTGGCGAGCGGTTGGCTTAGCAGAGCTGGTTGGCACGAAACGTAGGTGATGCGCCTTCCCTATGGCCATGCCATCATGTAAAGCAGTGATAGGCCGCTGCTGGCGGCTTATCCAAGCTTGGCGCGACCTGGCAAAATCCAAACCCGCAGCGTACGATGCCCAACGGGGAATGCTGACCCGGACTTCGCCATCAGCTGAAACACTGAGCTTAAGGTTACGGCTGGCGTGTCGCTTATAAATTGTAACGCTAGTGTTTTCATCCAATTGGAACTGTTTGTGTGACATAAACTTTTTAGGAATTTTAATGTTTGATTAACGGATTGAGATGTTGCGACGAGCGGCGTCAAACCGGCCTTGGTTTGGCACCAAATTGACGAGACCGGGCTTTATAACCTGGCTGCTGGCGTCACCACTGCTGAGTACGCCCATGCTGCGAAGCTTACTGACTACGGCGCTGTGTTGCATATTGAATAGGTGTTTGCCACTAATAACAGCATAATCTTCACCAGTCCCCGGGTTTTGCATGTGATTGATAATCTGCTCGTAGCTGGTTCGGTCCCAGCTGGCAGCGTATTTGTCATCTGCGCGGCGACGATCACGTTTTTGGTTCCGCGCAAAAGCAGTGTCCGGATCCATCTGGAACCACACAAGAACCGGTGTGGCATGGCAACGATAGGCCATTTCGTAAAGGTTTTTGCGCTGCTTAGTGCGCATCGCGTTGACGTCATAAGCCACGCTAACGCCAGCCGACAGGAACTCTTCGGTCATGTAATCCATTAGCTGGGAGACGATGTCGTTTTCCTGCTTGTCATAGCGCGGTTGTTCAAACAGTTCGCCACGGATTTTATCAGCTTGCAAATGTGCCGCTTGGACACGCTCGCAAAACTGCCTTGCAAAGTAAGTTTTACCTGCACCAGGGAAGCCGTAGAACAACAACAAGAAAGGCCGGCTCGGGTATAATTTCGCCATAGTCTTCTATGTATAGCAGATTATCGGCTGGTTGAAAAGTAAAATCAGATGACAAACCGCCCTTTTTCGCTTATCATAAAGCCTGGCATTTATAGGGGTATAGTACAACGGTTAGTATAAAGGTCTCCAAAACCTTAGATCGTGGTTCGATTCCACGTACCCCTGCCAATTATTACTTGGAACGACTTGTTAGCTCGGCGTAATATTTTTCGGCGAGCTGGACCAGCCGTTCAGGCAACCCGACTTCCTTGGCGAAGGGAATCGGATTTGAGATCACTTTTGTATTATTAATAGTTCGCTTACCGGACTCGTCACGAACAATTCCTTGTACCGCTAAACTTACGGCCTTTTCCGCAAAGTCCAGAAAGCCGTCATGGTGAGTTGTGATAACTAGGCGATGGCCGCGAGCAGCATTTACAGCTGCGGCTGCGGCAGCGAATGCTGCTTGGTATTTTGGCGAAGTTGAACTGCCCACTTCATCTGCGAACGTAATAGCGGTTTTGGCTGTCGAGAGAATGCGGTCGTGATCGGCCCAAATGTCGATTTCCTGTTGGCCGGCGCTGGCGTCGGCATCCATTTCTTGCGCAACGCGGCTGATGTAGGAAACCCGTTCAAAGTATGGCAAAGTAGCGGAGCTAGCCGGCACAACGCCGGTTTTCATGGCCATCAGGACGGCATTCGTAACGTGTTGTGTACTATACGTTTTTCCAACAGAGTGCTCGCCACTTAGCGCCGTGCCAGCCAAGTTTGCTTCCAGATCATAGTCGAACGGCTGGTGTTTATCACTGCCAAAAATACTCTTTACCGACTCAAGTCGAACTTCGCCAGTCTCATTGAAGTCTACTAGTGAATATTCGCCAGATGCCACACGTTGAGCCGTGTCGGTGAGAGAGGACAATCGCTTTAGTGCTTTGCTCAGCTCACTTTCTTTGCCAAGCACAGTGTTAGAAACTAGCCGCCGGATTGACCGCCTGCTAGCCAAAGGCGAAAACTTAGAAGTCCAACCATCGGCGAATCTAGCTTTCGCTTTTGGAGGAGCGTCTGGATAGCTTGCGGTAAGGCTCTGCAAGTACGAAACACCTTGGCGCACGTGAACGGAATCTATCTGTTGCGCATGCAAACCTAAGGCTTCAAGCGCTGCCATGAGATCTGGCTCGGCGAACATCAATTTGGCCAGCTCTTGAGAACCAGCGCCCCCCACAGAGCCCAATGCCAGCAACAAAGAGGCGCTACTGGCCTGTTTCTCTGCCGACTTGGCAAATTCGTAGGGAGTATAATCATGGGTTTCCTTGTTATAGAGTAGATTTGGTGATCGTAATGCGTCGATCATTGGCCGCATCTTTTCATCAAGCCAGAACTTATTAAGATCACCAGCTTCAAAACTGGTTTGCTCTATGACTGGCAACACGCGATCTACTGCCCGGCCTAGAACATTTCTGACGTTCTCTTGATATTGATCGCCAAGTTTCCTTCGCGCATAAAAGCTCTGATCTTCAAGAGCGAGTAACTCAGTCTCGTGCGCAGCCCACAACTGAACAGCTTCAGCATTGAGCTCTGAAAGTTGATTCCAAAGGTTGCCAAAATCATGATCTGGCCGCAGTGCTGCCAACAGCTCCGCATAGGCTGCTATTTTCGCAATAAGGCCATGGTCATCCAAGCTCGGCTCCTTCTTACCATGAAAGCCCTCCGACATAAAAATGGGGTTGAGGTGTCGCAATAACGTGGCTGGGTCTTCGTCACGGACGTATTCGAGAAACAGTTCCAGCCGATCATTGAGCAGACTAAGATCTTCGTCAAGATCTTCAAGCTCTGCATAGCCAGCAAGTGCTTTAAAAGTCCGTTGCCGCTCAACAAGCTCTACAAAATCAACCGGATCGCTGCAATAAAGCAACGCTTCGTGTTCATTGTCCTGTCCTTTCAGCGCGTTGCCGTCGTTGCTGAGCAGCACGTAGGCGGCGTCGTGCACTAACTCCGGAAACATGTAGCCCAATCCGCCATCGGCAAGCATTCTAGCCTTACGCTCGGATTGGCTGTATCCGTTCGGGATTGCCGGATAGTTTGGTGCATATTCAATTGCCAGATCGCCACGCAAGTATGCTTCCATCAGATCGGCATATTTGCCGTCGAGAGTTCTCGATCGGGCAACTTCAATAAATCCTGAATCCGCACAACCTTCGACCATTTGATACCGTGAGCCATTATGACCAAAGGTGTACAGTCCGGCGTCTTGCCATTCTTCTAGCATATTCGCGACGTGCTCGTTATGTGTGGCCAGGCTGACGAAGCCGCCTTGTTCTTGAATGTATCGCGCGAACGCTAGATTCAGCGCGGCTTGGCCGAATGGCGAGGCCGTAGACATAGCCTCGTCGAGATAAAACACCGGATGATCGCCGCTCTTATTCAGGGCCTGCTTCCATCTCTGTAATTCATTAACCAATTCGCCATGGTCACCGCGTCCGTTGGAATTATACCGTCCCAGCATGTTGAACGAACTGTGGAGTTGAAATGTGTTTAGTTCGCTCATCGGCGCATGGCCAAGTGTTTGGCGGGCGATCCGTGCGCCAAAATCACGTTCTGTCGCAAAGGTTTTGCCAGAGCCATTTGAGGAAACCAGCCCGACGATCGGATATTGATTAAAGAGTCCGTCGCCCAAAGTTTGCCGCTCTTTTGACTGCTGGAATTTCCAAGCACCAGCAACACCGACTTCGACACCCGGAACCGCAAAATGCCAACCATCTTCACTAATCAATCCTGCGAATTTAACCACCGTCGCCAAATCAACGACGCGAGCCATAACATTAGCTGCCCAGTCGCCGGTTTTGCCATTGAAGTGCCCCCAATCGGGGTTGAAATAATAGCGCGTGGTTGCAAGGCCGTAGCCAGGTAATTCAGAAAGTTCTTTATCGTAAGGATATTGGTCATCCTGCGTCGACCGTTCTGCTTCGGGTAATTCGGCTATCCTGGAGCGAACAGCATCAATAGCTTCGCGGTTCAACACAGCGCCAATTCGTTGGCCAAGATTGGCTATGTTCTCGGCACTTGCTACAAAGCTTTCACCAATTTTCTCAAGTATTTCCGCGGCGCGCTCTACATTGCCGGCGTTTGTAGTGACACCCTTTAGCGGCGCGACCAAAGCTTCCTCTGTCGTAATTAGTTTTTGGCCCCCTTGAAAGCTCACCTCTTCAAGATCGGCTATTTCTGATTTTCCCATCACATACGAGTCATACACCATCTCGCCGTCGCCAAAGCTACCCTCATGAGGAACGAACATCTCGGCAAGCGCGGCTGTCAGCGCGCTCGCTCCAAGGAGGGCTTCCTTTAATTGGGGCAATTGGCCGGATCCGGCAAGCGCCCCCAGCAAGTCTCTGCGCTTTTCCAGCTCTGCTACGTCAGTAATCGGTCTCGAAATAATCTTGTTTGCAATGTATGTCTCATGGAACTCAAATATGCTGGACCTCTCGAAAGGATCATAGTCATGCCCGAATTGTCCGGCAAAATAGTGAACTGGTAAAGCTGTGGGTCTTGTAGGATCGGGCTCGTCTAAGTAGTGCCAGGCATAGCCCGGCGCCCAGTATTCTTGAGCATTCAAAAACTCGCCGGCAAACGTAAAATTCGGATCGTTAATATTTTCTGGTGAGGCAGGCATAAATACTCTAAAACTTTGAGCAGTATTATAACATAATAAATGGCTGTAAGTATCAAGATCGATCGCTAGAAATATTGATTTCTAGTCAAGCGTGTTGTAGTGTTATCGTGAAAAAGTCCAGACCATCATGTCCTGCCAGATTTATCGTTAAGGCTCGTCGTAGTCTCTCTTCGGCTTATAAATCAATTTTGACTATCGTAACCTAGTCCATCTCTTCTTGTCCCTGTTTTGTGGGCAGTCGGCTCAGTATTAGCTGGTCTTTATTGAGAACTAGCTCCAGCAATCGCACCGCTTGGCTATCAACCTGCTCTTGCTTTGCAGCCCTTACCGGTTCGGCAGGAAGAAGTCGTTGCAATACATAACTGAAAGCCTCGGCAATAGCGTCGGGCTCTACGTTCTTCTCGGCGTGGTCGTTGTGCCAGTCTGATGGTTTGCTGCCGTTCTTTGCCACGTCAATGTCACCAGCCATATCAAAAAGTGGGCCAAAATTGACCGCCGTCCGGCTTCTGGCAAAAGGATAATTTGGCGTCGTGCTTAAACGCTGCTTGATATTTGTCGTTAGGGGCGAGTCCTGTTTGACCTCTCTCATCTTGCCATCTAGGTAATACATAACATAGCTATGCGCAAAAACATGGCGGTACTTATTAAATACCATTTTGGTTGTTGGCTTTAGCTTGGACGTTTCCAGCTCAGCCAGTGCAATCTCGGTGGCGAAAGGATGGCGGAAAATGGCAGTCTGGCCTAATAATCGCTTCATTGAAGGAGTATTCGGGGCTATGGTGCCGCGATCAATAAGGGTTTTAGCAAGTTCAGCAGCGCTCAACTGAACTTCCAAATAAGGGTTGGCTTCACCATATAGGCCCCAGCGAGTATCGAAGATTTGGCCCATTCTGGAAATCATGCGACTGCGGAGTGATTTACCGGTCTCGTTGCCGGCAATGTCAGCAGCGCCAATTAGCTGAATAACCTCTTGGGTCATAGTCTCTCGTGCTCCTGAGTCGGCACCCGACAATGCCGAAAAATCACCGCGAATTGTGTGTTCAAGCCGATCGTATAGCATGCTGCTTAGCTTTCGTGTGACCGGAAGCTCAGCGTCCAGGCCAGTTCTGCCGAGGACTTTTAATAAAGCCGTAAAGTCTCCCAGCGATTCAGCTTGATTGGACAGAACATCTAGCACGTTATCGGCTTCTAGCGGTTGGTAGCCGAAATCATTTTCCAAAGCGGACAAATCTGGCGACAGCTCAACACCAAGCGGCAAAAAGCCGGTATAACACCAGTTGAAGCGTTTTTCTGCCTTGCCGGTAAGGATGTCCGTTTCGGAAAAAACAAATTGGGCCTGGCCAAAGGTACTGCCACGAACTTCACGGCGGGCACCAGTAGGTTCCAGGTTTGCGGCTGTAGCATGCTCAAGTCGCTGGGGATTATTAATGTCCCATTCGGTCCGAAAATACGTCGGCACGTCATCACGCCGCAGGCTTTGCAAGCTGCCAATTAGCATAAGGCTGCTCTCAGCAAAGTCATTTATTTCCGGCGACGTCGCCTCGTATCCGTTCGCACTTGATACATCAAAGCTCATTGACTATATTATATAACTTTTATTTAACCCAGTAAAGTCCTTATGTTGTTGACTTTTATTAGTTTATAGTGTTATAATAATATTTAATTAATCAGTTCGTAATTTTGAGTTTATGACCAATTCCACCGACACCCCATTTTTGGCGCCTTCGACTCCCGAACAGGAAGCATTTGTGGTGGCCATTGATGAGCAGCCAGATTTAGCTGCTTCACAAGAGCTGAGCTTGGTTCAGCGCAAGGCTTTGGCATTAACATCCTTTGATGCAGCTTCTTCAATACTTGAGCGTGAGGTTAATGTGGCAGTTCTTGCCCGAATGGCAGAAAGCGTCGATCAACGTACAAGATTGACCGGTAAGCGTGCCCTACGAGCCATCGAGGCCGCTACCCGCCCGGATTCCAAAGTTATTAAAGCCATTGGCGAACAAGGTATTTATCCTTTCATGGAAGGCGTAATTTTATATGGCGCAGACACAGCAAAATTTCTTGCCTTATTGCGAGAAGAAGACGAAGGCTTAACTCCGGAGACTGTCACGGGCTTGTATGCCTTACGGGAATCTATTGCCCAACACAGTGAAGACGGGAAAATGCCGAGTTTTCCGAGCATTAAACGAGCCTTGCAGAGATTAGGCATCAGCCTGGCTGATGGTGGTGCCGATCCGGACATGATAGCCGAGCTGATCGATCAAACCGGCATGCTTGAAAAAACTGCCAGCAGTGGACGGGGCGGCACGCCAGCCTTTATCGCTCACTCCTATGGCAATGAGCCTTTGGTGGAAGACGATCCTGACGGTTCTTTCTCTGAAGCAATTCTAAAGGGTCAGCGAGCCCAATTGTCGAGCTTTGCTGACGAAACCGAGTATGAAGCCGACTCTCACGAACTAGGCCAAATTATGCGCAACCTAGAAGAGCTCGTAAACGGTAAGTAATGGTTACTAAAAAGCAGCAAAATTTATTTGAGGAACTTGGCGTTCTGACTGAAGCCGAGCCAGTCAACCCCTATCACACACTAGGTATCGACCCCAACTTTGTGCGTGACTTGCTGCAGGAAGATCCTTCCGGTAAGGCAGTGAGAACTTTTGCCAGCGCTGCCTATCGTGGTTTGTCACAGTTATATCACCCCGACAACAGTCCTGACAATGCCGATAAATTTCGCACTATTACTGGTGCCCGAGACCAGATTACTGAAGCTACAACTGACGGTTTATCTCGCTGGTCACGCGTCCAACGTGCCAGCCGTGCCGTTAGTCTCGACTCTCTAAGTGCGCGCGTCGAGCTAGTATTAAACCAGTCGGCTGAGACGATTCAATCGACTATGCGCTTCGGGCGGGACCCATTGCATTTCACGCAGGAACGTTGGGCTCAAGGCATTCTTCTGGAACATGGCTCTGGACTGCTATTGGCACGGCGCAGTATCGACGACGCAGGCTTGCGCGTAACCAAAGCGGTGGATTTATCTACAGATCGCATCCAGCGCATTCCCGCTGGCGATAACAAAGAGGTATTGTTTGACTTCCGCAATTTCCTGGATAACCATGACTCTTTCGGCATCGAGCCAGGTGCGCCCGTCAGGGCTTTTGTAGACGGCGATCGGGCCACCATTTTGAATGATGACCTGTCATTCATGATGGATGTCAGTGAACCGGTTGCTGATTTTAGACGAATCCGCGAAATGACTCGAGGGCGGGACGACCAAAGAGTCGGTGGCGAAGATGCCTGGCTGCGTCGCTCTTCCCCGTCAATGTATCGGACAAGCTCAGGCGGCACAAAAGCCAGTCAAAGACCGCTGAAAATCTGGGTTTTTCAGGAGCACATCCGGGCCGACGAGCAAACCTCACATGACTTAGGCTGGAATATCCCATTTTTCTCAGCTGGTAGCGTAGCGCCTAACTATTATCAGAAGATGAAGCACAGCAAAGAGTCCGGGCGCTTGGCGTTGCGCTCTGCCCAACTAGCCCGCCACGAGCATGCCTACTTTAACTGGTTACCAGTAACCGTGCGCTCACTGATCGACGAAAATGCGTCCTATTCGCCAGTTATTGCAACCGGTAATTCGCTGCTATTGTACGACGCCGCATCAGACGCGCCCATAGCAACCGATACAAAAATCATCGGCTTGCTTGGCAATAACGCATACAGCCCAGATCCAGCGAACTCATAGTGCTAGAAGCTATGCCTTTGAGGTAAGCTTTTCCTGGATGGTTGCGTCGATTTCGTCCATTTCCCTCAGTAAATCAACAAAGCCTGCAAAATACTGGTCATCGTTTTTGTCTTTTAGATTTAAATCAATCGCGACCGCTAACTCCTCGTTGCGGACAATTTTTTGCAGGTTAGTCACCAGGTTGTCGCTGCCGACGATTAGCTTGGCCGTGCCATCGTGGTAGGTCACGATCTGGGTTTTGATGTGCGACGGCACTGGCCGGCGCGGTTGGTTGCCAATCGACCGGGCCCGGAATAAGGCATTATTGACGTTGTATGGGAAGTTTCGTGAGCGGTGGTCATCGGCTGGTTGCCGCGGAACGTAGACCTCGGTCCCTTGGTCAGCAGCATATTTGAGAACGCTGGCCAACAGGCCATTTGGCGCGTATTGCGAGAGCAACACGACGGTTTTGGGTTCTTTTGGCTCGGCATCATATGGGTCTTTGACTATTGCTTCCCGGCGAGGGTCTATGGCCGTTAAGGCTTCTTCCAAAATGCTCGGCAGCCGCCCGGGAGCACCGCTGTTGCCGATGTCATGAATCAACTTAACTTCGGCGCCGTTCATATGCGTGCCGGCTATCCGACCAAAATTGCCAGTAGCCGCCCTGACGATGAAAGCAGCTTGGCGGTCTTCAAAACGTAGCGACAGGTTGTTCATGCCAAACGGCTGGCCGCTATTTGGCCGGGTTAAATCAGCGTCCGTCAAATTGCCGGTATTAAGCCAGGCTGTCGTTTCGCTATCCGGCCGGCTCACCCAAGCCGCCTTGGTGTGAACCACCGCGAGCGCGCGCTGGGCAATGTGCAAACTGCCTAAGTGGCGCAGTGCCGGCGTGTAGCCACGATCGGGTCGCTGCGGCTTTTTATCGATAACAATTCCCGTGTCTCGTAAATCATCCATGCATGAAGCTGTTCGTGCATGGTTTTCATGACGAGTGCGGCGATCTTCGGCGCCCATAAGTGGCAGCCAGTTGGGCACCACCCGGTTGCCTATCCGCGTCATCCGGCGAACATAGCGTTCGTCAACTAGCAACTGCACGTCCACGCCGCGTGTTTTGGCCTGTACCATCGACTCCAGAACATCAAAGACAAGGGAAGCTTCGGGTTCTAGCTGGGCCTCAAATTCCATGGTGGCCAGTCCAACCTGGTCGCCCGACTCTGTACTGCTGACTAAATCAATAAATTCAGCAGCAAACCGCTCCGGCAGCATTGGGGTTGGCAGGACTTTTCCCATATTTCCTAAGTATGTATCAGGAGTCAGCATTTGACAATTCCAGACTATCGGTTCTTGGATTTATTTATTGGGTGTGATTTATCTTAAATGCGTTGACAGAGGTGCAACAGATTGTTAAAATGGCTGTGTATTACGCTTGTGCTATAGGTGGACGACCTCTATAATTGAGCACAGAGAAAATAAAATATTTTAAAAAGTGAGGGTGATGAAAATACTGATGCTTGGGTGGGAGCTGCCTCCCCACAATAGCGGCGGGCTGGGCATTGCGTGCTACCAGCTCTGTAAAGCCCTCTCCAAAAAGTCAGTCGATATCGAATTTGTGGTGCCCTACCAGGCCGATCACGGGCTAGACTTTATGAAAGTTACAGCAGCACAGCCCCAGGGGGTCGCCCACATACTGCGCAGCGGCATCGCTTATGACAGTTACAAGTACACAATGGATGACGGCTCGGAAGAGTGGCTAAATATTTTTGACCAGCAACAGCTGTACGAACACTCCGTTGCCCAACTAGTTGAAGACCGTGAGTTCGATATTGTGCATGCTCATGACTGGCTAACGTTCCGTGCTGCCTTGCGCGTCAAAGAAATGAAAGGCTGCCCCATAATCCTGCACGTCCACTCTGTAGAATCGGACCGTTCTGGCACTGACCACGGCAATCCGCTGGTCCAGGAAATTGAGTACATGGCGTTGCATGCGGCCGACCGGGTGATTGCCGTCAGCCAGCGTACCAAAGACGCGATTGTCACCGATTACGGCGTGCCAGCCGACAAAATCGAAGTGGTTCACAATAGCATTAACGCTGGCGACCTGGAGCCTTTAAGTGGCGACAACGCCTACCAATACCTCAAGCTCATGAAGTCGCTGGGCTATCGGGTGGTCGTTAACGTAGGCCGTTTGACGATCCAAAAAGGCTTGCCAAATTTGTTGCGTGCTGCCCAAAAAGTCGTCGAAAAGGCGCCAAAGACGCTGTTTTTGATCGTTGGCAGCGGCGAGCAGTACTACGAACTGATCGAACAAGCCGCCGCTTTAGGTATTGGACCGAACGTCATCTTTGCGGATTTCCAGCGGGGTAAGAATTGGCGTGACGCTTTTGCTATTGGTGATTTGTTTGTGATGCCGTCGGTTTCCGAACCGTTCGGTTTGACGCCGCTTGAAGCGATTGGCTATGGAACGCCAGCCTTGGTCAGTAAGCAATCTGGTGTCAGCGAAGTCCTGCAAAACTGCCTGAAGGTTGACTTTTGGGACATTGACGAAATGGCCAACCAAATTGCAGCCGTGATGCAGAGCGATGCCTTGCGCGATGAATTAGCAGCCAATGCATACCGCGAGTTTTCGAAATTGAGCTGGGATGATGTCAGCGACAGGATTCACGGACTTTACCACGAACACGCCGGAGCCACATCGTGAAAGCAATAGTTCTGTATCTTCACGTGCACCAGCCGTTCCGCATCAGGCACTACACGATTTTTGACAGTGGTGTGCATCACGCATATTTTGACTCCCACGCCGAAAATGACACCAACAACGAACGTATTCTTAAGAAAGTTGCCGAGAAGTCCTACTTGCCCACCAATGCCCGTTTGTTAGAGATTTTGCGCGAAAACCCGGACTTTAAAGTCAGCTTAAGCTTAACCGGCACGGTGATTGAACAACTGGAAAAATGGTCGCCGGAAGCACTGCAATCGTTTAAAGACCTGGTGGCCACCGGCCGCGTTGAGATTGTGGCTGAAACATACCACCACAGTTTGGCGTTCTTTTACTCGCGCTCGGAATTTGAAATGCAGGTCGACATGCACCGCCGCAAGATCGAAGAAGTCTTTGGGCAAACACCACGCGTCTTCCGTAACACGGAGTTAAGTTATAACAACGACCTGGCCAAATGGGCCGACGAAGCCGGCTACAAAGGCATTTTAACCGAGGGCTGGGACCCAGTGCTGGATTGGCGCAGCCCAAACTTCGTCTACCGGCCAGCAAATACCGAAAACATTCGGTTGCTGATGAAAAACTACAAACTTAGCGACGACATCGCCTTCCGTTTTGGCGATTCTAACTGGAGCGAATACCCGCTAACGGCCGACAAGTTTGCGCACTGGATGAGCGAAGACCACGACGCCACTAACATCAACCTATTCATGGACTACGAAACCTTTGGCGAACACCAATGGGAACACACCGGCGTCTTCGACTTCCTGCAGCAATTGCCGCGCGAATGGTCCAAAACAGCCGGCAACACCTTCATGACAGTCTCTGAAGTCATCGACAATTTTGAGCCGGTTGATGAAGTTGACGTACCGCAAACCATTACCTGGGCTGACACCGAGCGCGATTTGTCCGCCTGGCTCGGGAATGCGATGCAAGGTTCTTCGATTCATGCGTTATACGAACTGGAAGACCGCATCATCGGCAGCGCTGATTTGCAGCTGATTGAAGATTGGCGCAAGCTACAGACGTCCGACCACTTTTACTACATGTGCACCAAGTGGTTCAACGACGGCGACATTCATGCTTATTTCAGCCCCTACCAAACACCATACGAAGCCTATATGAATTTCATGAACGCTTTCCGGGATTTGCAAGCAAGGCTGGTTGAGAAAGGAATTCCGGTATAGCTATGAAGAAAGGGTGGGCATGGGTCGTTTAGCAGTTTTGAGCAATGGTCAGCTATTTGTTGGGTTGGACGAATCCGGCTTGGTTCATGACTTCTACTACCCTTACGTGGGACTGGAAAATCTTACTAACGCCCGCTCCAGCCAACACAAAATTGGTGTTTGGGTCGATGGTGAATTCAGTTGGACCGACGACGGATCATGGGAAATTAAAGTAGATTTTGAGGTCGAAGCCCTGGTTAGCGATGTTCACCTGCACTCTGACAAGCTGGGTATTAGCCTGCAGCTACAGGACTTTGTCGATACCCAAACCAACTCACTGGTGCGGCACATCACAATCGCCAACGAACGCGACAATGAACGCGATGTGCGGTTGTTCATGCATCAGGTTTTCCAAATATCCCGGGCTGGCCGCGCCGACACCGCGCTTTACGTGCCTGACGAGCACTATTTGCTGGACTACAAGGGTAGGTATTGTTTATTGATCGGCGGCAAGTTCGCTGATGGCGAAAGCTTTGACCAGTACGCCGTTGGCAACTACGGCATCGAAGGCAAGGCCGGCACCTTCCTGGACGCCGAAGACGGTGAGCTATCTGGCAATGCCGTTGAACACGGTGGCGTGGACAGCGTGATACGTTTTCGCAAGCAAATCCGCGGCGGCCAGTCCGCAATCGTTGACTATTGGATAGTGGCTGCCAGCAGCCAAAACGACGCCCAAGTCATTCACCACGAGTTTCGTAACCAGGATATGGCCGACCGGCTGCAACACGTACACCGCTACTGGCACCAATGGCTGCACGACAACCAAATGGCTTTGCCGGACTTCCACAAACGTAGCCTTCAGCACAGCCTATTGGTGATCAAGGCACACTGCGATGAACGCGGTTCGGTACTGGCCAGCGGCGACTCCAGCATTTTCAATTATGGGCGTGACTACTACTGTTATTGCTGGCCGCGTGACGCAGTCTATGCCCTTTGGCCACTCCTGCGTTTAGGCCATTACGAAGAAGCTCGTAGCTTCTTTGATTTTGCCCGCGACACCATGCATAAAGACGGATATTTGATGCACAAATACCAGCCAGACCGTGCCATTGGCAGCACCTGGCATCCTTTGGTTCACGGCCGCCGTAAGGAACTAGCCATCCAGGAAGACGAAACAGCGTGTGTAGTGTTTTTAATCGGTGAGTATTACGAAGCCACAGAAGATATCGCCCTGATAAAAAGCTTATACCACAGCTTTGTGGTGCCGGCTGCCAGCTTTATGACGCGTTTCATAGACAAGGAAACCGGCTTACCACACGCCAGCTATGACTTGTGGGAAGAAAAGTTCCTGACCTCTACTTACACCGTTTGCACCGTGATTGCCGGCTTGGAGACTGCAGCCAAACTGGCTAGCGTGGTAGAGCAGCCAGACGACGCCTTGCGCTGGCAAAAAGCAGCCGACGATATACGCAGTAATTTAGACTTGCTGTTTCAAAATGGCTACTTTGTCAAAGGCTTCTTGCTCCAGGAAAACGGCGAACTGGAGTACGACAATACCCTGGACATCTCCAGTCTTTACGGACCTTACATGTACGCCAGTTTGGACCTTGACGACGAACGGCTAGTAAAAACTGCCGAAGAAATCGAAAAACGCATCCTAAACACATCACCTTCCGGCGGAGTTTTGCGCTACGAAAACGACAATTACTTCCTGACTAAAAGACAGTTCATTGGCAACCCATGGATTGTCAGCACACTATGGCTGGCCCAGTACTACAACACCGTCGGCAAAGTCGACCAGGCTAAGCAATTACTGGACTGGGCGCTATCGCGTGAACTTTCATCTGGCGTCCTTAGCGAACAATTCGATCCAGAAACCGGCGGCCCGCTAGGCGTCACGCCACTGGTCTGGAGCCACGCCGAGATGGTTAATACACTTTTGGACTTATCCAAGAGCAGTTCTTAGCTGTTCGTTCTTTGCTATTCGAAAAGCCAAGAACCAAGAACGAAAAGCTAGCGTTTAGGAGCTTCGTTGCGGCCGAGGTTCTTTTTGGTCTCGGTAAAGACTACGTGTTTGCGGAGTTTGGGGCTGTACTTCTTCAGGCTCAACTTTTCGGGAGTGTTCATGGTGTTTTTGGTCGTGTAATAAATACGCTCACCACTCTCTTCCGAGATGAGTCCGATAATCTTGCGTTTGTCGCCTTTTTTCGCCATAGACTTAGCAGTTTAACAGATTGAGCTATTCTTGTAAACACTTTTGATTGCTTACAAATTAAAAACGCCCCCTGGGGGCGCTTTTATGGTGCTCGCGGTGAGCTTTTTAGCCTCCGCAGGTCAGCACTAAGTCCATATTAGTACATCAAATGCTTATGCTAAGTGAAAATTCTTACGAACAAAATTGGTGCAGGGAGAGGGATGCGGCCTGGGGCCTTTTCCACTCACCCATGCTCGAAGCAAGCTTCTGCGCGTGGCTTCGCTGCACCGCACCCCAATGCTTGCAGCATGGAGTTCTTGTAGCCCATCCTCGACCAAATTAAAAGCCCGGCATTGAGCCGGACTCTTAATTTGGTGCAGGGAGAGGGATTCGAACCCCCGTAGGCGAAAGCCAGATGATTTACAGTCACCCCTCGTTGGCCACTTGAGTATCCCTGCATATACCTAATTTTAATGTACTGGAGCCATCTCGGGGATTTGAACCCCGGACCCCTTCCTTACCATGGAAGTGCTCTACCCCTGAGCTAAGATGGCTGATTTTGGAGCCGGCAGAGGGAGTCGAACCCACGACCCGCTGTTTACAAAACAGCCGCTCTGGCCACTGAGCTATGCCGGCGCAAATATCAGCTGATAGTGTACCAAAACAGGGGTTAAACGACAACCCTCTGGCCAAAATAGTAAGTCTGCTAGTTAGATTTTAGGGGCGTAATACTGCCGTCGCTTTGGATAATTCCAAGTTCTATATGTTTGTGGACACCCGTAACCAGTAGCGGCGGGCCACCACCATAGGTTTGCTGGAGTTTCGTGTAGGCATATGGCCCACTCCTCGTTAATTTGGCGTGAACTTGCGTGAAGACACGGTTATGTTGGGTGTCGAGCACACCTATGACTGGTATGTATCCGGCTTTTCTGACTTGGGCGGCTAATGGCTGTAGGTCCCAGGGTTTAGCGCTTATCGTTAGGTGCAGCCCTCCATAAGTAGCCGAAGGCTTATTACACATTGTTTTGGTAGGTGCGCCCATAGACGTGCCTGCCGACCCGATCCACAACACCGCTGCTTTAGGTGGCAAGCTTTTGCAAAGACTGTTTACCGTATCAAGCATTGCGGTGTCGCGTTCCGAAAGTAATGGAAAGCTGGTAACCAGCGGCGCCGCTAGAATAATGATCGTTGCTAGCAACATGCCGGCAGCAGCATGACGTAGCCTGCCAAACCGACGCCAAAGCTCTGCCAGGCCATAAACCGCTAGTATTGCTATCCCGGGCAAAATAATTGGCACGTCGCGTCTGGATGCCCAAATTTGGTCGGGCGAAATGCTGGGATTAACTAAGTAAACCAAGGCTGTGCTCAGGAAAACCATGAGTGTTAATGCCAGGAGTGACTCGTAGCGACGCATGCCCTTTTTGACAGCCACAACCAAACCATAGATACTGGCGATTGCCAATGGTCCGAGATACCAAAAGATCATATTTGTGGTGTATTCAGCATAAGTTCTTTGGTACAACTCATCTACGCTTACCAGCCAGAACGGACGTGTTAATAATAAAGCTACGCCAATGGCAATCGCCCACAGCAAAGCGCGTAGCCGCCACTCCTTAGTGTATTTATCCAGCCAAGACAAGTAATCTGCCGGCTGCTTCCAGTGAACCGCTATAAAGCCAAAAATAGTGATTAATACAATCAGGCCAAATTCTTCAACAAATTGGGCTATCGACATCGCGAAGTATGACAACGACAACAAGGCCAGGTCAGATAGGCTGATCAAAGCCGTAATGGCCAACCCTAAGCTCAACAGCTTTATGTCACGCATAGTTTCCGGTCGCTTCTTTTGGTCAGAAAATATCAAGTGCAGAACTATAAAAGCTGCCAGGCCGGCGATCACTAAAAAACCGTCAATGCGAGTTAAGGTCACTGCCCCGCCGACTAAACCGGCGAGTAGCCAAAGCCGACTGCTGTCGTGCTTAAGCGCCGTCGCTATCAAGCTCAGCCCGCCAAACACAAAAATTGTTGCCAGGGGCTCAGTGTAAGTATCCCTTGAGAAATATATAAAAGGCATGCTGCAAGCCAAAACACTTGTAGCCAGCGCAGACCAGGCCGGGCTTACCAAGTGCTTGCCAAAATTGTAAATGGCCAGTAGCGCGATCGCGCCAAAAATAACATTCAGGTGGAACATTGCGGCCAAGCCAAACAGTCGGCCGGTGAGACCCAGGAAAATTGGCAATAAATGCAAACCCTGGGCATAAAGCGTAACTGTGCCATGAATGACATGGGGCCGAAAACCAGGTGCCTGCTGGATGACATTGTGAAGATGGTCAAAAACCGGATAGGTTGCGACATTGAGATTGATGTGGCTAATCAGCCAGGCGCCAGCATTGGCATAAACGCCCGGGTCGCGATCTGTAATTATGTGCTGCGCTACAAAAAAGGAGTTAAAGAGTGCCCAGCCCGTGACACCACCCAAAACTGTAAGATTCCACCGGTTATGCTGGGTGTCTTTAACTTTTTGCCTGCAACTTTGCAGGTAAGGTTGCGCGAACCGTGTCACCAACACTACTGCCGGCAATCCCAAAATTAGGACGAACTCGCTGCGTAGCTGGCCCAGCAGTAAAAGCAGCGTGGCCACCAATCCAAACGCCATAATCCAGAGCGCCAACAGCATTGGCAATGCTTCTACCAGCCAATAAATTCGCTCTTTGGGAGTTAGTGTTTGCTTAGTCATAGCCGGGATATCTAGACGACAACTCGTCGCGGACGCAAAATGCGCTTCGCTCGGGCCGGAGCTTTGAGTTTCTTCAGTCGGTCCGCAACTTGGTCGGCCTCGGCTTCCATGCCGTGGGATTGGTAAGCTTTAAGCAACAGGTTGTAGGTTTCGCGGTTGGGTTCCAGCTCTGCAGCTTTCTCCAGTTCCTGGAACATCAGCTTGTCGTTACCCATCTTTTCCTGGACTTTGGCGTAGGCCACATGGCGGGCAGCCAAAGTGTCTTCAAGTTTCAGCGCCTGCTCAAAGGCAACGGCAGCTTTTTCGTAGTTTTCAGTTTCATAATAAATAAGTCCTAGGTTATGCAGGCTGGAAGCTGTGGCTTCGATACTGCTGGCAATCTCAAAACAGTCAATCGCATCGCGGTATTCTTTTTGCTTGGCATACAAAATACCGAGGCGGTTGTAAGCAGCGGCGTTCTTTTCGTCAATTTTTAAGATGGTTAATAGAGCTTTTTCGGCGCGTAGGAAGCGGTTTTCGCGCATGCCTTGGTGGGCAATGTCCCACAGTTTGCCAAGTCGGTCGCCGACTTTACGCGAAACGTTGGCGAATTCATCGTCGTGGACAACGGAGTTGTTGTAGGCCAAAACGGCAAAAACCACCAAAATGATAAGACCGTACATCCTTTTAGTATAGCCTGAAGTGTTAGGTTACGGCAACACCTAGATCTGTGTTTTCAAGAAGTTAGTAAGCAGCTGCTGGCCGGCCGGGGTAGCAAATGATTCCGGGTGGAATTGCAGCCCAAACGTTGGGTATCTTTGATGGTGAAAAGCCATGATCGTGCCGTCTTCTGTCTGGGCATCAACAATCATTGCTGCCGGCAAAGTCTTCGAGTCTACCGCCAGTGAGTGATAGCGCATAACCGTTATCTCAGCCGGCAAGCCGCTAAATAATCCTTGCCCGCTATGGGTTATCAGGCTGGTTTTGCCATGCATGATCTGCGGCGCTCGGACCACTTTGCCCCCAAAAAATGCGCCAATTCCCTGGTGGCCAAGGCAAATTCCCAGGATGGGCAACTTCTGGTGAAAGTCCTGGATCACCCGACGGCAATCGCCAAAATAAGCCGGGTCAGTCGGGTCGCCCGGACCAGGCGAAATTACGACATGGCTGAACTTGCCGGAATTAAGATCACCATATGGCACGTCATCATTCCGAACCACCTTAACCTCGGCCAACTGTCCAAGCGCCTGGTATAAGTTAAAAGTAAAGGAGTCGAAGTTGTCTATTAGCAAAATCATAACTGGCTCTCCAGGAACGGTTTCATGGCTTCGTCCATGGCGGCTTTCTTTCGTGCAACTTCTTCGTATTCATTGGCTGCTTGGCTATCATAAACAATGCCCGAACCGGAATGCATAGTCAGCCGGTTGTTGTGGGCACTTATTGAGCGGATGTTAACGGCGTGGACGCTATCGCCGCCATAACTGAAGTAACCGATTGTGCCGCCATAGGGTCCACGTTCGGTCCCTTCGAGTTCGGCGATCATCTTGGTGGCTTCAATTTTCGGGGTGCCGGTCAGGGTTCCAGCCGGCGCGGCTGCCGCCAAAGCGCTGAACATATCTTCACCGTCGGCCAGTTCACCAATAATTAGAGAGCAGAGGTGCTGCACATGACTAAGCTTTTTGATGTACATCAAGTCGTCAATTTTGACTGATCCAATTTTGCTAACCCGGCCAACATCATTGCGCGCCAAATCAACCAGCATACTGTGCTCAGCAAGCTCCTTTTCGTCAGTTTTAAGCTGATTGCCTAATCTTTCATCACTCAAAGCGTCAGTCCCACGCTTAATTGTGCCGGCGAGTGCTTCCAGTGAAACTTTGCGCCCAGGAGTTACATGAATCAGCAACTCCGGACTGGCGCCTAAAACTATGGTTTTGCCGAACTTGATAAAGAACATATACTCAGACGGATTAACCTCACGTAACTGCTCGTAAAGAGTTACTAGATCTCCATCAAACCCATATTCGTACCTGTTAGCCAGCACTACCTGAAAAACACGGCCAGCCTGAATATCGGCTTTTGCTTTGTTAATCATGGCTTCATACATCGCTTGGTCTTTCTGCGCAGAATCAAACCTAATTTGCAGCCTTTTTGTTTTAGATTTTTGCAACTGGTACTTTTTGAGCTGTGACCTGCCGTAGTGGAAGTAGTCCGGAGCTTTGCCTGGCCGGAATATCAAACCATCTTGGTATTCGCCAAATTGGAAGTCATGAAACTGGCGCGGATATCTAAAGCCTAGGCTCGGTTCCCATTGCTGGATAGCTTCGTGGGAAGTGTAGCCAACTAGTCCGCCAACGTAACCAGGCTGCGTTTGCGGGTTAGTGGTAAAGCTTGATTTTAAATCGTAAAATGAGCTGTCTTCTGAAGAGTAAACGCGTTTGGGGTCAACGCCAATGTAGCTTGGTCCAGGGCTTGTCCCAAGCGTTTCCAGCAAAAAGCAATTGTCGTACTTGCCTACCAAATTGCGGAAAACAGCAAACGGGTCAGTCGATAAATTAGTTGGCTGGAGCTGGAGCTTCATCTGTTAATGATAACTGAGCCGGCTTCAGAGTGCGAGCATAAGGTCTATTAGTACTAGTTTGGTCTGGCCGTTAGCCGCCAGTGACCGTTTGGCTTCGTAACTGGCTGTCAAAATTTGTTGCCATTTTTTGGACTGTGCTCCACTGGCTGATTGCAGTGCAACATGGGCCATTTGCTGCAGGATAAACAGCGTATCCTCAAGCAGTTGGCGCTGCTTGGCCAGGCTATCAACTTGGCACAACCTTTCGTAAATCGACTGGCCGAGAAGCTGTCGGGCCAGTTCAGTCGCAGCGTGCAACGGATGGTCTTCATCGTTCAGCATGGCTGTCATCAGGCCTGGCAAGCCGCCACTAATAGCGTGGCTTTGTTGGATCTGCTTAGTTGCAAAACCAGCAGCTTCAAAGTGTTTTAGCAGCTGTTCGCCGCTTGGTGACAGAAGATTAACCAGCTGGACTCGAGACCGAATTGTCGGAAGCAAGGATTGTGCGTGACCGGCTGTCAAAATTAAGATTGTACCCGCTGGCGGTTCTTCCAGTGTTTTTAGCAATGCATTTTGGGCTTCAGGTGTCATGGCTTGGCTGTGCGTAATGATTACCGCTCGATTTGGAGACTTGCTACCGGGCACTTTCAGGCTCAAAAAATGTTCTAGTTCGCGTATAGCTTCAATACTAATCGTGTCTTTTTCGTCTGGCTCTATAACGCGCTGATAGCCGTAATCTACGAGCTTGCCTGCTTCCAGGTTTAATAAATTTTCGGCAAGCTGCTGAGCCAAACTAAACTTGCCACTGCCACTTGGACCAAGCAACAGCAATCCATGGCTCGGTTTACCAATAAAGTCAGATAATTGCCTTTCGGTTTGCGGGTTAACTAACAGGCTCATTTTTCATCCTCGTGAAGCCTAAAATCATCAGGCAAAGGCGCTTCAAAAGTCATGCGTTGCTTGTTAGGTAAGGTAATCTCTAGGCTAAGTGCGTGTAAATAC
The DNA here is from genome assembly GCA_035550295.1 of Saccharimonadales bacterium (SeqCode). Classification (GTDB taxonomy): domain Bacteria; phylum Patescibacteriota; class Saccharimonadia; order Saccharimonadales; family UBA4665; genus DASZPJ01. Next base: position 23,783 of record DASZPJ010000024.1, read on the forward strand.
AATCTATCGGCTGGTTGTCCGTCATAAAATGTGTCGCCAAGAATTGGGTGACCGAGTTTGTGCAAATGAACGCGCAATTGGTGGGTACGACCAGTGGTTGGCTTTAGTTCAACCAGTGACTGACGACCATTTGTTTCCAGGACTTTATATGCCGTGACTGCCGGCTTACCATTGGCGCCAACGCGAAAAGTCTGCGGTTTTTTGGGGTTGCGCTCAATTGGCATATCAATGACTGCCTGCGACGGTTCTAGCTGGCCGTTTACTAGCGCTATATAGGTTTTTTTGACTTTGCGTTGCGAGAACTGCTTTTGCAGCCAACTCAGTGCTTCCGGTGTCTTGGCGCAAATCATTACACCACTGGTCGCCCTGTCCAACCGGTGCACGATGCCGGCCCGCTCGCCGGTCATGTCCTTCACTTTAGAGCTCAGCCATGTGGCGACCGTCGCTTCCGGATTGAACGCGCCTTTACTGTGAGTCAAAACACCGAGTGGTTTGTTGATCACCACGCAGCTTTTATCTTCGTAGATAATTGGCAAATCAATGTGCTCCGTCAACGGCGTGCCGGGCGCATAGTTAATCTCCACTTTATCTTCAGGCCAAACTTTAGTTGCAGATTTGGTGGCCAGCTTGCCGTTGATACTAACCGATCCTGCGTCAATCAACTTTGTAGCCGATGAGCGACTGAGTTCTGGCAATTGTCGAACGACGTACTGGTCTAAGCGTTCGGCTTTTACGGTTTCTTGTTCATTCATAACTTAGCGTAAACCGACAGCGCGCTGGACTTTCAAAAGTGTCGAATTGGCTTGCTCGTTCATTTTCGCTTCCGACTCAGCTAGCTTGGCGTCAATGGCAGCTTGGTCAACATTCGCGAGTTTAGCCTGGAAATCCGTCAAAAACTCGGCGACTTTGTCGGCAACCGCTGATTTGAGCGGACCGTACTGTTCCTGTCCAATGAACTCGTTAGGATTGCCACCAAGCAGATCCAAAATCTGCAGCAAGTTGCTAACGCCAGGCTGGTTTTGCGGATCGACTTGAACTTTACCAACGCTGTCGGTCGTGGCCGACATAATCTTTTTGCGCGCAATTTCCGGCGTGTCGCCCATAAAAATCACGCCCTTGCCCGTTTCGTCCGACTTACTCATCTTCTTGGTTGGATCGGCCAAATCTTTAATACGCAAACCTTGGTCTTTACCAAAGAATTCATGCTGCTCTTTAACGGGCTTAGGCAAAAGGAAAACATCTTGCTTAAACCGATTATTGACTCTTTCGGCTATGTTGCGCGTGAACTCAATATGCTGAGTCTGATCATCCCCCACGGGTATGTAACTAGCGCTGTAGAGCAAGATGTCCGCAGCCATGAGTACTGGATAGTTAAAAAGGCCAACTGACGTGCTGGCTTTTATTGTTTCTCCCGCAGTTTCGGTATCCACGCCAGATTCCTCACCAAGTACGCGTGCTTTATCTTTAAACTGAGTCATTCGGTTCATTTCGCCGACGCCTGTAAAGCAATCAAGGATCCACGTGAGTTCGGAGTGCGCTGGTATGTAACTCTGTCGGTAAATATGAAAATCAGGGTTATCTAACGGCAGTCCTGAAGCTACAAACTTCTGGATAGCGCTGGTAATACTGGCTTGCAATTCACCGTGATCAATCGGCGTGGTAAAGCTGTGCAAATCCGGCACGAACAGATTGATCTGGAACTCGCCGGCTTTTTGACGGGCCATATCAACCATAGGCAGCAAAGCCCCGAAGTAGTTTCCGAGGTGCAAATCGTTATTAGCCCGCAGGCCCGTCAAAATTACCGGTTTACTCATTACCTTGTATTATATCCTATCTGTTACTAATTTAGGCGTTGGCTAGATGCCCAACAAGCTTGATGCCAATATTAAGTGGCAAGTTCGGATCAGTCAGGCTTTCGGCATTGCTGGATTCCATCAAGTATCCCGCAGGTCTAATGCCTTCTGCCGCCAGTTTCGCGGCGTGAACCCCGCACAACAACTGTCCTATCTTAGACTTTGTAAAACTACCGTCGATGGCATGCGCTTGCTCACCACCGTGAGCTAGGTCAATCAACATTTTGCCACCTGTCAGTTCATGAGCTCTGCGCACCTCCTTAGCCCAATCTTTAGGGGTCCTGGCGTTATCGCCACCCCGGTAAAGCAGAAAGACCGGAGCGCTATGCAGACCCCGCGCAGACTGAATCCGTTCTATATTTTCGAGAGTTTTCTCAATATTCCCATCCAGTCCGTTCTTAATGCTGAAGGGCAAGGTAGGGTCGTATTGCGCCATATCAATTTGCTCTTCAATGTCATCATTTCGGGCACCGATCCAGGCCAGACTGAGTAGCCTGCCGTAGCGCTCTACATGACGTAGTTTAGCCACCTCAGCCGTACCGTTGCCGTGAGTACGTGCACCGACTAGCAACTTTCCAAATATTTCTCCGGGTTCTGTGGTCTCCGGTCCGTGCCAATCAGTGGGATTGGTTCGCGGCTTCCAGAAGTTGCGCCTTTGCAACGTAATTAATCCCGGGGTAGCTTCGCTAACATTTTTTAGCAGGGCGCTCTCGCGTAGCATTTCTTCTACAGGGAGTGTCATTGAACACGGACCGACACCCACTACCAAGCCGGTTCCAGGATGCTCAATAACCGAAGAGACAAGTTGGCGCATGCGCTCAACTGCATCGGGCATCGGGTTACCGTTCAGGCCGTGTTGTTCGTGTAGCTCAAGTGTTGTTGGTCGTTCCGGGGCAAAAACTGTCATTTCATCTTCCTCTTAAATTAAAAAACCGCCTTGGTGGCGGTTCGTCTTGCTTTGATTTATTTACTTTATGCGTTCACATAGAACAGACCGCCACGGGTAGTGTCGGTAAACCAATACTGGCTGTTGTTCTGCAAACGTAACATGACGGCTAATATACACCAGGCGTTGAGTTATTGTCAACTATAATACGCCGTAGCCGATAAGATCATAGCTATTCTTCCCTGTTTCGGGACGGGTATCTATGCGCAAACGGCCGCTTTCGTTGCCGCCGATAGTGGTGATGTTTGAGCCGTGGCGACTCAGCACGATCGCGGCATGTCCTTGGCCGTGGCTGTAAATGGCTACGTCGCCAGTTTTTGGCTGGTAGTTTCCGACTTTCTGGTATTGATGTCTCAATTGAAAGTACTCTTGCAAGGTATAAACGCCCGGTATACGCCAGCTCCCGGAATTAGGGTTCTTAAACGGCTGGTCGGCTTGTTTGTAAATCCAACTAATATAATCAGCACACCAAGCCTCTTTGCTGCCTTGGGTATATTTCAGAACCGTAGCATCATAGCTGACAGGACTCTTAGCATATTCCGTCTTGCTTAGGGATACGATTTTTTGCTGCAGCGAGGTCAGTTTACTCATCTTTACACTGGGAAAAGTAGTTTTCGCCGGGCTGGAAAGATGCGCCAAGGTTGTTTGGATTCCTATTCTAATATCCCGTCGGAACGGATGGTACAGCGACAGTATCCCAAACAAAAAGACCACTGCCGCCAAGGCTAGCAGTGATCTTTTGAGTATTTTGTGCTGTTTTAGATAGTCCGTCAAAGCGAACCTTATTGTAACACTAACGCTTGGTGAACTGGCGTTGTTTGCGGGCGCCTTTTAGGCCAAATTTCTTGCGTTCGCGTTCGCGGCTGTCACGGCTAAGCAGGTCAGCCCGTTTCAGGGTACTTTTTAGGTCTTCGTTGCTGATGGCCAAGGCTTTGCTAATGCCGAGACGGATAGCCTCGACTTGGCCTTCGTGGCCGCCACCAGAGACTACGGCGCTAACGTCGTACTTGCCGGTTAATTCCAATACTGTAAATGGCTCCTGCAGTTCAGCCAGCAGGTACTTGCTGCCAGACAGGTATTCTTCAGCTGTTTTACCGTTGATGGTAATGACGCCTTTGCCGCTTTGCAGGCGAACCCGGGCAGTCGCACTTTTACGGCGACCTAGGGCGTAAGTGTAAGTGTCTTTAGCCATAATATTACTTCGCTTCCTTTACTGGGATAACTTGTGGTTTTTGGGCTTCGTGCTGGTGGTTTTCATCAGCGTAAACTTTCAATCGCTTCAAGCGATCATCACGCAACTTGTTGACCGGCAACATGCCGCGAATGGCATGAGTGATAGCAAACGCCGGGTCTTTGGCCAAACTTTCGGACAAAGTTTGCGACTTGAGTCCACCTGGAAAATCAGAGTGTCGGTAGTAAACTTTGTCGGTAGCCTTTTTGCCCGTGGCAACAGTTTGGGCCGCGTTGATAATGATCACGTAGTCGCCGCAGTCAATATGCTTGGTGAACTGTGGCTTGCCTTTGCCCAATAGTAAGCTGGCAGCTTGGGTAGCCACACGGCCGAGTGGTGCCTGGCTGGCATCTAAAATGTACCAGCTGCGAGTAACGTCGGTGGGTTTAGCACTGTAGGTCTTCATTATTTAGTCTCTTTCTTGGCGGCAGGTTTCTTGGCAGGAGCTTTAGGGGCTGGCTTTTTGGCAGCCACTTTTGGCTTAGCAACCGGTTTGGTTGTCGGCGCAGCAGCTTCAGCTGGAACAGCCTTGGCGACTGGTGCGCTGGTCAGATCATCTACAAACGTAACTTTGGCCAGTTGCGCGTTGTCGCCGCGGCGGGTGGTAGTCTTTGTAACGCGTAGGTGTCCACTATCGCGGCCACCGAGCTTTGGTGCGATTTCGTCGACCAATTTGTGGGCGCTGGCAATGGTTTGCAGGCCGGCAATCACTTGGCGGCGGTTGTGCAGGTCACCTTTTTTGGCTTTGGTGATCAATTTTTCAACGTAAGGCACGACTTCTTTGGCTTTCGGCAATGTAGTCTCAATAGACTCGTATTTGATGAGTGAATCAGCCAAACCTTTAATCAGCGCTTCGCGTTGATCGCGCTCGCGGTGCAGTTTTCGGCCTTGGTAACCGTGACGGTGCATCTAAAGCTCCAGCTCCGCTAGTTTTTCTTTGACTTCATCCAGGGCTTTGCTGCCGAAACCTTTGAGGTCACGCAGCTCAGCGTCGTTCAGGGCAAATAAGTCGCGGATAGTGTGAATGTCATTGTTAATTAGGGCGTTGGTAGTGCGAGCGCTCAAGTTGAGGTCTTCGATGGAAGTGCTAAGTGCCGTTGGTTCATCGCCAAGCATGTCGCCACCAAAGTCAGTGCTGTCGCTGGCGGCGGATTCAGCTGGTTCTTCATTAGCCGCCACACGAGTCTTGCCCGCCAAGGCGGTATACTGGTTGACCAAAATGGCAGCAGCTTCTTCAAAAGCATCCTGCGGCGTAATCGAACCGTCAGTGTCGATAGTGATCAGGAGTTTGTCCAGGTCAGTAGCTTGGCCAACACGAGTGTTCTCGACCTTGTAGCGAACTCGCAACACTGGGCTGAAGATGGCATCAACGGCAATCATGTCGCTGGCTTTTTTGGCAGTGCCTTCTTCGATGGTGCGGTAGCCGCGGCCAACTTCAACAGTCAGGTCAACGGTCAGTTTGCCTTTAGCGTCATCGATGTTGGCAATTACATGGTCCGGGTTTACTACTTCTACATCAGCGTTGGTCTGGATGTCTTTGGCGGTTACGACGCCCTTGCCGGACTTAACAATGCGCAAAGTTTGGCTTTCGCCGCCGTAAACACGGAAACGTACGCCTTTGAGGTTAAGCATAATGTCGATGACG
>DASZPJ010000025.1:0-15566 GCA_035550295.1 Saccharimonadales bacterium (SeqCode)
ATTCGGTCGTAGTCGTGGCTGGCTAGGCTGTGCAAATGCGTGACTTCCAGGACTTCCTCGCGGTCTAGTGCCGGCATGATGCTCGGTAAAGATTTAGCCAGCATACTTTTGCCGGTACCCGGCGGTCCACTAAAGAAGACGTTATGGCCACCAGCGGCAGCAATCTCCAGGGCGCGTTTGGCTTGGAGTTGACCCACTACTTCACTGAGCTGGATCTGATCTGCCACTTCGTGCTCAGCCGGCGCTTGATATTTGCCCTGGCCGGTTTTAACGGGCTTGATCACTAGGTTATTAGTGCAGTGGCCATAGAGCTGCTGAAGGCTCTCAACGGGGAAGAGCGTGACATTTGGCACCAGCTGGGCCTGCTCGAGGTTTGCCGCCGGAATATAGAACTGGCTGATGCCTTTGGCGCGGCCAGCCAAGATTTTACCGATAATGCCACGCACAGCTCTCAGCTTGCCGTCCAAACCAAGCTCACCTATAAAAGCCTGCTGTTTAGCTGGTTCAAACGCCAGCTGTTCGCTTGCCAGCAAGATTGCTATGGCAATCGCCATGTCGAAGCCGCTATCTGCTTTGGGAAGGTCCGCCGGCGCCAGATTAACAGTGATGCGTTTGCGCGGTAGCATTATGTGGCTATCGGCAAAGGCTCCCCTAATGCGTTCCTTGGCTTCGTCAACAGCTTTGTTAGCGAAGCCGACAATAATAATGGCCGGCAGGTTATTAGACAGGCTGCACTCTATGTCGACTATGGTACCGTGGGCACCTTGGGTAGTAATACTTTGGACTGTCGCGCTCATAAATTGAATCTTCCGGCAATTTGGTTTGCCAATAATTCAAAACGCATCCCAGTCCGTTTTGGTCATAAAAGTAAATCACCTTGCCCCGGGAAAGACAAGGTGATTTAAGATTGATTTAAGGTTTTTGTTTGCTTTTTTTGGGGTGTTTGGTTTGTTGACTTTGTGGGACAACGATTTGCGAGAATTCGTTGTCCCGATTGGTCGTTTTTGTTTTTGAGCACTTAATTTACTCAAGCGCTGAACGTATCTTATATAACAGTGGAAAGTTCGTCAATACTATTTATGCTTAGTAGAATAAATTACTTGTGTATAACTTAGCTGGGTGGACACCTGGCTGCTTCAAAAGCAGTGCCGATGCTGGTGTTATTTTGATTAAAATCAGGCTCTTGGCTTGACCTATATTTTTAAATAGCCAAGCACCTTTTTAAAAGCATAAGGGCATTGACTTTTTGGCGCCTGCGTGCTAGTCTAGAGCCTGTAAGTCACAAAAACAAAAACGTTAGAACAATCCAAACGAAGCCCTTGCGGGGGCGGACTTACGAAGCCTCACACCAAAACTGGTAGAGACAAATCGCGGAGGAAACTCTGCTCGACGCTCTGTCTGGCGTTTACGCGCTAGTAGAGCGGTCAGTCAAGGCAACTTTGTAAATTCGTTTTACAGAGCCCTAACCCTCGCTGCGAGCAGCAAGCGCCCAATTTTTTTCGTGGCGGATTTGCTGCTCCGGCACCTTGCTTATTCCGCAAAGCCGCTTGGAGATATCTGCTCCAGGCAGCTTTGCACTCTTATATATGATGAAAAACCTCACAAAATCTCGCCGTTGGCTGCCAATTAGCTTACTTATCCTTGATTGGCTACTCTTTAGCGTGACTAATCCGCGCAATGTGCCGTCTTGGTTGATAATAGTAGCTTTCCTGATGGTTAGTGCCACTCTTTATTATGCAACCAAGGCCATTCTGTATGCTGTAGGCTGGTATGGCCTGCAAGTGGCCCAGCCACGTCGTTTGGCAGCCATAGTAACCGGCCTATTGGCGATACTGATAGCGTTCCAATCAGTTGGCCAGCTGAGCCAACGCGATATCCTGGTGGGTTTACCCCTGATGGTACTGGCCTACCTGTATTTTTCTTATGGTCGTAGCCCAGAAACTCCCAAGCAGTCCTAACTAAGGCTACTACTGTATACCTGTAATGTATCCAGGCTGTATAGCCTGACCAGTTTGGAAAGGCCGAACGATTATATGACGAACCCGGGACACGTCTCTTATGGTAATGATGGCCAGCCCGGCCTGAAGCTGTATAATATTAAGTATGGATCCAGAGAATAAAACCGGCTTACAATTACCTACGCCAGTCGCCGAACAGGTGCCTGGTGCTGCCCCTGGCCAGTCACCAGAATCGGCTGCGGGGGGTCCAGAAAGTTCTGCAGGCAACCCGCCAGTTGGAATGCCGAGTGGCCAGTCTGCCTCACCCATGGCAGTCGGAATGAGCCTGCCAGCTGTTCCAGCAGCCCCTCAAAATGACGTTACCGTAACAACACAAATTTCTACCCCCACAGTAGCTGATGATGGTGATCTTATTGAAAAAGAATGGGTCGAAAAGGCCAAAAAAATTGTGGAATCCAACAGGGAAGACCCATATAAGCAAAGTGAAGAATTAACAGTGGTAAAAGCTGAATACATGCAAAAGCGCTATAACAAGACGGTTAAGCTGAAGTAAGTAGACAATATGACAGCACTTTTTATAATCATCGGCATCATTTTTGTCTTAGGATTAGTCGGCGGTCCGATCATATTTTTACAAACACGCAAGACTTTTCGTGAGCAAAAAAACTATGAGCGTGGTCTCAAAATGGTACCACTGCTCATACACTTGCCGCCGTCCAGTGATGACATTGATGTTGGTTCACGTGACGTCCGCGACGTGACTGACGAGACCATCAGCAAAGCCACGATTATCTACAATATTATTGGCAGCACAGTCCAGAAAGGCATAAAGCATACATTATTTTATGGCCAGCGACACTTTGCTTTTGAGATTGTCGGCAGCCAGGGTTTTGTCTATTTCTACGCGGCTGTGCCGATCGCCCTTCTAGATGTGGTTAAGCAGGCAATTACCAGCGCCTATCCATCGGCCAGGTTGGAAGAAGTCGCCGAACATAACATATTTAGCTCCGTAGGTAAGGTGAGCGGTACCGTAGGCGGTGAGCTTAACCTGAAAGAAGATTACGCCTATCCGATTGCGACCTACCAAGATATCAAGCGTGATGCCATGCAGGCCCTGCTTAACTCCTTAGCCACGCTAGGCAAAGAAGATGGTGCGGGTATTCAGATATTAATGCGTCCGGCCAATCCTGGTTGGACCAAGCACGCCCACGATTTTGCGGCTAAAAAGCGTAAAGGTAAGAGTAGCCATGGTGGTTTTAGTATCGGCAACCTGCAGGTTGGCTGGTGGCTACAGGCAATGTTTACGTCACTATTCCATCCACCGGAGCACGGGGAAGAGAAATCAGGCCACGACTTGTCCAGCCAGGAACAGGCTACCGTCGATGCAATTGACCAGAAAACCCAGCACCCAGGCTACGAAGTACTTATTCGTGTTGTAGTGTCTTCTAATATTGTGCAGCGGGCCGAAGCTATCCGCAGCAACATCGTGGCCAGCTTTGCGCTATATGACGCCCCAGGCAAAAATGGTTTTAAGTATACGGCCGCCAAAGACATTGACGGGTTGGTGACCAGCTATATAATGCGTTTCTTTCCGCAGCAGCACAGTAGCAACATCCTTAACTCGGTTGAACTGGCTACCATCTTCCACTTTCCTGATGAACGGGCTATTCCTACCACCCAGCTGGCTCGCCAGGACTCCAAGCAAGTCGATGGACCGCGCAATATACCAGACGAGGGGCTATTGCTGGGTTACAACCTGTTCCGCGGCTCTAAAAAGCCGATTCGGCTGAGTTTCCAAGACCGCCAGCGCCATATGTATGTAGTTGGACAAACCGGTACCGGTAAGTCGACCTTCCTGGAGAATCTGGCCTTACAGGACATGCTCAGCGGCAATGGTTTTGCCTTTGTTGACCCGCATGGCGATACGGCCGAAAAACTGCTGGCTATGGTGCCCAAAGAACGTACAGAAGATGTCATTTACTTTTGCCCGGCCGACATGGATTACCCAATGGGACTTAATTTGTTTGAATATAACCAGCCAGAGCAAAAAGACTTCCTCATCCAGGAAGCCCTGAATATGCTGCAAAAATTGTACGATCCACAGCACCAAGGCATCATGGGCCCACGCTACGAGCATATTTTCCGAAACGCGGCGCTGGCCATCATGGCCGATCCTAACGGGGGTACTTTTGTAGATATTCCAAAACTTTTCCGCGACCCGGAATTTTTGAAGCAGAAATTACAGCACGTAACTGACCGTACAGTCCTGGATTATTGGCAGAAGGAATATCCGGCCAGCCAGCGTTCTAATGATTCCGGTGAGGTCACGGCTTGGTTTGTAAGTAAGTTTGGCGCGTTCCTGAGTAACGAAATGATGAGGAACATTATTGGTCAAACCAAGTCAGCTTTTGACCTGCGCGCAATTATGGATAACAAGAAGATCCTGCTGGTGAACCTCAGCAAGGGCCGGACCGGCGACCTAAACTCCAAGCTGCTAGGTATGATTTTTGTGATGAAATTCCAGGCTGCTGCCATGAGCCGGTCGGATATTCCAGAGGACCAGCGTATTGACTTCAGCCTCTACGTGGATGAGTTCCAAAACTTTAGCACCGATAGCTTTGCCACCATCATGTCCGAAGCCAGGAAGTATCACCTGAACCTAATCGTAGCTAACCAGTTTACAACGCAGCTGACTGATGAAATCCGCGATGCTGTCTTCGGTAACATGGGTACAATCGTATCGTTTCGTATTGGCCAGAATGACGTCCAGGGCTTGGGTCAGTACTTTCAGCCCACTTTCGATGGCGAAGATTTGCTGAGAGTGCCTAACTTTAACTCCATTGTGCGCACACTTATTGGCGGCGTGCCGACACAGCCGTTCAGCATGGCAACCATGCCGCCGCTGGGCACGGCCAACCCGCGATTGGCTGACGCCTTGAAGCAGCTCACTGCGGCCAAATACGGCCGTCCCAAAGCGGTGGTGGCTAAAGAGATCAATGATCGCATGAACACGCCTACAGCGCCGTCTGGAGCGCCTACAGGCAGCCCGTCGGCTGCTCAGCCAGCTGGCAGTGGTTCGTTCCTGGATGAATGGCTAACCAAACGCAAAACGGGTACGCCACCGCCAAGTGTCAATGCAATGCCTTCATCACCTTCTGAACCTGCTACGGTGGCTGCCAGTGCAGCTGCTGGCCCACCGGCAATTAACCCACAAACAGCGCCGGCGGTTAACATATCCAGCAATGAGCTGGCCCAGCAAGAGATTGACGGCATCGCTGCCGAGCTGAAAGACCAGCTTGATACGGCTAAAAGTGGTGCCAGCCCAACCGAACATCACTTTGACCTGGACTCTGCCGACGGTGGTACGATCCACATCGACAAGAGTGAGCCTGTCGCCCAGGCCAATGACAAGTAACTAGTTTTTTATTCTTCTTGGGCAAAGTCGAACGAACTGTTACCAGCCATCTTTGGCTACGGCTGAAAAGTTTAGTCGTGGAGTTGGCGACGATTTTTTAATGCCAGCCAGATGATCATTTCCAAGACCACACCAATTACAAAACCACCTACGAACAGCACCAAAAAGACAGTGTAGTTATAGGCAAAGCCGATATAGTGTGTCAGGTAGTAGTAAACTAACGAGCCGATAAAGGCCAGCAACCCGCCGCCTAGCATACCTGAAGGCCGGCTGACGGTCTTGCCGGCAGCTTCAGAGACTACACGGATTGCTGGTTGGTGGACGATGCGGCTAAGGGCGCGTTCACCCCTTGGCAATTTGCGGCGGATGGCTTGGAGCTCGCGGTTGAGGGCACGTTTTTTGAGGTCGCGGCTGATGCTGGCCGCTGAATAAGTTTGCGGTTCGGCTTCGTGCAATCCGGCAAGTTTTTCGGCAACTTGCTGCTGGCTGCCCGCAACTTCGGCAACGCTCTCGCGGGCTTTGTCGGCCAGGCGTTCATGCCGGGTTTTAGCGATAGTCAACTTGTGCTTTTCGGAGCTGTGTTCGGCCTTGGGCTGGTGCTGCTCATGGCTTTGGGCCTGCTCGTGACGTTCGTGGCTTTTGTGTCCTTGTTCACTCATATCTATCCCTTCCTAGGCGTTGTTGGCTTCCTGAACTGCGACTGTACTTTCTTCTTGCAATAGTCGGGCGCGGCTGTAGAAGAAGGCGGCCATGAATACTACGGCGCCGGCAATGAACAGGCCAGTGCCCGGCCCGGTATTGACCAACTGCGTGGTGGTGATGCGTGAAACGGTTTTGATCGGCGGGCTAGGCAAATGAATATTAACGGTGTCGCCGAAGGTGTTGGTCATGACCAGGTCAAACTTGTAGGTGTTGTGTGGGTTGGTTGGCGTGGTTGGGATCGGGCTTTTGACCTTGACGGCAATTTGCTTCGTTACCAGTTGGCCAGGGTTAATGGTTACGGCTGGCCAAGTAACCTGGTTGTCGGTACCCAGGGTGCCGCCGTGCAAATCGATAGGAAGAGCGTAATCCATGACATCGTCCAAGTCTTCAGTGAAGACAAAGTTCACCAGCGGTGCTTTGCCAACATTCCTGACGCTAAGTGTATAAACGATGACATCTCCGGCGTGGGCAGTAGTGCCGTTAGCGTTAGCGATGCCTTGGGTTAAGTTGGTGGCTGACTTGTGGTAGGAAGCGCAAGGGTTGTCGGAAGATTGCTGCGGGCAGGTTGGTACATGGCACTGGCTGGCTGGAATGCCGCCGTTTTCACAAGTTGGGTTGCAGGTTGGGCTGTTGGCTGGAATACCACCATTTTGGCAAGTCGGATTACAGATTTTCTGGTCAGTGATGCCACCATTCTGGCAGGTAGGGTTACATATCTTTTGATCGGTAACCCCGCCGTTCTGGCAGGTCGGATTACAGATTCGTTGATCCGTTATACCACCATTCTGGCAGGTCGGATGACAAATCTTCTGGTCAGTGATGCCACCATTCTGGCAGGTCGGGTGACAGATCGGACCATTCGGGTCCAGGCCACCATTCTGGCAGGTCGGATTGCAGGCAGGGCTAGTTGCTGGAATACCACCGTTCTGGCAGGTCGGATTACAGATTCGTTGATCCGTTATACCACCATTCTGGCAGGTCGGGTTACATATCTTTTGATCGGTAACCCCACCATTCTGGCAGGTCGGGTGACAAATCTTCTGGTCAGTGATGCCACCGTTCTGGCAAGTCGGGTTACAAACTTTCTGATCTGTAATACCACCGTTCTGGCAAGTCGGGTGACAAACCGGACCGTTTTGATCTAGGCCACCGTTCTGGCAGGTCGGTGGCGGGCTAGCCGGTGGGTGAGGTACGCCAATCGAAACCAAGTTGCCGCAGCCAAACAGGATGTACCAGGTTTGGCCATCAACTTTCAGTTTTAGAGCGGTGTATTGCTGATTGATGCCTTGGCCGTCGAAGCTGTGCAGCTTTCGGGCGAACAATGTGTTTGGTGTACCCGGAATGTTTAGGCCGACCTGGCCGGTGTCGCGGCCGCTGGTCGGATTTGTATCATACCCATAGTTTGTCCAGCCCATAGAGAACAATTTGTTGGCTTTTGGACAGTCATCAAACGTGTTGTATTGGCCCAAGACATCGCCGTTAACATTGCCGCGACAATCGGCGGCGTGGATAGTAACTTTTGTGGCGTTTTGGATGTCACTACACTGGATGCCTAGATAGTTAAGGGCGGATTTGTAGTTTCGATCGTTGTTAACACAAGCTTTATGAGCGTTGGCTATAGCCGTGTCCGCCGAGGCACTATCACTGGCAATACCTTGGTTGACCATATCGTTATAATTAGCATCCGCCGTAATAGCCGGTGGACTAACTACAGCCATAAACTGCACCAAAAAGGCCAGCACCACGAAGATCATGCCGGTGCGCCGAATGGCGGCCTCCTCACGCATGCGTTTGGCATAAAAAGCCAGCTGGTGTGTCATGCCAGGGTTATAGGGCATTAGACTGAGTAGTTTTTCAAACATGTTTTTATGTTTTTACGTAACACCGGCATTTAAGCATAAACACTCTAAATTTACAAGAGTTTATGCACAGGGACAGTACTAGATAGATAGTTGCCAACTATTCGTAAAATCGTCTATAATATATGCTAGTGGGAACAAACTAACAGAGTTATTTACTGAGAGGGTTGATTTATAGTGGCTGACAAAAAATCCGGCTATTCTGCAGATCAAATTACAGTTTTAGAGGGCTTGGAACCGGTTCGTAAACGACCCGGTATGTACATCGGTGGTACCGGTGTCGAAGGCTTACACCACTTGGTGTGGGAAATCGTCGACAACGGCATTGACGAAGCCCTGGCCGGCTTTGCCACCAGCGTGTCGGTCAAATTATTAGCTGATGGTGGCGTTACCGTAATCGACGACGGCCGTGGTATTCCCACCGACATTCACCCAAAGACCAAAAAGTCGACGGTAGAAACAGTGCTGACCGTGTTGCATGCTGGCGGCAAGTTCGGCGACGGCGGATACAAAGTTTCCGGCGGTTTGCACGGTGTTGGTTCCAGTGTGGTTAACGCTTTGAGCAACAAGCTGAACATCAAGGTTTACCGCGAAGGCAAGATTCACGAACAGAATTACGAGCGCGGTGTGCCGCAAGGCGACCTTAAAGTCGTCGGCAAGACGGACAAGACCGGCACAGAAATTACTTTTTATGCTGACGACTCTATTTTCCAGACCACCGAATTCAACTATGACACCATTTTGGACCGGCTGCGCCACGCAGCTTATCTAACAAAGGGCATCCGCACCAGCCTGGAAGACGAAAAGACCGGCAAGCGCTACAGCTTTTACTTCGAAGGCGGTATCCAAAGCTACGTCAAACACCTCAATGTCGGCAAGGAACCGGTCGATGACGACATCTTTTACGTCGACAAAATGGTCAACGACACCCAAGTTGAAATCTCGTTGCAATACACCGACGCTTATACCGAACTGATCAAATCGTTCGCCAACAACGTGCTCAACCCCGACGGCGGTACGCACCTGACCGGTTTCCGGGCGGCGCTGACGCGCGTCATTAACGACTACGCCCGCAAGAACGGCCTGCTGAAGGAAAAGGAAGAAAACCTGTCCGGCGAAGACACTCGCGAAGGCCTAACCGCCATAATATTGGTTAAATTGCCTGATCCGCAATTTGAAGGCCAGACCAAGAACAAACTGGGTAACCCCGAAGTCCAGGGATACGTCACCCAAGTCATGAACGAGTACTTCAATTATTACCTGGAAGAACACCCGGCTGTAGCCCGCAAAATCGTCGGTAAGGCCTTGTTGGCAGCCCGCGCCCGCAAAGCCGCCCGCGCCGCCCGCGAAAACATCTTGCGCAAAGGCGTTTTGGACGGTGCCAGCATGCCCGGCAAACTAGCCGACTGTAGTAATAAAGACCCCAAAGAAAGCGAAATATATCTGGTAGAAGGCGACTCTGCCGGCGGTTCGGCCAAGTCCGGCCGCGACTCAAAGTCCCAGGCAATCTTGCCATTGCGCGGTAAGGTTTTGAACGTCGAACGAGCCCGTTTGGACAAAATGCTAGCCAACAACGAAATCCTTAGCCTGATCAAAGCCCTGGGCGTTGGCATCGAAGAATCATTCGACCTCAACGGCCTGCGCTACGACCGGATCATCATCATGACCGACGCCGACGTTGACGGCAGCCACATCAGCACGCTGCTGATGACATTCTTCTTCCGTTATATGAAGCCGGTGGTCGACGGCGGCCACGTGTATTTGGCCAAGCCACCGTTGTTTGAGCTCGTTCGCGGCAGCCACAAAAACCCAGTCTTCATCTACGACGAGGCCGACCTGGATGTGGTGCTGGACGCCGAAATTGCCAAGCGCAAAAAAGAAGGCAGCAAAGTTAATGCCGATGATGACCGCCTAAAGCAAGCTGGCTTTGTTGAGCAAAAGCGCTACAAGGGACTGGGTGAAATGGACGCCGAACAACTTTTTGAAACCACCATGAACCCGACCAAGCGCGTGCTGGTGCAGGTTAAAGTCGAGGACGCCGAACGCGCCGATGCCATCTTTAACAAGCTGATGGGTACCGAAGTTGAACTGCGCAAATCATTCATTCAAGCAAATGCTAAATTCGTGAAAGATTTGGATATTTAAGATGGAAGACGACCAACCAACACTGCCACTAGGTGATGAGCCTGAAGAACTGAACGAAGCCAACGAAACGCCTATGGACGATCAGGCCGAGCAGCAGCCCGACAACAGCTTTATTCCCGAGCAAACCATGGCTGAGCGCCGCGAGGGGCAGGAACACGAAGCTGACATTCTAGACGCCCATCACTCGCGTATTGTCGAGCGCCGCACCGTCGAAAATGTCATGGAAGACAGCTATTTGCGTTACTCCATGAGCGTCATCATCGACCGTGCGTTGCCAGATGTCCGTGACGGCCTGAAACCTGTCCATCGCCGCATCCTGTACACCATGGGTGAATCCGGCTTGCGTAGTACCGCTCGCCACCGCAAATCGGCTACCGTCGTCGGTGACGTGATGGGCCGCTACCACCCGCACGGCGACAGTTCCATCTACGACGCAATGGTCCGCATGGCCCAGCCATGGGCAATGCGCTACACACTGGTTAATGGACAAGGTAACTTCGGTAGTATGGACGGTGATCCGCCAGCCGCTTATCGTTACACCGAAGCCAAGATGGCTCGCCTGGCCGATGAAACCCTGGCCGACATCGACAAAGAAACCGTCGACTTCCGCGAAAACTACGATGGTACCCGCATGGAACCGTCAGTTCTCCCTGCTAAATTGCCAAACTTGTTGTTGAACGGACAACTAGGTATCGCCGTTGGTATGGCTACCAACATCCCGCCGCACAACCTGGCCGAACTGGTTGATGCCGAAGTCACATTGCTCGATAATCCCAATGCCACACTGGACGACCTGTTAGAGCACGTTAAGGGCCCGGACTTCCCGACTGGCGGGGTAATTTACGGTAAAGAATCGATCCGCACCGCTTACGCGACTGGTCGTGGTGGCGTCGTGACGCGCGGCGTGGCCGAAGTGGTGGAAGGCGCCAAAGGCCGCCACCAGATTGTCATTACCGAAATTCCGTACGCCCTGAACAAAGAGTCACTCGTTTTGAAGATCGCCGACCTGGTTCGCGACAAGAAACTAGTCGGCATCAGCGACCTGCGTGACGAAACCGCCCGCGGCGAAGTGCGCATCGTCATCGACCTCAAAAAGGACGCCTACCCTAAAAAGCTGCTGAACCAGCTGTACAAATTAACTCCTTTGCAGACGACCTTCCACTTCAACATGATGGCGCTGATCGACGGCATCCAGCCACGCGTACTCGGCCTGCAGGACATCCTCAGCGAGCACATCAAGCACCGCATTGTCGTCATCCGCCGCCGGACTGAGTTCGAGCTAAAGAAGGCCAAAGAACGCGCCCATATACTGGAAGGCCTGAAGACGGCGCTGGACCACATCGACGAAGTTATTGCTACCATCCGCAAGTCCGACACCACCGACGAAGCCCAAGCTAACTTAATGAAACAGTTCAAGCTGACGGAGATCCAGGCCAAAGCAATTTTGGCGATGCAGCTGCGCACATTAGCAGGTCTTGAGCGGAAAAAGATAGAAGATGAACTAGCCGAACTGATGAAGCTGATCGCTAACCTGGAAAGCATCCTGGCTGACGAGAAGAAAATCCGCAAGATTATCCGTGATGAACTGCTGG
Organism: Saccharimonadales bacterium (SeqCode); assembly: GCA_035550295.1. Lineage (GTDB taxonomy): Bacteria > Patescibacteriota > Saccharimonadia > Saccharimonadales > UBA4665 > DASZPJ01. The sequence goes on from DASZPJ010000025.1 coordinate 11,672, forward strand.
AACTGAAGAAGCAGTACGGTGACGAGCGCCGCACCAAAGTTATTGCTGGTGAGTTGGGCAAGATGAGCGACGAAGACCTAATTGCCGACGAGCAAGTTGTGGTGACCTTAACTGCCGCCAACTACATCAAACGCAGCCAGATCGCCGAATATAAGCGCCAAGGCCGTGGTGGCAAAGGCCGTCGTGGCATGGCAACCCGCGAAGAAGACGTCATCGAGCACGTCGTCAATGCCAGCACCCACGATTACCTGTTGTTCTTCACCAACAAGGGCCGTGTTTTCCGTATCAAGACCTACGAAGTGCCAGCCGTTGGCCTGAACGCCAAGGGAGTAGCGTTGGTTAACTTACTACAACTGCAGCCAGAAGAAACTGTTAGCAGCGTCATTAACGTCAGCAAAACCGACGACGCCGCCAACCTGATCATGTGTACCGTCCGTGGCGTGGTCAAGAAGACGCCGTTTGCCCAGTACCAGAATGTCCGCAGCAGCGGTTTGATCGCCATCAACCTAGATGACGGCGACGAACTGAAGTGGATCCGCATGACTTCCGGCGACAACGAAGTGGTCATTAGCACCAGCCAAGGCCAGGCTATCCGTTTCCACGAAAAGGGTGCTAGGCCAATGGGCCGCGTTAGCCGCGGTGTTCGCGGTATCCGTTTGCGACCAGGCGACAAGGTGATTGGCATGGACATCGTGGAGCAGGGTGCTGACATCTTTGTCATCAGTAAATTTGGCTACGGCAAGCGCACCAAGATTGACCAATTCACGCCGCATGCCCGTGGCGGAGTCGGTATCCGCAGCGCCGTCGTCAACGACAAAACTGGCGAACTGGTAGGTGTTAAGCGGTTGGTTAGTGACGAGCAAGAACTGATCATAATCAGCCAGCACGGCCAGACTATACGATTAAGTTTGGAAAATATCCCTGCGCTTGGCCGCGCCACCCAAGGCGTGCGCATCATGCGCCTCAACGACGACGACCAAGTAGTCTCTCTAGCACTCGTAGATAAGACCGAAGACATTCCAGACGAAGAAGGCGATGAAACAGTCGTTCCGGCAGAACTAGTCCCAGAAGAGCCATCAGAGCCAGCAGAAACCGCTCCAGCCGACGAAGAATAGCCGTTCTGCTCATGCTTGCATCATGATCGCAGTCGAGGCCTATTCTTAATGCTGGCCACCTAGTCGAACCGGTCGGATCTGAAGCTACTGCCAGTTGGTGGATTTGCGACCAGAGATAAATATATTGACGAATCACAATATATTTGGTATAATTACCCCAGTTAAATGCAAAACAAAAACGTACTACAGTGACACAAGACCCAGGTTTCCCAATTCCCGATCCGGCAGTAGATCCTACTGCCGCACAGGTGCAAACTCCAGTTGCGCCTGATTTTACGCAGGCCCAACTAGCCGAAATGGTAGGTTTTAAAACAGGCCAGGAATTTGGCGTTCGGGCTCAAGAAAAGCTGGCACAACGCGACGTACCGGCCGACGGTGTTGCCGCCGCGGCTGAGCAGTTGGCAGGCATCGGCGTTGACATAAGTCCGGCAGCCGCGCCGTTGGGCCACGGCAGAGAGGGCATAGCGGGATTCGATATGTTGAGTGAAGCTGATAAGGCTGCGATTCGGGACTCGGCTTCACCGCTAATGACGCTGTGGGGACTAACTGGGCTGCGCCGCCGCGAATACAGGGAAACTCATCCCCCAATGACTAGTGCCAAGACTGAGTACATGCGCCGCCAAGCCGACCCAACACGCCTGGATCACGAATTAGCGATACTCGGTTCACTGGGCTTGGTGCACAGCACCAGTCTTGAAGGATTGATGGGCGCGCTGGAACGTGGAGCCTTTGTGCCTAATCGCGAGATCAGTGACGACAGGCAGGGGAACACCTTGCACACCGACCGCGACCTCGGCCTGGACGGCTATGTTTTCGCGGATTACGGTCGTCCACACGCCTACCGTCGCCATTTTCCGGCGCCGGTAGAAGTGGTGTTTGACCTGACGGCCATGCACCAGCCAGGATCGTTCGCGACCGAACAGGATATTGCCGACACCAGTTTGCCAAAATACATGCAAACTATTGCCGAACCCGATTATTTTCTGGAAGCGGTGCAACTTAAATTGAGTCAGACGGTAGCGGCCATTCCCGGCAATGACATAATCTTTGGTACCAAACTCGATGCCAAACAATTCGCAGATGGTGTCGACGGTGATCCGAATACGCTAGGCACTAACAACTTTTCTACTTGGGAAGTAAAGATGCCAGTAGTCGGAACAGACAAAATCAAGAAGCTAATTTTTCGCAGCGAAGCGGCATTTGCCGCCTTCCAGGAACGCTACGGCGATGCTTTTCCGGCCGAGTTCGTCGCACCAGACAAGATACCGCAGTATTACGACGAGCAAGATGTCGCTGCCAACGAAATTAAATTGGCAGAGGCCCGGGCCCAAGCTTTTCACGAAGTAATGAGTGCCCAGCTGGCAGCCTTGCCGGCTGAAGATAAGGAAGTGGTGTACGCGGCGGTCCAGCCTTCCTACAAAACGGCAGAGATCCGTCTGGAGCAGGACTTCGGGAGCCTAGCCTATTTGGAAGCTGCCACAGAGGAAGCATTGCAGGAACTGGTCAGAGCGAAGCGTGGCCAGGCACCGCACCCGCTGCTCCAGGAAGGCGCTGCGCCGTTCCCGATTACCAACGATGAAGGGCAATATACTGTCATCCAAGTTGAGCGGGCCAAAGGCAAGCACCACCTTAGGCGGCTGCTCGGCGATCCTAGACTAGCTACTTACTAAGCCGGAAGAGGTCGATTCGCAAGCGTTCTGCTCATGCTTGCACAAATGTCTTCTAATCTATATGGTTTTCCTAAGGAGAAATTATGAGTAGCCGAGGTCAAATATCAGCCAGGGAATTAATTCGTGATCCCAACCAACCCATCCCGGACAGATTGCTGAATCCCCATTATTTAGATCGTGACTTTGCTGAAAAGAATGTGGCGAAAGCCGTATTTTTGGCGGCCGATGTCGAACTTGACGACACCGGCAGGGTTCCAGGTGCTTATTACATGAGCTCTGTTGGATATGCTTTATGGCTGACGATCCGTGATTTCCAGGACAGTGACAAAGGAAGGGAATTACCTTTATATTCAGCTGCCTTTTTTGAGGCGGCAATCAACGACTACTGGCCAAGGCTGGATGAGAGAAGTTCTGCCGTGTACAATCTTGGCCGCTGTGCCGGTGGCGTCGACCTTAAATCTGTTAGCTCTGGTATACAGGGCTCCAGTCTATTTAGCTTTAACGAATTTGCGATCGTTCCTCGCCCTGAATAGGCGTTGCAACAAGCACAACCGTTATAGTCAAATTACCCCTTGACCAAAGTGCTTGCGACCTGTATGATGGTTTGAATGGCTTGACGTGGGTCTCTTTGAGACTCTCTCGTAATCGCCATTTCGAACGTTAAAAATTGAGTAGTGCAATTCGACAACTGTTACGGTTGTCGAAGGTTCGCCCTTCACCGGGTGAACCATCAACGTCAGTTCAGCATCTTAATTGATGCAAGAACTATGTTTTTTAGGGGTCACCACGACCCCAACAGTAATGTCAGTTTCTGACTGAACTGAGGAAACAAGTTCTCTTTTTTGGAGAGTTTGATCCTGGCTCAGGATGAACGCTGGCGGCGTGCCTAATACATGCAAGTCGAGCGGTAAGGTTCTCACTCTGCATTGGATCGAGCCAGGTCGCGATTGCGCAGCAATCGCATCACAAACGAAGTATGGACAAAGATTTCAACTTCGGTGAAGTACCTGGGAATAGCTCTCAACCGAGAGAGCGAGATCAAATGTGGTGTGAGAATACACGAGCGGCGGACGGCTGAGTAACGCGTTGGAACGTACCCCAAACTGAGGG
>DASZPJ010000026.1:0-12019 GCA_035550295.1 Saccharimonadales bacterium (SeqCode)
GCCGAAGCCACTGCTGGCAACGAACAGCCCGTACAATGTTAATGACGTTCAGCAAATGAGCGAGGCGCTAAACATACCCTTCGATCATTTCAAGCATGATGCCAAGGCTTTCGCTAGTGACTGCCAATCATCCTTGACCGCCGGAGATCTTGAGAGTTTTGGCCCGATTCCCGAAATGTTTGGTGATGCGAGGGCAGTAGGTAAGGCATGTATCGTGCGCACCGCAGTTTATTTTGCTGATAGTAAACCCGACTTCGATAATGATCTAACCAATCACTTCTATGTGGTTTGTGACCCCAAGGTTGCCGAAAACACGGGCCAGCCTACTGCCACTTTGGATCCCTCTGCTTCAGCCTAAAGTGTGAATACCTCACAATTTGTGCGATAATAAGCCTGACTTAAGAGGGCCTACTTGTGGAAGTTTTGGATGTACAGTCCTTAGGTTTTGAAGCCAGCGAAACACTGCTGTTCCGCGTCAATGAAGTACCAGATACACCCCAAGAATGGGCTGAAAATTTACACCAGATCTTCCCAGCTGTTTTAGGCGAATTGGCAATCGGCGGCCCTAGATTAATCGAGCACCCAGATCCCAATATTGCTTACAGTATGCAACGTAGGTCTGACGGTAGCCAATGGCGCGATTGGTGGGCAGGGGATCATTTCTGGCATGTTGATGGCACACGCTGGCCGGTCCAGCCAGTCTTGACCGGCAGTGTTTGCAAAGAAGCCGCTGGGCCAGTGCCGGGAACGGAGCTCCTCGATACTGTAAAATTACTTCAAATCAGCCTTGACGATAAGTTCTGGGCTAAACGTGGTTTGAACGATCACGACCTAGACTACCTAAAAGTTATCTTTGCTGACAGTACTTACCAGCGCCAAGCCATGCCTTACTTACGGCCATTTATGACACAACAAGAGCAGGACCGGTTGCAGCAAATTACGGCTATTGACATAGCAAAGGCCAATGCAGAGCTGCTAGGGGCCGGCGTTGATCGCACACTGACCAGCGACGAAGACTTGGCTGATTACATCGACGAAAAATATCCACCCAAGGAATTCCACCTAATAAGGACGACGCCATTTAGCGGTCATGACAGCTTGTTTTTGGATGCCGGCGGCCGTGCTGCAGAGCTGGTGGATTTGGACACACGGCAGGATATGACCTCAATTTTGCGCGATTTTCGCTGGGAATATTTGGCTGGCGACACACCGCGAAGGCTGGGGCTAACATCAATTGTTGATTGGGAGCCGGGGGTTGGGGTGATTTTCCCGCAGGTCGGTACCTTGCACCGGGCTTTGCCGGGCAACGACGTTGATCGTAGCTTACACCTGGCGTTTCTAAGCCAGGCACGCTTTTCGGCATTGCCTAACTTCCCGGCACCGCCAGCCGTATTCGTTAAATAGGTTTCCTTGGTCTTTAATATCCACTGCGAAAATTCTGACTAACAGGATCGCTCGCAGCGTCTATACTCTTCTACTTAAATAATACCAAGCTAGAATTTGGCCACAAAGGCGAGGAGGTTGATGAGGGAAGCGGGCGAGCAAAGGCAACCTACATCTTATTCGGTCACTGCCCTATCGTTGGGTTGGCAGGCATTGCGCTATAGTACATTGCCAACACGGTACGCCTGGAGTGCCAGTCGTTGGCTGGCTGCCCAAACGATAAGACGTTTTGCATATCGCGGCCGGGAACAGGCTGAGCGTTTGCGTATGCTGGAGCCGGCTCATGAATTTTCTATGGTTGCCCAAACCCACATCCGAGCCGTTGATACAGATGACGAGGAGTTACTGATCTTCAATCATGAGGCGGCCGTCCATGCGACTGATCGCCAGCGCCAGTATATTGTGCGGATTGTCGCCCAGGATGCTGCAAGACGTCACATCAAGGACGCCGACAGGCCATGGCATTTGCCGCTGGAAATGAGCAAAGAACGGATTGAAGAATTTGAAGATTTACTGGATCGTTATCATAAGCCATCCGAAACACTTGAAATATTGGGCGTTGATGAGACCTTAAGGCCAACTCTGCAGCACTATTATCCCCATCGCTGGCCTAACGAATTCCCGCCGGACAACAGTGCCTAGATAATTGCTTGGCGTGGCTAGAGCCGAAGTCTGATAAGATAGTATGCGTGGCGCTGTGGCCGAGGAGTTAGGCAAAGGTCTGCAAAACCTTGTACACGAGTGCGAATCTCGTCGGCGCCTCCAGCTTAGGCTTGCCTCCGGTCTCCGCAATATGCGACCGCATATTGGCTACAACCTACGACAACCCCTACGCTTTACCCCAACAAAAGCAGTCTTTTGCCGGGAACCCAAGAATTCGGGGCGAGTGGCGGAATTGGTATACGCGGCGGACTTAAAATCCGCTGGCTGAATAAGCCTTGTGGGTTCAAGTCCCACCTCGCCCACCAACTAAAAACCGGCCTAGGCCGGTTTTTAGTTGGTGGCAACTCCCTCAGGCCCAGCTACTAGAATGTGAGTATATTCAACCGCGCAAACTATCAATTTGCAGCGTATCCTCTAAATTGTTTGATCCCTCACCGCTTATGTATATAATTGCTCTCAGGTATAACTCAGTTTAGTTTGTAAGGAGTCGTAGTTCATGGATCCCAATTCGCCAGATACCCAACCCGCAAATACACAAGAACCAGCAATGCCAGCAGCGACGCCAGCAGAAACCAGCCCTGTTCCCGAAACACCCGGCACAACACCTGTCGCAGCCGATGCCGCTTCACCGGTTGTCATGATGGGTGGCGACGAGCCTGCTGCACCGGCAGCCGATTCTTCCGCGCCGGCATCGACACCCTCTCCCGCTGCTGGTCCGGCCAAAACCGGCCGCACTTTCAAAGTCAAGAAATCACTCTTGGCGGGTGTAGTCCTAGCAGTCGTCCTTGTTGGTGGCGCTTCAGCTTATTACTTTGGCTATTACAACAGCCCGTCGACAATTTATAGCCAATCGCTCAAAAACACTTCCAAAGGCTACAGCAAGCTAATAGATTACATCAACCAGCAATCAGCCCAACACTACAAAGGCTTTACGGCTGATGGTAGCTACACCCTTGGTGCCGGCAGCTTTGCGACTGACGGTAAGCTGTCAGCCCAAAGCGACGGCAAAAGCTCTGATGTTAAAGTTGACGTCAATATTGGAGCAAGCCGGCTAGGCATAGAAGAACGTTCAGTTAGCAACGCTAAAAGCAAACTGCCTGACGTTTTCTTCAAAGCCAGCGGGCTTAAAGGCCTGTCAAAACTAGCCGGAACGGACCTGACTTCAGTTGTAATGCCATATGATAACCAATGGATCCAAGTTGACCAATCATTGCTTCAGGAATTACAACAAATCGGCGACAGCTCCACCGGCCAATCAGCTACCAACATTAATGCTCCCACCCGGGCCCAGGTTAATGATGAGCTGGACGCTTTTGGCAAGGTCAACGACCAATATGTCTTTACTGACGACAAAACAAAGGCGGTCTTTACGCTCACTAAGACCGTTGGCAAGGAAACTGTCGACGGACACAGTACTTACCACTACCAGGTAACTCCCAATAAAGAAAACCTGAAGAAGTACATTACTGCCCAGCGCGACGCCTTGAAGTCCAGCAAACTGTACGGCTGGATCACCAAAAACCACTATGAAAACTATGTTGGTTTGGGCTATGACTCGCTGGAACAAGATGTTGATAATGCCAAGGTTATGCGACCACTTGACATATGGATGGACACGTCCCACCGTTTGATCTACAAAGTCCGCGTCAGTGATCCGGATAACCCAAGCAATAACTATGGCGAATTTGGACTTAACTACACCGGCGGTTCCAGCTACCCATTCTTCGTCAATGTCTACGACCACGAGACTGGCGATGACAATACTTCTGCTTCATTTGGGCTGACGCTCGACAGCAAAACCAACAGCATGGGCTTCAACCTGAACATTAAAGACACTGGCACCGACAACTTTAGCTTCAAGGCTAACCTGAATGCCAAGCCTTCAAATTCTGCACCCGCAATTAGCGCTCCGACTGGCGCCAAGTCACTTACTACCATTCTGGACCAGCTGGGATTTGGCCCGTACATAGACATGTTTAGTTCTGGCAGCGGGACGACTGACCCATCGGGTGATGCCCAAAGCAGTGCTGATCTTCACCACGACTGTACTGTGGCCGAAGAGAACTACTTCAACAATGGCACGCCGGTCCCGGCCAAGTGTGACGCCTTGTTGCAGTAATCTCACCCCAGTTCGCGCTATAATAAGCACATGCAAGTTGTTGTTGACGCCCTATTGACCCAATACTCCTTGAGCGGCAAGGGCAAGCTAGTGGTTTTGCTGCATGGTTGGGGCGATAGCTCGAAAGGCTTATCCCAACTGGCTTCTGGGCTGTCCAAAAGCTATCAGGTCCTGGCCGTTGATTTGCCGGGCTTTGGCGGTAGCCAAGTGCCGGCAGCCGCTTGGAACCTCGACAATTACGCTCATTTTGTAGCGGCCGTGTTGGCCAAACTGGAACTCGACCAGCCATACGCCGTCATTGGCCATAGCAACGGCGGCGCAGTAGCCATCCGTGGCGCCGGTCTAGGCGTTCTACACCCGCAGAAACTTGTCTTACTGGCTGCCTCTGGCGTGCGTTTGAAACAAACAGGCAGAAAGCTGGCCCTCAAAGCCGTGGCCAAAACCGGCAAAGTCGCTACCGCTTGGCTGCCACAAAGTAAAAAGCAGGCTTTACGCAAGAAACTCTACGCCGCCGCGGGTTCGGACATGTTAGTGGTGCCGCAGCTGGAAGAAACTTTCAAAAAAACAGTCAGCCAAGACGTCCAAATTGACGCCAGCAAAATCTCGGTGCCGACTTTGCTAATTTTTGCCGAGGATGACCAAGCCGTCCCACTGGCCTATGGCCAGCGCTACCATCAGCTCATCAAGGGCTCGGAATTAAAAGTCGTGCCATCGGCCGGGCATTTTGTTCACCTTGATCAGCCGCAAATTGTGACGAGAGCCATCGAGGAGTTCTTGGCATGAAGCAATTCCTGCGCGGCTTTAGTATTTATTTGCCCAGCTATCCCAAAGCTTTGGTCTATATGTTGCAAAGCACCGAATACCAGATAGGGCCCTATTTGGCTTGGGTTAGGCGAACCAGCGACTTTAGCAATGTTATGAATCGCCGTCAGTTGGATAAAACGCGCGCCGCTAAGTTGCTGCTTTTGGCTTTGCAGGTGGGCATTGGCCTGCAGTTGCTAATTGGCCTATTGCTGGTCTGCCTAGGCTTTCACGGTTCCATAACTGGCGGCCAAGCCTTTGGCGCCGGGGTAGTCCTAAGCTACCCGTTTGTCTGGGCTTATTTGCTGGTTGTGCCACTCTTGGCTGGACGTTATTTGCTTAGCAATCCAAAAAACAAACTGGCTATAGAAGAATCAGCTGTAATTTTTGCCAGCCATCCGGGAGCCAAAATTGCGGTTGCCGGCAGTTATGGCAAAACGACTCTGAAAGAACTTTTGGCAACTGTTTTGGGCGAAGGCTTGGACGTTGCTGTCACCCCAGCCAACAAAAACGTCAGCAGCAGCCACGCCCAATTCGCCAAAAAACTATCTGGTAATGAAGACGTTCTGGTCATTGAATACGGCGAGGGCGAACCGGGCGATGTAGAAAGATTTGCCAAGATTACACATCCAACGCACGCCATTATCACCGGCTTGGCACCGGCACATCTAAATCATTACAAAACGCTCCGGGCTGCGGGGGAAGATATCTTTAGTGTGGCTGATTATTTGCGTGGCGAGAATGTTTTTGTGAATGCCGATTCCACCGAAACGAAAGCATTTATCAAGAAAGGCTATCACGAATTTAATGTCCACGGTGCGCTTGGCTGGAAAGCAACCGACATCAAAACCAGCCTGGAAGGCACTAGCTTTACGCTTAAAAAAGGCAAGCAAACGCTCAAGCTCAAGAGTGAATTATTGGGCAAACACCAAGTCGGCTACTTGAGTTTGGTAGCGGCACTCGGTTTGGAATTTGGCCTGAACACCAAGCAAGTCCAGGCTGGCGTTGCTAAAACACGACCCTTTGAACACCGGATGCAGCCATACCAACTGGGCGGTGCATGGATAATTGACGACACCTACAACGGTAACTTAGAGGGCATCCGTGCCGGCACGCAGTTACTGCATGACCTCAGGGCCGGACGTAAAATTTACGTCACGCCCGGACTCGTCGACCAAGGCGAAGAGAACCAGCGCGTTCATCGGGAAATGGGCAAACTCATCGCTGGCGCCCAACCGGATTTAGTGGTGCTGATGCAAAATTCAGTCACCGACTTTATCAAATCCGGGCTAGAGCAGGGCAACTACCAGGGCGAATTACAGATAGAAACCAATCCGCTGGAGTTCTACACCAACTTGCAACACTTTGTCGCTAGCGGCGATTTGGTGCTAATGCAAAACGACTGGCCTGACAACTACGCTTAGCTGCCGCCGTACGGGTAAACCCGGTAAGAACCATCGCTGTTGCGACCACCAATTTTGTCGGAATTAGTGCGTATAATGTGAGCTCGTTGGTTGCTTAAATTACTGGTTCGGTTGGCTGCCGTACCTTCAGCTGGTAATGTAAACGGAACTTCGCGGGCGGCCGTCGGGTCATCGTCGGGCCAGTGCTCTAGCATTTTTTCTGACATCGCCAGCAGACGGTCGTCAACGCCCTTGATTGATGCTGGCGTTGTTCCGGCAAATAGCTCCTCACCACCTTGCTTATCCAAACTTTCTATACCCATCGTATCCTCCTTTTTAGGTTTATGGTGCGGCGAATATAAACCCTTGTCTTTCAATTTGTCAATTAATTGTATTACTTAATTGTATACTTGAATTGTAATTAGGTTTGTGCTAACCTGTTAATTATGGAAAATATCGCAGTCATTTTTGGTGGTAGGTCGGCCGAACACGACGTTTCGGTAGTTACTGCTATCGCCAGCATCATCAAGCCTTTAGAACTTACTAAGAAATATCACGTCGAGGCTATTTACATTGCTAAAGACGGCGCCTGGTACTGGGACGAAAAGCTCAAAGATATCAAGCTTTTCACCTCTGGTGAGATCCAGGATTTTCTGCACCGAACCCAGCCAACCAGTGTCCAGTTTGACGGCGGCATGACGCTTGTTAAGGCCAGCGGCATCGCCGGCCGCAAGCAAACAAAGAAAATTGATCTGGTATTCCCAGCTATGCACGGAACTTACGGCGAAGACGGCGCGTTAATGGGCCTACTTGACCTGGCCGGCATTCCCTACGTTGGCTGTGGCGTCAGCGCCAGCGCGATTGCCATGAATAAAGTCCTGGCCAAACAAATTGCCGTGGCTAACAACATTCCGACGCCGAAATTCGAAGTTTTCAGCAAAGCCCAGCTGGAGCGCGAACCCGGTAAAGCCGTCACCACGACCCAAAAAAGCTTGAAGTATCCACTATTCGTAAAACCGGCCAAGCTTGGTTCCAGCATCGGCATTAGTCGCGTGCAAAATGAGACCGAACTGCGCAACGCGCTGGAAGTTGCCGCGCACTATGATGATGAAGTCCTGGTGGAAGAAGCCGTCAATAATTTGATCGAGCTTACTTTGCCAATCATGGGTCCGGCCGACAGGCCACAAGCCGCATTATTAGAACAACCGCTCACCAAGGCCGAAGACTTTTTCGACTTCGAAACCAAGTACATGCAAGGCGGCAAAAAAGGCAAGGGTGGGGGCAAAGGCGCCAAAGGTGCCCAAGGCTACAGCCAAATTCCGGCTGATATTCCCGAAGATTTGTATGATAAAGCCGAAACGACTGGTTTGGCCGTTTACCAGGCTTTGGGTTGCAGCGGCATTGCCCGCGTCGACATGCTGGTGGATAGCAAAACCAAAGCCGTTTACTTCAACGAAGTGAACCCATTGCCCGGCGGACTCTACGCCCACAACTGGAATAAGGCTGGCATCAGCAACGTCGAACTAGTCCAAAAGCTGGTGGCTTTTGCCAAAGAACGCCACGCCGAACGCCAGGCTTTAACGACCGTATTTAACACTAACTACTTACAGCAATTCTAATGGCTGAAACCCGTGAAGGGGTGGTGATTGTTCCGAGCTTGGCGGCGGCCAGCGCGGAAGAGATCGCTGCCTTGCCGCAAAACACCGAACGCGAACGTGAATGGTACAAAGACCATCGAATTTTTGCCGACCACCCGGAAATGCTGGCTGCCCTGGCCACTGGTGAACTTGTACAAATCGAAGGCGACGAAAACTACGCCTTGGCTGGCCGCATGCGAAACCCTGAGTGGTACGATCAATTTACACCTTACTTGCTGCCCGCCGCCGCCTCGGCGCTAACGGTCGTTGGCCAATTGTGGCGCGATGAACTGGAAGATCGGGGCCTTGAAGCTCCCGACACGCTTTTATCAATAACCTCAGCTGGCCGTCATAAATTACGACAAGCCGAAATCGTAAAAGATCCAACCAAGCTGGCAGTTGCCGACAGCACGCATATGCGAGCGGCGGCTTTTGACATCGACAGTTCGGGCTATTACGTCCGCAACGAAAATGGTATTTTGGTTCCAGTGGTTCATCCGGAACGCAAGCAGCAAGCCGGCTACCGTGCGGCCGCGGAGATACTGCAGCGTCTGGCATCGCCGGAACATCGCTACGTTAGCCCCGAAGCTGACAAGGCTTACGATCCGGCTATCATGGATGCAATAGTCGCCGTGGCTGATCGCTTGCATAAGTGGAGCCTAGTCAACCGTATCGTTGAATACAGCCACCAAAATGCCTTTAACCGCTGCCTTCACATTGCGCCAAATCCGTCTATAGAATTTGTTCCGGTATAAGCTGGGAATCTCGCCCATAATCTGCCACAATTCTAGCTATGGAAACCGAACTGGTAGATATTGCCACGCTCATCCCAAACGCGATTTTTGATATTCGCAGTGACGACGCGACCACAAAGTTAGATCCTGTTGCCGCGGAAAATCTTGTTAAAGCCGCCAAATACTTCAATGATTTTGCGCTGCGCGTGGTTATCTGGAATGCTTACTTCGCCAAACCAAATCATACAAACGGTTTGGCTATCGACGTGACGTTGGCCTATAAAGACGGTGAACTTTTGGACATGGGCACAGACTTCGCTGATTCCAGCCCGAAAGCGCAGGCTGACGCCGAAGGCTTAACTTACGAACAGCTATCCAATCGCAGCTTTTTGGCGGAAGGCTTGGCGCAATTTGGCTTTGTGCAGTTACCATCCGAGTGGTGGCATTTCGACTTCAAAAACACCGACGAATAGTGGTACAATAAGATATGAAACACGACCAGCGGTTACAGCAAAACCGAGTGGCCATTCTCGACGCTGGCGGGCAATACGTGGACTTGGTGCGCAAAGCAGTAGAGCGACAGGGTATTCCGGCTGACGTTTTGCCACTAAATACTGAACGCGCAAAAATCGAAGAAAATTACGGTGCGATTATCATTTCCGGCAGTCCAGCCAATACTTCCGAAGGCGCGGCGCCAAAACCTGTCGCTGACATTTGGGATTCGCCGCTGCCGCTGCTGGGCATTTGTTTCGGCATGCAAGCCATGGTCGTCATGCAAGGCGGCAATGTTACCAAAAACGCTATTCGCGAAGACGGTCGGGTAACGACCCAAGTTGACGTTAGCCACCCAATTTTCAAAGGTATCAAACATGACTTCACCGGATTATTCACGCATGGTGACTTCGTGACTTCAATTCCCGACGGTTTCGTGACGATTGGCTTACACCAGCTCAGCGACGGCTCGACGGCTTATTCGGCGATCGCCAAAGACAACAAAGTTGGCGTGCAATTCCATCCGGAAGTTTTTGACGACACGCCAGAAGGCTACCAGGTTTTCAAGAACTTCCTGTTCGGCATTGCCGGCCTGCAGCCCGACGAAGCATTCCAGGAAAAACGGCTACAGGCAATCGTTGAAGCCAAGCAAGCCGAAATTATCAAACAAGCCAACGGCCGGCCGGTAATCGCTTTTGTAAGCGGTGGCGTGGACTCAAGTGTAGCCGCGACGTTGGCGGCCAAAGCTTTGCCCAAAGACCAGCTGCATTATTTCTACATCGATAGCGGTTTTATGCGAGATGAAGACGATGAAGTGATTGAATCTTTGCAGGCTGCCGGTTTGCCTGTCCAGAAGATCGACGCTGCCGAAAAGTTCGAGCAGGGAACGGTCGAAATCGACGGCAAAAAAGTTGGTCCGCTAGTGCAAGTTACTGATCCGGAAGAGAAGCGCAAGATAATCGGCAAAGTTTTTGTGCAGATCCAAAACGAGCTCGTCGCCAGCCTAAAACTCGACGAAGCTTTGCTGTTGCAAGGCACCAACGCCGCCGACCGCATCGAATCCGGCCACAGCACCGGCGACCACAACACCATGACCATCAAGTCGCACCACAACCAAGTTAAAGAAGTGCAGGAACTAAAGGCAGCTGGACTGCTAATCGAGCCAATCGACGACCTATTCAAAGACGAAGTTCGCGAACTCGGCCGCGAACTCGGTTTACCGGAAAGCCTTGTTGGCCGCCAGCCATTCCCTGGCCCCGGCACCGCCATCCGAATCTTATGCTCTGACGGTGAAGTTTCCACGTCATTCCAGCGCAGGCTGGAATCCAATCAAAATAATATTGAGCTTTTGCCAATCCGCAGTGTCGGCGTTGGTGGCGATGAACGCTCGCACTTATTTGTAGCCGCCGTCGAAAATGGAAACTACAGCGCTGAAGATCTCGCAAAGTTTGGAGCCGACCTGCCAGCCCAAAACCGCGGCGTCCTGAACCGCGTAATTTATTCACTGATTCCCGGCTCACTCACAGATTTTTCACTCACTGAAACATATCTGACGGCTGATGTGCGCGACCAACTTCGCCAAGCCGACGCCATTGTCCACGAAGAAATGCGCACGGCTGATCTGCTTGGCAAGATTGCCCAATTCCCAGTTGTCTCAATTCCGGTTAGCTTCGACAAACCAGGCAAACGCTCAATCGTATTACGGCCCGTGATCACCAGTACATTTATGACAGTTCAAGCCATGTTACCTAGTCGAGATCTGCCAGAAGAGTTCCTAAGCAAGTTAAGTGAACGAATTTCATCTGAAGTAGAAGGCATCTCCCAAGTTTTCCTAGACGTCACCAACAAACCACCAGCCACCACCGAGTGGGAATAGTCGCTTTAACAGATAAGAACTGATATAATATTGGCTCATCATGCAGCGTTATAACCCTAAGGAAATTGAACCCAAGTGGCAGAAGTTTTGGGATGAGACCGGCACGTATACGGCCGATCTGGATTCGAAGAAGCCCAAATACATAGCCATGAGCATGTTTAACTATCCGTCTGGTGCTGGGATTCACATCGGTCATGCCATGAACTACACCATCAGTGATGTGAAGGCGCGGTTCAAAAGGCAGCAAGGTTTTGAAAGTTATCATCCCGTTGGCTGGGACGCGTTTGGTTTGCCGGCAGAGAATTATGCAATTAAAGCTGGCGTTAGCCCGCAAGTCAGCATGGCGACGATCATTCCGGATTATCACAAACAGTACAAAGCCATGGGTTGGAGCAACGACTGGGAAAAGGAAATCGCCACCCACCTGCCGGAATACTACAAGTGGACACAGTGGATTTTCGTGAAGATGTACGAGCACGGTTTGGCCTACCAGGACAGCCGCATGCAATGGTACTGCGAAATCGACAACACCGTCTTAGCCAACGAGCAAGTCATCGACGGCAAGTGTTGGCGGCATGATGGACCGGATGATCCGCTGGTTCAGAAAAAGGAAATCAAGCAGTGGTTCTTCAAAATCACCGAATATGCTGACGAACTTTTGGAAGCAATAGACGACCTGGACTGGACGGAAAGCGTCAAGCTGGCGCAGAAAAACTGGATTGGCAAGAGCGTTGGCGCCGAAGTTGACTTCAACGTTGATGGAAGTAAAGATATCATCCGAATTTTCACCACGCGGCCAGACACGCTTTACGGCGCAACGTTCATGGTTTTAGCTCCCGAGCATGAGCTTG
>DASZPJ010000027.1:0-17595 GCA_035550295.1 Saccharimonadales bacterium (SeqCode)
ATTTCGATCGCCACACCACAGCGCCAGCCATATCGCCATCATCGGTGGCGGGATTAGTTTGCGGCCGGGCGAGATCAGCCTGAGCCACCGCGGCGTGCTGTTTTGCGACGAATTACCGGAGTTCAACCGCATGACGTTAGAGGCACTGCGCCAACCACTGGAAGACCGTGTTATCACCATTGCCAGAGCCAAAGACACCGCCGAATATCCGGCCAACTTTATACTGGTGGCGACGGCCAATCCCTGCCCTTGCGGCTACTACGGAACTTCCGGAACCTGCCGCTGCCTGCCACACCAAATTACCCGCTATCAACAGCGGTTGAGTGGGCCGATTCTGGACCGAATAGACCTGCACAGCCAAGTCCACGAGATCAAACACGCCAGCCTACTGAGCAAGCAAATCGACCAAGAAACAGATCAAAAAGTTCGCGACCGAATCGCCGCTGCCCGCGCCATCCAAGCCAAACGTTACGGCCGCCACAGCAAACTCAACGCCGACATGACCAATGCCGATATCAAACGGGTTGGACAGTTGGCGGCCGATGCCAAGGAGTTATTGGACGCCGCGGCGTCCAAACTAAACCTCTCCGCCCGGGCTTACATGCGCGCCGTCAAAGTCGCCCGCACTATCGCCGACCTGGCCGGATCGGAAACCATCACCCAGCCGCACATCACCGAAGCCCTAGCCTACCGCGCCCCAGTAGCCGCCAGCTAACCGCTCAAGCTTGCAAAGTATACTCAATAAGTAAATAATCTAAGTCAATTAATCGGGAGTTCAGCATGGCCAATACTAAAGTGCCTGGTTTCAGAGAAGCGCCGATGTTACCCGGCGACGGTAACGACCTTCGTGCCGCGAGGCGTCAGGCTAAAGCCGCAGAACGACAGGCTCGGATTAACAAAGCCGTAAGCCAGCTACAAGCAATGTATGACCTCGTAAAAAGCGGTCAAGTCGACACTCGAGGCATATCACGCGAACCGGAAACCGGCGAATTCACCTTACGTCTCGGTGGCCTTGTCCTGCCACGACGGCTGAAATTGGCAATTGACGGGGATGGCGACCCGACGGGTGCTTTTAAGGTCACTCGGCCGAGACTAGAGGCCGTACAGCCGGATTACCGCCGAGGCAAGACTGAACATACTCACATTTCTGTTGATACTGTCGGCAAGATCGGCGTGGGCGTAGATGCCTACCATCCACATTATTACGACGATAATGTAGTCTCGATTTTCAGGACGTTTGTAGCCCCAGAAGCTCTGTTGAGTGAGCAGACTCTGGTAGATCATCTAACTGCCGGCCAAGATCCAATGGACAGTGATTATCCATCCCCGTACCGTGGCAATCATGCCGAGCTTGCCCTTCGCAATTTAGTCATTGGCGCCGAACAAGCTAGTGCCGAAATTGCCAAGCGTATCTAAGAAACCACCAACTGTTTGACCTCTGGCCGTCTCTCTGTTACAATGCTATGCATCTTGCAATCAACTAAGAGCGGGAGTAGGTCATAGCCAAGTTCACTCGCCTGAATCAACAGATTCGGGCACCTCAGATGCGGGTCATCGATGATGACGGCAAACAGCTCGGTGTATTGAGCCGGGCGGAAGCGTTGCAGCTGGCTGAAGAACGCGAACTTGATCTGGTGGAGATTTCACCGGATGCCAACCCGCCGGTTTGTAAGATTGTCGACTGGGGTAAATACAATTACCAGCGCACCAAGCAGCTGCAGAAAAACCGTAAAACTGCCAAATCTTTGGAGATGAAGCAGATCCGTTCGGGACTGAAGATCGGCCAACACGATTTGGAGATCAAAATGAACCGCGCGGCCAAGTTTTTGCAAGCTGGCCACAAGGTAAAGGTCACCCTGTTCTACCGCGGCCGTGAGCAAGCTCACCGCGACATCGGCTTTAGTTTGGCAGCCAAGATTATTGCCAACTTCGGTGATACAATAGTAGTCGACCAACAGCCGCAACTGGCGGGCAAGCAACTTAGCTTCGTCGTTCGGGCCAGCGGTAAACAAGAAGTTAAGTACGGTCCAGCTGAAGCGGCCAAACCCGCCGAAGCCGAACCGGCACAAGCAGAACCAGTAACAAAGGAGATGGCAAATGCCGAAACTCAAGACGCATAGCGGAACCAAAGACCGCGTCAAAATCAGTAAGAACGGTAAAGTCCGTGTCGGCAGCGCCAACCTTAACCACTTTTTGGGCAAGAAGAGTGGCAGCCGCAAGCGAGCCTTGCGTGGCCTGACGACCCGTACCGGCAAGATGGCTAAAAACATTAAGAAGAACCTCGGCGTTTAGCCCGAATTTATAGGAGTTATCATGCGAGTAAAGCGCGGCGTTACATCTCACGCCAAACACAACAAGATCCGTAAGGCGACTAAAGGCTTTAGTCACCCAAACCGGGTTAGTATCAAGCGCGGCAAACAAGCCGTCACTAAGTCTTTGCAGTTCGCTACCCGCGACCGCAAGAACCAGAAGCGCACCTTCCGCCAGTTGTGGAACGCCCGCATCAACGCCGGCGCTCGCCTGAACGGAACGACCTATTCTAAACTGATCGCCGGCCTGAAGAAAGCCGACATCACCTTAGACCGCAAGATCCTGGCCGAACTAGCCGTGAACGAACCCAAAGCCTTCACCGCCGTAGTAAAAGCCGCTAAGAAATAAGCAAAGCAATAGGGATTAAAAAAGACCTCGGTGGAGGTCTTTTTTAATGTACGGCTCCGCTACTCCTTTGGACCTATAAGTTTTTCGCACTTAATAGGATCAAACAGCGCATCCGTGATTAAACTTGCTGCCAAGCAGACTCGCTTAAAGACTTCGTCCCGCTGATCTTTATCCAACGGCAAATCGTCAATCCACTCCCACTGCCAGTCAACTGCAGCAGCCTGTATTTCATTAACCCAATCAAAGACTTCAAGGTTCTCACCTTTGCTGAAACATTCCATATTCAAACTCCAAATTAAGTAATCTCTAGCGAAACTAAAGTACTACTTAGCGGTCAGTGGAGTTGTAGTATGGCATTGTCATTTGATCTAATTATAACGTAGTGCCAGATTATCTGTAAGCCGGGTTCTGTCGAGACTGGTCATCTATCTAGGCCGGCCATTGCTGACAGGCTCGAGCGGTTTTTGTGGTGGATCCTTAGCGGGACGCTTTGGGCTTTAGGCCCTAAAGTTTCCATCTCCTTGCAGCAGGCAGGGTTTACCTCTTCCACACGTCACCGTGCAGAACTGTGGGCTCTTACCCCACTCTTTTCACCTTTACCGCCGAAGCGGAAGTATCGTTTCTGTGGCACTTTCCCTAGGCTTACGCCCGGTCGCCGTTAGCGACTGCCATTTCCCTTTGCTGCCCGGACTTTCCTCGTATCGTTGCCGACACGCGACCAATCAATAATCTGGCTCAAGCAGTATAGCACCTCTGTTAATTTTTGTCATGCTACACTAATCGCATGACCCAGCGCCGCGTAATCCGAATCATTCTCATCTTGAATGTGTTGGCCGCAATTTACGTGAGTTGGGGCGCAGCATCATTCTTTCACACCCAACATAGTGAGTGTGATGTGATTCCCAGCGATCCAAGTCTAGCCTGGACAGTTATCGGGGGTTCCGCCATCGCGGTTGCGCTCAGCGCGCTGCTATTTTATAAACAACCGCACATCACCTGGCTGAAATGGCTGCTCTTGGCAATACTAGTGCTGGTGTCGTTTTTGTTCTACTTTATCTTCCTGTTTGGCATGGGCTGGGCATTTTGGTGCTTCTAATGACTAAGGCCAAGATGATCGTCTAGGGCACGGTTGACGGCGGCGTCGGCTAGCTTGTTGAACTCGCGTGGCACGTGGCTGATGTGAGTTTCCTGGAACTGCTTCATAAGTTGTTTGATGGCGTCGTGGATCGGCCACAAGTCGCGGTTTTTCACCTTGAAAATGCCGTTGATCTGGTTCACCACTAGTAGGCTGTCCATGTAAATTTCAACTTCTTTGACGCCCATCTTTAGGCATTCTTCCAAGCCGAGCTTCAGTGCCGTGTATTCGGCCTGGTTGTTGGTGGTGACGCCCAGATAAACGCCTTGGTCGACCAGTACGTTGTCTTCCATATCGAGGATCACAAAGCCGCTGGCCGACGGCCCGGGATTGCCGCGCGAGCCGCCATCGCCAAATAGTTTGACCTTGTCGGGGTGGATTGCCGGATTGGCTTCTTTTTCGGCTTGCGGTGCTTCGCCTTCATACAATTTGTCGATAGCTGTCGCCATGGCGTGGTCTTTGTCGGTAATGTTGTTGTCGCCTTCGTGGGTGATCAGCCAGACTTGCACCACATTCCATTCGTTTTCCCAGCGCGGATGATGCTGCATCTCTTCGGCCAGCACGGCAACCTTCTCCATAAACGCCCAGGCGTGCTTGAAATCGTCGAAGTTAAATTGTTTGTAGAGCCCATGTTTTGTTGTTTGCCACATGCCTACTATCTTAGCACGGCCAAAGGTAGTTGGCCTGGATAGATTTAAGAAACTTGCTCGGGCTGAGCAACTTCAATTATTCGGGGATCAATGCTGCCTACCCAAGTACCGGGTCGTCTGGCTGGCCGACAAGCATCTTCTGGAGCAGCATCTTTGACGCGCACAGCAAACCATCCTCCAGGCCCAGGGCTGACAAGCATGCCCGCAGCGCAGCGACCACACATAGTAGCTATTTGATCATCGCCAACTGTCTCACCGGCACGCACAGTCTCTGTAACATCAGCCCTAGCCTGCCGATAATCTTTGCCGCCATTGGCTGTCGATAACCGTTCCACCAAGCATTGTTCATCAAAATTCATCCATAAATTGTATCATATTCTATGGATTATTCAAGTAAGGGCTGGGCGGTATTTAGGCTCTGGTAGCGTGATGGGTGTAATGCGTACCTCTGTCGGACTGGCCAATCGTCACCAAGCGCGCCAAGGCCCATGCAACCAAGGCGTACACGACCATAGCGATCAGTGTGTAAATTTCAAACCGTCCCACTCCCAGCCGCTGGTCATAGCTAAACAGCCCGAAGAACGGTGCCACAAACGGATGGCTGACGCTATAAATAAAGTTAGCAAAGCCATTGCCCGGATTAGCGCCCAGTAAGGCTAGCATAAACCTGACTATTAAGAGCGCTACCAGTACGCCCGCCACGTACCAAATCACGCGGGCAACCAGCGTCGATAGCGTTGGCGTAGCCGTAGTCACTTCGTGCACAGCGCTGGTGCTAGCCATATTGGTCGGAGTTTCTACCTCTTCTATATGTTCAATTCTATCTACCATAAAACCTCCTTCTCATTAATACGTAGTGTGGCGACGGCCACTAATCAAGTGGATCAGCAGCAAGACCACCCCAACAATTAGTAACAGGTGAATAAATCCTCCAGCAATGTGGAACGAAAATCCCAGCAGCCAGAGTAGTAAAACCACCAAACCCGCAATCAAAACCATAATACCCTCCTTTTATTTAATCTTAGGCAAGCATAGCCAATATCCAGCACGCCGGCAGTAAGAAGGCTAACAGTTTTGCTGTTTATGAGTTAGTTCACAGATGCAAAAAGCCGGACAAGCCAGGCCTTTGCATGGTCAGGGTGACAGGACTATCGCGCGCCTAAGGGGCGCGCTCCTTCCTGCGATGCTCGGCAAACCTGCGCCAGCGCAGCTTTGCCTGTGCTTCTCGTCCGCGACCCTGCGGTCCCAGTTCCTGCGCCGGCCACGCCCACCATACAAAAAGCCCGCACAAGGCGGACTTTTTGTATGGTCAGGGTGACAGGACTTGAACCTGCGCTCTCCGGACCCCCAGCCCGGCGCTTTACCAACTAAGCTACACCCTGGTATTTATCAATTTACTGATTATAGCAGGAGTGCTTGCAACCTGAATGTTCCAGCACAAACCCCTAAAAGACGTGGCTTCAAATTTGAACAGCTAAATATTCATTACGCTTGTGTTATCCTTGGACTATGGACAACCAGCCTCCCGGTCCGCCCAACACTCCACAAATGAAACACGGCGAACTGACTCTTCAGCCAGACGACCCGAATTTGCAGCCAGCTTCGGCTGCCGCTATGCCGGTTGCTGAGCCGCAACCGGCCGCCCCAGTACCAGCACCACCAGTAACACCATCAATGCCCACAAATCCAGATCCTCCGGTTCCAGCCCCGCAGCCAGTCCCTGCGCAAGCACCGGCCACCTTAGCCCCCGGCGTTTCGCCGGCCACAGTTACCCCTGCCCCAGCAATTCCACCAGCAACAGCGACACCGGTTGCACCCGACATGAGCTCCATATATCCAAATGCCACCGTGGGTCTAACTGCCGCCGAACATAGCGACCCTACTACCGTCGATCCAGTAGCAGCGGCTACTAAGGCCAGACTAACTAGCCCTGTCATCATCGTAATAATTGTCGTTGGTGCTTTGATTGCTATACCGGCCTTCATAAGCCTGATCGGTAATTCCTCACTAATAACTTACGGCTTTGGTGGCAAAGCCCTGCTGAAAGCATTCGACGTACTCGACATCTTGCTCGGTATCGGCATCATACTACGCAAGCAAATAGCCCGGATTATTTACGTAGTGCTGGCTTTGATTAGCTTGGCGTTAAGTATTTACGGGCTGATCCATTACGCTTCGGTTATCCATAAAGCCTACAGCGCAGTAAACTCCCTAGCCGCCCAAGCTATAGCCGATGACGAAAAGACTATCACTGAAACCCAAAACAACAAGTACCTGACGGACAGCGAAAAGCAGACAATAATTCAAGAAGCCCAGGATAATATGGACACCGCTAAAAAAATAAAGGGTGAGGTTAAGGCTGACTACGCTAAATTCGCCGGTATATATGTCATCAGCTTAATTCCTTTGGTTGTGCTGACGCGGCCAAAAGTCAAAGCCCAGTTTAGCTAGTCGACTAGCAACCTGTCCGACTACTAATCGACTTCGCCGACGCGCGACAGCAACATGGCATTGTTAATTTTTTCGGGATCAGTCATGCCTTGGCCAAGTAACCACATCAACTTTACGGTTGCGGCGACGCTCGTCATATTGCCAGAGTGACCGGCGCCGGCTTCCAGCGCCTGGCGGCCCAATTCGTAACTGGCTGGTGTTGTTTCTTCGCCTTCGAACTTGGTCGTCAGAATAACCGGTTTGCCGGCAGCTACGGCTTCTTCGACTACCGGCAGCAGTGAATATTCAGGATTGCGGGTTGGGATATTGCCCGAACCTAGCGCGCTCATAATGATGCCCCTACAACTATTGGCAGATGTCATCAAACGGACCGTTTCGGCACGCAGGCCAGGCTTTACATCAACGGTAACGACACCGTCATCGAAGGAATCGCGGAGTGAAATTGGCAAACCTAGGTTGTCTTTGCGAATGGCCAGCGGGCTGAACTTCACAGTGTCGGAAGCGCTGAGTGTGGCCAGGTTTTCAAAGCCCGGCGAATAGAAGGCGTCGTAGTCTGAACCACTTTCTTTGACGGTTCGGGCAGCCCGCATGGCGCGCTTCGAAAATACAATCATAGTCTCGCTGACGCCTTGCTTGGCAGCTTCCTGCAAGATTAGCATCGACCGCTCTAAGTTGGTCTGCACGTCGTTACCCACCTTGCTGACGTCTTGCTGCGACCCAGTAAAGACTATCGGGATCGAAAGTTCACTACCCAGCGCCATGGAAACGGCGGTACCAGTGTAGGGCATGGTGTCGGTGCCGTGCGTAACCAGCACGCCGTCGTAGTTTTGGTGTAGGTCTGCAATGTTTTGGCTGAGCAGCGACCAGTCATTAGGCGCCAAGTCACTACTATCGACATCTGACAACTGGAGCACATCCAGCTCAACATCAAGCTTCGCCAGCCCGGGGGCACTCTTCACCAAATCGTCAGCCGACAAAGCCGGCGCTAAGGCACCGTGTTCGTTCGGAGCCATGGCAATCGTACCACCAAAGCCAACTAGGGCAATCTTCTCTGACATAATGTGTATATTATAGCATAAATAGATACTTTAAGCAAGAGCTTTATGTTCAATCAAAAAGCCGGGTTCCGGGTTTGATCACCTGAGGGATCCCAGGTGGGTGCCTGCACGCGTAGGCCACGGCCAAACGCAAATCTTAGGCTCCCTAATGATTAATATCAGATAATCATTCGCCCGGCGAAGAAGCTTTGATACTCCAACCCGACTCTTTTAATTATAGCATCAGGAAATTGAAGATACTCACTACAAGATTGCTCAAAGGCCCGGCAACAAACTGGAAAACGAAGAAGAAAAAGAACAAGATTGCCAAGAAGCCAAAGGCCTCAATTTGCCGCATAACATCCTGCAGCGGTTCTGGCGCCAAGGCATACAGTAGGCGCGAGCCATCAAGCGGCGGGATAGGGATCATGTTGAACACGAAAAACCAAATGTTGATCTCCACAAAAATTACCAAACACTGGTCGAATGCCCCGGGCAATCCAAAAACCCGATAGATTATAGCCCCGATCACTGCCAATGCCAGGTTGGTAAGCGGACCGGCTAGGCCAACGATGGCCATGCCAAACTCATCGTATTTTAGCCGCCGCGGGTCAAATGGCACTGGCTTGGCCGCCAGCAACGGTGGTAAATGCAAGGCAATCAAAACCATCGGCAGCAAAACAGTTGTTAAAGTGTCGATGTGTTTTAGTGGATTGAGCGTTAGGCGCCCTTCCAGCTGCGCCGTGTCGTCGCCTAGCCAGTGGGCGGCAAAACCATGCATGGCTTCGTGGATACTCAGTGACACAATGATAGTAACCAGTGTGACGATCAGATAGCCGCCGGAAATGTCTGTCAGCATGGCTCTAGTATATCAGTCTAGAAGCGACTGGTGGCCGGCAACGTCGTGCACCCGTAAATAAGCTGCGCCGCTAGCGATGGCAATTTTGCCGGCTGCCAGGTTTGGACCGAGTTCCATGCGGTCGTCGCCCAGGAAACGTTTGCGCGAATAGCCGATCATTACCGGGTAATCAGGCACATCAGCGGCAAAAGCCAGCAGTTCTTCATTGACCGCCGGTGTTTTGCCAAAGCCAATTCCCGGGTCGAGAATGATCTGTTGTTTGCCCAGTCCAAGCGCCTCAAGTTTGGCCACGCTGGCCATTAATTCATCGATTACCTGCTGCTTGCTGGCGATAAGTTTGCCTTCGTGTGCGGCCTGCGGGTCACGACCATGCAGGTGGCTGATAATTAACCGGGCATAGTGCTCGGCCACGACTTCGCGCATTGCCGGGTTGTTCATACCCGTCACGTCATTGATGATGACGTCACCGAGCGCCAAGGCATGGCGGGCCGTTTCCGGATGATAAGTGTCGACGGAGATTTGGTCGGGATAGATTTCCAAAAGCTCACGTAAAACCGGTTCTAACCTTTCCCACTCCTCTTCCGGCGTCAACGGCGTTGCCTTCGGGCGGGTACTTTCGGCGCCGATGTCGACCAAACTGGCGCCGTCATCAATCAGTTTTTCGGCGTGGCCAATCGCCTTCTCAACGTCCACAAATTGCCCACCGTCACTAAAACTATCCGGCGTAATATTAAGAATCCCAACTAATTGCGTCATGCCTAAATCATAGCAAATCTTGTCGTCCCCGATTTATTCGGGGATCCAGACAAAACAAAAATATTTATGGATCCCCGAATAAATGCGGGACGACAGTGGTAAGATTATCATATGACCGACGTTTATTTGGGCCTCGGCAGCAATGTTGGCGACTCCAAAGCCTTTATTGATACTGCGATCGATCTGCTGGCGAACCATCTAAAAGAGATCAAACGAGCGCCATTGTACCAATCCAAAGCCGTCGGCTACACCGAGCAACCAGACTTCCTGAATACTGCCATTCGGGGCCAAACACACCTCACGCCCCAAGCACTGCTGGCGGTGATTCACGGCATCGAAACAGATATGGGTCGCACTAAAACTTTTCGCTGGGGGCCGCGCGAAATCGACATCGATATCATCTTCTATGGCAATACTATTTTGGATGCGCCCGGCCTGACTATTCCGCACGACAGCTTCCGCGACCGCGCTTTTGTACTGAAGCCGCTGGCCGATCTGGACCCAGGCTTAATTGACCCATTTAGTAAGTTGAGCATGGAAGTAATCCTAAAGGCCCTGCCGCCGGAAGACATTGCTGCCGTCCAACTGTTGACGTAACAGATCAAATTTGCTAAGATTAACCTCTATGCAAAAGTGTGATCTCACCGGCAAAGGCAAGCAATACGGCAATAATGTCAGTTTTTCGCAGCGCCACACCAAGAAAGTCTGGAAGCCAAACCTCCAAAACAAGACTGTTATTGTCGATGGCAAAAAAGTCCAAATGAAGCTTTCCACCCAGGCTATTCGTACTCTTAAGAAAAAAGGTCTACTGAACGGCCCTCTTCCGACCGAAGCTGCCAAAAAGTAGTCACTCCGGTAAGAAACCGGCCCTTCGGGGCTTTTTTTATTTGTCTAGGATAATTGGTGTCCCGAAACCCTGGTTTCTAGCTTCGTCCTCGGTGCAAGCCAAAACGTAACCCCAGCCATCTTGTCCGGCAATAGCCCGATGCTCTACCCCAGCTGGTATGACTGTAACTTCACCCGCACAAACTGGTAACCAAGGCTCCTTGCCGAGTCTCAATTCGGCCGTTCCACTAATTGTCAGTATGTCTACTCGGCCATGGGAGTGAGGTTCATGAATTTGCCCGGGATCATCATCGAAACTATACGTAACCAAGCCTAGCTCTTCCGCCTGTTTCTCAAAATTATGACGTAAGATGTCTAAGCTCATATTATTCCTAAGATTTCTCGAGAACGACCAGTTGTGTTACGTCGCTGAGTTCGCCGGGTTTCAGCTTGAGCTTGCTGACGGTTTCTTTCGGTTCCATGCCAAGTTCTTTGAGGGCATTGGCCAGATCCTGCTGCGGGACTTCATACTTGAGAGATTTGTCAGCATAGTGCGTTGGAATAACTAGCTTCGGTTCAACTTCTTTGATCAATTTCAAGGCGCCAACCGGGTCAACGGTGTAGCCATTGCCGCCAACCGGCACAACCATAACATCAACCATGCCGATGGCTTCCAGTTGAGCCTCGCTTAATTCCGGGTAAACATGGCCAGTTATAAGCACGCTTTGGTCGCCAGCAACCAGTTTGAACATTGTCGCGTTTAGGCCATCTTCATCCATATGAGCCCGAGCCGCAACGCCAATAATGGAAATGTCTGAAACCTCGTATTCGCCAGGGCTATCAAAAGTTAGCCGGGCGTTGACACCTTCCGGCGCAGCCGTCGTAAACAGCGCCACGTCATCGGCTTTGGTGATACTTTTGCCACCAAGCGCGGCCAAATTGTCATCGATAACTAAGCGGGTACCTTTGTAGCTTACACTTACACAATTAGCACCGTAAAATTGCAGGTCCATCTGTTGTTTACTCCTTGTCTTTTTCGGTTTCAGCAGCTTCGGCTGCGCTCAGTAAATTATGCAGGTCAACCAAAACTTGCTTTTTAGCTTGTTCAATCGTTTGCGCAAAGCGATCCCGGATTTGCTGGCGATATTTGAAGTCATCTAGGCTCATGCTGGTGTAGCGCAAGCTCTTGTTTTCTTTAGCTTCCAGCTCACTAACATATTTTTGCAGGGCGTTCGGGTTAACTTCACCGACGACCAGGAAGTCAACGCCGGCAGTTTCGTCACGCGTAAACTGGCCGGTGTAAACCGCCAGGTCCACGTGGCCAATGGCCTTAAGTTCGGTGTCTACAATGCCGTCGCCGTCTTCGTCAGCTGGCGTGGACTTTTTGATCTTCTTATTTACGCCGCCGCCAAAAATTTCCTGCAGTGGTTGGTAATACTCGAACTTTTGGTTGACCTCGTAATAAAGTTTGTTGTTGGTGTTATCGCTCGTGATGATGCCGATGCTCAGTAAATTGCTGAGTTCGCGGCGCACCGAATTGATTTGTTCGTCGATTTTGCGGGTGATTTCGCGCACGTAAAATGAGCGATTCGGGTTGCTATAAAATAGCTGCAAAAGCTTTACCCGAGTCTTTGATCCAAACAATTGCTCAACCATGTTTTGATTGTAGCAAACTTTGGTTCAATCATGAAGTTCTGAACTCAAAAAGTCATTCACCAGGGCGTTAGTTGCAGCCAAATTTACAGGGGCATCCAGCCAGTGGATACTTTTATTCCGCTTGAACCATGTCCGTTGGCGTTTGGCTAAATCCAAGGTGGCTTTGATGATCTTTTGGCGCGTTTCGGCCAGGTTTTGGGTGCCCAAAAAGTACGGCTTCCACTGGCTGTAGCCAATGCCCTTCATAGGTTCGGCGTCCCAGCCATACTCGCCGGCCAACTTTTGTGTTTCCTGCATCAGACCCATATCCAGCATTTTATCCACGCGGGCCGTGATGCGTTCCGCCAGTTGTTCACGCGGCACGCTTAATCCCAAAATTAGTGTGTTGGGTCGCAACGGCTGTTTGGTCGGCAGCTGTCCATCGTTTTCGATCAGCCGGATCACCCGCCGCTTGTTGCGCATGTCGACACTATCAATTGGCAAGCCGCCTGCTTTGGCTCGTTCAATTAGCTGGTCCAAACTCAGGCCGTTCAATTCCTGCCGCAATTCGGGCGGTGGCGGCGCCAAAAATCCATAATGGTAAATCACGCTGTCTATATATAAGCCGGTGCCACCAACCAAAATCGGCAGTTTGCCGCGGGCCACAATGGCGTTGATGGCCGACTCAGCTAACTGCTGGAAGATGACCGCGCTAAAGCCGCCACGGGCATCAGCCACGTCCAGTAAGTGGTGCGGGATCTGCGCCCGTTCTAACATCGTTGGTTTAGCGGTGCCGATGTCAAAGTCTTTATAAACCGTCCAGCTATCAGCGCAAATTAGTTCGCCATCAAACTCCTGGGCCAACTTCATAGCCAAGTCGGATTTACCCGAGGCAGTTTCACCGACAAGGACCAGCAGTTTTGGCGGGGTTATTTGGTTGGTCTCCAAAGTAGTCTCTCCACGTCCACGCGGTAATCATCACTCACATCAAAGCCTTCGGCCTGCAAAACTTGCTTGTGCCCGGCCCGGCCGCCAGGATAACCAGCCGCCAAACCGCCGGATTTATTGACAACCCGCTGCCACGGCAAATCCGGATCACCAAAATGGGCGATGCCGCCGACTATCCGGGCAGCCCGGGCGTTACCGCAAATGGCTGCGATCTGGCCATAAGTCATCACCCGGCCTGCTGGAATCTGTGCCACAACAGATTCCACTCGCTTGCGAAATTCTACATCAGGCTGCATCAAAGTACTCCAAAACCGCCGGCCAATCAGCGCAGCGTGTCACATTTTTCGGCAATTTATCGATTTGGTTCCAGGGATAATCGCCGAACAAAATGGCTTCGATGCCAGCATCAGCCACCGCCAGGCAATGCTTTAGCTGGTCGTCTATCAGGTAGTCGGCACCGATTTCGCGGCATAACTGGGCTTTGGTGAGCTTAATTGCCTCGTCCGACATGCCTTTATCAAAAATTCCCGAGGTGTGCACTTCGCTAAACACCTGGCCGTAATGTTGCCGGATCCAATCTATCGTAGGCTTATAAATAGGCGCGCTCCGAGATGTGGCAATCACTAATTTATAGCTTTCGCTAAGCTGCTTCAACACCTCTGTAGCGCTGAGGTTCGGTTGTACATTAATGTAAACTCCTGCCTCTTCTATATCCTTCCAGCGCTCTTCACTGGTGGCGTGGTCAACCTGCCAGGCTGCCGACCAATCTTCCTGGTAATCCTCAACTGTCAGGTTAGTCCCCCACTGCTGGTTGCTAAACGCCACCCAGGCTTCAGCCGATGCCGCCAGTACGTCGTCCAGGTCCACCGCAATTGTTTTGCGCTGGCTCATATGGAAGTTTTGCTGGCTCGGCCTTTGGCTTCGTGAGCCACTGTTTTCAGGAATTCTTCGGTGCCTATTGGCTTCGGTTCTTGTACTTGTAGGTCAGCTCGGATCCGCGGTGTAACCTCGTGGCTGGCAATCTCTTTTTCGCCGATCACCAAAGTGTACGGAACTTTCCAGACTTCGGCGTCACGGATTTTTTTGCCGACTGATTCGTTGGCATTGTCGACAGTCAGGCGCAGGCCTAATTTTCGAGCGTGTTCGGCCAGCTTTTCAGCAAACTCAACCGTTTCTGACTCTTGGTTTACAGTGATCACCCGCACTTGCTCTGGCGCCAGCCAAACTGGGAATTTACCTGCCGTATGCTCAATGTACACCGACAAAAACCGCTCAATCGAGCCCAGAATTGCCTTATGCACCATCGCTGGCCGTTCGGGCTGGCCGTTTTCGTTGATATATTCCAGTTCAAAACGTTCAGGCTGGACGTAATCCAGCTGCACAGTCGCGCACTGCCAGCGCCGACCAAGCGCGTCAGAAATATAGATGTCAATTTTGGGTCCATAGAATGCCGCTTCGCCAAGCATGACCTGATAATCAAGTTCTTCGTCTTTGGCAATCTGCTCCAAAATGCTTTGGGCTTCAGCCCACTTTTCTGGATCGCCGAAGTATTTATCTTGCTCGTCACGGAACGACAAATCTACACTCAAATCCATACCAAGCGTCAAATACATCTGTTTGACCATGCCGATGATGGCACGCATTTCAGATTCAATCTGGTCGTGACGCACAAAAGCGTGGGAGTCGTCTTGGGTTAGCGCGCGAACGCGGCTGAGGCCGTGCAACTCGCCGGATTTTTCGTCGCGGTACATCGTTGTCGTTTCCATATAACGCTGCGGCAAATCGCGGTAACTCCGCGGACGACTGGCAAAAATCTGAGCAACATGCGGACAATTCATCGGCTTCAGCATGAATTTGTCATCCGACTCAACGCTGCTGACATCAAACCGCTCAGGATATTTGTCGTAATGACCGGACTTTTGGTACAGCGCCACGCGCGTCATGTGCGGTGCCCAAACGGCTTCGTAACCAGCTTCACGCTGTAATTCTTCGGAGAATTTGATCAATTCATTGCGCAGTACGGTGCCGCGTGGCGTGAACAGCGGCAAACCTGGGCCAACCAAATCAGAGATTACAAACAAATCTAGTTCCTGGCCAAGCTTGCGGTGGTCGCGTTTTTTAGCTTCTTCCAGCTGGTCTAAATGCACGCGTAAATCTTTGGAGTTGGCAAAAGCTGCACCGTACACCCGCTGCATTTGCTGGTTTTTTTCGTTGCCGCGCCAATATGCGCCACTAACTCTCAGCAGCTTGAAAGCGCCGACTTTGCCGGTTGATTCAACGTGCGGGCCGCGACATAGGTCTGTAAAGTCACCGTCGCGGTAAAATGAAACTTGATCAACCGCCGAATCACCTTCAGCAATCGTGCCCAACTCACTGGCGTCCAGGTCTTTAGCCACCGTTGTGCCGGCTCGCTTCAAGTCATTCAACAGTTCTTCTTTATATGGTTGGTGCTCGTCCTGCGCCCAAGAGATGGCTTCGTCGATAGGTTTTTCAAACTTCTCGAACGGGAAGTTAGCTTCGATAACTTTCTGCATTTCGGCTTCGATCTTGGCAAAGTCTTCTTCGGTAATCTTGGCTTCGCCCAAATCAACGTCGTAGTAGAAACCATGTTCAACAGCCGGGCCAACGCCAAACTTCGCCTCGGGCCACAGGCGCTGAATCGCCGTCGCCATAATGTGCGCCAAGCTGTGCCGCATGGCTGCTAAATTGTCGTGCTGGTCTGACATGATTGTCTCCTGGAATTAAAAATGACGCCGATCAAATACTCTGTTAACAGTATTTAATCTAGCGTCTCGGTTCGCTTTTCTGGCGAAGGTTCCACCTCGACTTTACTCTTGCGACTTCGATAACGGTTGTCGTCGCCACTCCCCCGAAGCTCGATGGTTGGTGAAGCCACTTCACTGCTTAATTAACAGTATACTACTGGCTCGCCACCTCAAGCAAACGGCCAACGAAACCTTGCAAGTAACGCACTGTTTCTGGAGCGTACGGCTTGAGCTTGGCTTCAGTCAAAACAGCGGCATCAGCCGTGGCGTAATTACCCAGGTACTTGCCTAGTCGGGACAGTTCGGCTGTCTCTAACTCACCGCGGACCGCCGCCGTTGCGACACCCAACACCCGGCGAACCGGATCATCATTGCTCAGCCGCAAAGCATTTTCGTACAGCTCAGTCTTGTCGCGGGCCATTAGCAAAACTTCTAGTTGTTCATGAAGTTCGCTCTGCAAACGGCCAAGGTCCGGTTGGTTTTGGCGCTTAAACTCTTGGTGTGTGATCGTTTCCAGCTCTGGTAATGGCTGCTCGGCTTTGGCGGCTTTAGGTTCTGCCGGAACTAATTGCTCGGCGTTGGCTTCTTTCGCGGCGGCTTTAGATTGTTTATGAGCCTTTTTAATAGCAGCAGCTTCGCGGCGCTGGCTTCGCCAGTTTTGAAAATCCTGAACCGTCAGGTTCCACGCCGCGCCAAGGTCATTGCCAATATTGCCAAGCTGGCTGGCTATGCTTGGTTTTTTACCACGGTTTTGCCATTGTCGATCTTGGCGCTGCTCATCCCGCAAGCCGCGCTGCAAACTGTTGCCACGAATAGATGGTGTTGAATCCAGAATGTATTGCTCGCCATTAATCGTTATTGCCACTTGGGCGTGTTGAGCCTGGCTAACGCGTCGGTCGCTAGGCTTCAAGAAATGGCCGCCGATCGTACGAGCCGAAAATCCGTCAACGTTTTCAAAGGCTTGCAACAAAGACTGGCGCAAGAATAAAGCTGCGCCGCTACACTGGACTTGCAGTCGGCCCTCGTCATCGACCAAGTTTTCAAACTGGTCATAATAGTAGGCAGCAGCATAACGGTCGTTGAAGGTATATTCGCTGTTAGCTCTGATGAGATCAACTAGTTGGCTAATGGTATACGGTCTGGATTCCAAAGTTTTGGCAGCTGCGTCTAAACCGATCCCTTTGTACCACGCAGCCAGCGCTTCCTGACCATCAGCCGGCAAAGTCACCTCGGCCTGCCGGTAAGGATCGACATCCAGTTTCTTGAATTGGAAAGTATCCCTATACCCGCTATCCGATCTGCTATAGCTAATGGACGCGAGTTCATAACCCGGAATGAAAGGCACCCTGCCAAATGCACTAACCTCTGTAAAAACTAATTCCAAATCTGGGTCTGCAATAGTTTCCGGCAAATTATGCGCGTACTCAACTATTGATTCTTCCATTATTAGCCGGTTGTAACGATCGTGTTTGCCGGCATTGTCGTAGACTGCATAAGCTAAAGTCTGCTTTTGCCTTTCTTGATAATAACTGGCTGACTCTACATTGGCATCGTATGGCGACTCATCCTTCCAAAGGCTAGGATCAATCGGCCGCAAAACATATTTATCAGTGGTAGGCTTATCGGTTACAACCGGCTCTGTCTGTGGACCAACCCAGCTGACTATGCGGCCATTGTGCGGCTTGTCGTCGCCCCATGTCCTGGAAAAATCTTCTATGCTGCGGCGAACAGCAATGTCTAGCAAGCCATCGTATGAAACGCCTTGGACGTCTTCCCGCCCGTCAAATAGCACTCGCGCAAAATTAAACAAAAGCCCGTGGGCTGGATCAATGTCAAAGCCAGTCAACGGGTTTAGGTCGTGATCCAGGTCATCAAA